>CAMCJK010000062.1 GCA_945875075.1 Candidatus Fokinia solitaria | reverse complement strand
TTGCTCAACTACAAACGACAGTTGAGTTTCAAGAATTTGCATTGAGATAGGAGATACATTTATAGTCTTTAAGGTCTCTAGAAGAGTCTTAATAATGATATTATTATGCTTTATACCAATGCCTACAATTGATATTTTGCTCAACTTTTCTCTTATAATGACTTTATCTTGCATTTGAAATAGTGTTTCAATTAATTGCATAAATCTATCTAAATACTCAGCAGAAAACATTAAATGATAGTCATAAATGACTGTATTATCTTTAATATTTGCAAAAGACATATTCGATTGATTTATTGATTCAATCGTCATTCCAACCTCCAGTAAGTCAACTAATAATAAATCTATATCAGTATTATTCATACTAATTAATGTTACTATCACAAGATCTTTTTGTATTGCTATTCCCGTAATGATAGTTTTTTCCATTTGTCTTTTGATATCATGTATAATTTGAGTCCCAGGATCATCTGAAAATGTATTGAGTATTTGTACTGGCATTTTATTTTGCATTGCTATTTCTACTGCTCTTGGATGGATTACTTTCGCTCCTGAACTAGCCATCTGTAATGCAGATTCATAATGTATTTTTGATATTTTCTTTGCCTTAGTGACTATTCTCGGATCAGATGTGAAAATACCGTCCACATCAGTATATATATCACATCTAGAGGCTTGGAGAGCAACTGCAACTGCAACTGCCGTAGTGTCTGAGCCACCTCTTCCGAGTGTTGTAACTCTATCATCACACACACCTTGAAATCCAGCAATAACAGGTATCACATTTTTTTCAAGATCAGAAAAAAGCTTATCAGTTAATATTTCTACAATCTTAGCTTTTGCATAATCTGAATTAGTTTTAATAGGTACTTGCCATCCTAGATATGACCTAGATTTCAAGCCTAGTGACATTAGTGCAAGTGATAGCAATCCAATTGTAATTTGTTCACCAGCAGATATCACAGCATCATATTCAGCCATCTCCTCAGAGCTTGATATAGGATGAATTTCATTTGTATATTTAACCAACTCATTTGTCATACCAGACATTGCTGATACAACAACCACTACTTTGTTTTTACTGTTAGCTATGATGCTTGCAACTCTTTTTATTCGCTCTACATTACCAACTGAAGTGCCGCCAAACTTCTTAACAATAACCTTCATCTAATTTAAAATGGAGAAATAATGTCAAGAATCTGCTTACCATAAGGAGCCTGCTGATAATCAAATATCTGTCCACGTCCACCATAAGATACTCTCGCCTCAGCTATTTGCTCTAATTTTATCTTATTATCTGTTGAGATATCTTCAGGTCTCACAATACCTTCTATTGTTACTTCTCTTACATCAAAGTTAACTCTCACTTCTTGAGTCCCCTTTACAACTAAATTACCGCTAGATAAAATTTTGATGACAGTAACTGCAATTGTTGTATGTACCCTCTCCTTCCTATCGACTTTACCATTTCCAAAAGCAGAATCATTTGAATTAATATTGAGCATTTCAGATGATTTAGATGTGCTTGGTAATATCTTATCAAAAATATTTTCTAGACCAAATATTGATGGTGCTTTGACGCTTGTACCAGAATTTCTTGATTTCTGAGTTTTATTATCTAGTTTTGCTTGGTCAGATATCTGTACCACTACAGATAAGACATCTCCAATTGCATGAGGCTTAAAAAAAGAACGAGAGCCATTTTTCCATATACTATTGGATGAAGCACCTCTATTGCTTTGTACTATATGTTTTTTGCCATCATCGTATTTATCACCATTCTCATAGCCCAAATTACTTAATTTTGATCTTAACTCCACTTGCTCATGAATTGGATGGAAAGGCTCTTCATATATGTTGACTTTACTTAATGGAGGAACCCTTCCTACTTCATCAAGCTTATCTGACATGATGTCACATCCAGTTAACACTACTAAGCATAAGGATGTAAAGACATGGATACTTTTTTGTTTAATCATTAAAAATTGAAAATATGTATCATAAGATATTTCTCTAAAGATCTACTATTCATTCGATTTATAATCAAGTAAAAGAAACTATTCAATGCCAATCATTTTATGTGTTTGTAATGATTTTTGCAGCTAATTCCATTGATAAAAATAAATTTACAAAATTTTAAGGTAATCAAGTAAAAGAAACTATTCAATACTAATCATTTTATGTATTTGTAATGATAAAATCCCATTATTACTTACAGCTAATTTCATTGCCAGAGATAAATTTATAAAATTTTTTTCACTATTATACTCATCCATTGGTTGGATATAAACTGGTATATTCCATTCTTTTTGCCCTACATCACCTATATCAGAGTATTCTGTTTGTGATTCTGAAACTATAAACTTTATTGCAATTGTTTGATTCAGAACATCTGAACGAACTTTATAATACTTATTATTAGCAATCTTTGGAGAGCAAACAATTTTTACATCTTTTGGTAAATCAGGAGAAATTAATGTACCATTTGACTCTATTTGTACTATATGCCCATTATCCAATAATGTTTTGCATAGCAAACTGATATTCTGTCTCATTGGCTCACCTCCCGTAATAACTATTAGTGGCTTAATATCATTGATACCATCAGAAAATTCTGAAAACTTTTTATACCCAATATCAATTATCTCATTGATTCCCAATTCATCATAGCGATCAAATTCAGTATCACAAAAGGTACAGGCAAGATTACATCCACTGAGCCTAATAAAAATTGATGGATAACCAGTATATGGTCCTTCTCCTTGGAATGTACCGAAGATATTTGTAACTTTTAAAACCTTTCCATTACTATATTCAGGCTTTAACTTTAAATTCTTCCCAAACACTACTTGTCTACTATCAATTGTATTATTTTCATCTCATCAGTGGAAAGCTTCTCTTTTGTTTTGTAGTGGTGTTTTACAGAAAATTTCCATAACTCACTAATTTTAGCAATTAGAAGTTGCCTCTTTGATATATACTGAACGTTTTGCTCGACGTCATTATCAATTTTATTCAATGTAGAATCTGGTATA
>CAMCJK010000061.1 GCA_945875075.1 Candidatus Fokinia solitaria | reverse complement strand
CACCAGTGCTGCATATGGAATATCAATTGCTAAAAATATCAAAGTATTTGGAATTAGTACACTGGAAATGATTTTATATAAAGAACTGCAGATTAATCCTCAGATAGTATTCCCAATGTCAGTATTTTTTGCAGCTGATCAAAATATAGGTTTTATTCAAACATTTAATCAAGATGAAAAAAAAATCATATCTAGCAGCATATTGCCAAAGCAAATAAATATAGATGAACTAGAAATAATAAATCATAAGATAATAAAGTTTGATGTGAATACATTTAATGTAGCTGGAGCCACTATATCAAATGCAGCTGCAGCTGGAATGGCTTTTATTGATAAATATGATTACTTACCACAAACATCATCACTTAAGAATCTGTTCTATGGTAAGCAACCCAGTATTCATCAGAAATGATTAATCTTTACCTCACATACCAAGTCCTCTATTATTTTGTTGCCTTTGTTGTTGCTTATAGTGTTTCTTTATGCCCTTCATATTTTGAGCATCCTTAGGGTCTGTTTTTCCTTTTGACTCTTCATTGTTCCTAGCATATTGCCCCCAATGTTCTACAGGTTTGTTATCATCTGCTATTATATCTCCATTTTGTGCAGCTGCTCGGTGTTGATTTTTCTCATCTTCTTGTTTTTGTGCTTTATATTCCATTTGCTGTGCTACTTTATTATTTATAGGTTGTTTGTCAACTGCTACTTGATTCTCTTGCTTTGGAATAACTCTGTCAATAAATGCTCCAGTATAACTTTGGAAATCTTTTACATTTTTTTCAACGCCTTTATGATCAGTAATCTCAAAGCCATGTATTATATTAGTGCTTGTATCCCATAAACATACTAATCTCATATCCCCTATTATCCAATCTCCATTTTTTTGACTCTCCCCCAAAACTTTAACTTCACATAATTTATATGTTATTCCATTATCTGCTTTGTAGCAAGCATCCTCCATATGCTGTCTTTTCTTATTTTGGAATTGCAACACTTTTATTCCTGTTTCAGATTTGGGTTTTTTTACAACACCTGCTAATACAGCACATTCAAATCTGCATTTGACATGCATTTCAATCATTTGTTTAGATATTTCTGGTGTAATATGAACATCAATCTTCGAATTATGAAACTCAAAATATCCAAGAGAAGTCTCAGATGTTGTTTTTCGCCCAAACATCCTTTGTATATTTTCTAAAACAATCTCCTCGCTTAACACTTCTATACCACTTAATAACTCCTTATTTTCCTCTAAAATTTGTTGATTATTATCCTTCTTTTGTTTATTCTTGTTGTTTAGAGCTACTGGTGATTTTGATATACTATGTTCAGATTGCTTATTTTCCTTAATATCTGTAACTTTCTGATCTTCAAATGCCTTATTATCAAAATATTTCGTAATACTCTCTTGTTTTTTTATTACCTTTTTAGGTCTATTATTTACCTGATTATCTAATTTGTTTGTGATTTTAGGCTTAAATTCAATATTAGTTTTCAAGCATTTCACATCAAAAAGTGCCTCTATATCATTAATATATTGGTCTAACTTTTCTAAATACTCTATATAATCTTTACGCACTTTGATGCAGTCTTTTACGAACTTGCTGTAGGATACTAGGCATAATTTTATTATTCCTTCCTCCTTCTGAATATCAGCAAAAATTTTTGGCTTTATAGCAGTGCTAATTTTATTTATCTCTTGTTGGAATTCTTTTACCACTTTAATAAAATTCTGATCAACAATCTCGATGTTTACCTCAGCTTCAGTAGAGAATTGTGTTAAAAAATCATATTTTGTCTTGTGTAGGTCCAATAAGGCAGCTGTTAAATGTCTATCATAATGGTGATTTCTTCCTTGTAATGTTTGTTTTGTCCCATCAGCCTGATTATTTTTCACTAACTGATCGTACCCCTTTAACTCTTTTAAAAATCGTGCTTCATCTCCCATTGTAGCAATAGATTCTTGTGACGGAATGGTTGTTAAAAAACTCTTTAGGCTGTCAGTAGTATTTTTAAGGATTTCCCTTAAGTCGACATTTGTCGATGGGGCTAAAATTTTCTTTTTTACTTCACCATCAAGTATGTTTTTTTCATCCTGGGCAGCAGACTCTTTTATTGACTGATTAGCCTCGTTGCGCATCGTTGTAAAGTATTGATAACATGTTTCTATTTCACTTTGATATTTTTCAGTATTTGCTCATAAGATTGAGTTTTCATAATTTTTCTTTTATTATTTTGTTAATGACTGATTAAAATTTTGCTATCTTAAAGAGTATTTTAAGACTGCTATGAAAAATATACACTTGATATATTAAGAATATATTACAAACATAAAGAGAAGAATTGAAAAAATAACAAATATAAAGTGATAATTAGTGTAAATGCAATGGGATTAAGAATGATTGATTAAATTGGGTGTACTGGTGGTATAATTATTAAGAAGTGTGCAAAATACCAAACACTTAGACATTGCCCAATTGTTATATATGTTGGCTCAACAGGACATGCACCTATATATCCTAAACATTTATAAAGAGAATAATTAAAAAAATAACAAATATAAAGTGATGATTAGTATAAGTGCAGTGGGATTAAGAATGATTTTTATCCCAATCTGCACTAATTGATTCAGGCTCCTGTTTGGGTTTCTCAAATCTTGAGACTAGAGGGATGATTACTAAGAAGTGTGCAAAATACCAAACACTTAGACATTGCCTAATTGTGACATATGGTGGCTCAACAGGACATGCACCTATATATCCTAAACATTTATAAAGAGAATAATTAAAAGAATGACAAATATAAAGTGATGATTAGTATAAATGCAATGGGATTAAGAATGATTTTTATCCCAATCTGCACTAATTGATTCAGGCTCCTGTTTAGGTTTCTCAAATCTTGAGACTAGAGGGATGATTACTAAGAAGTGTGCAAAATACCAAACACTTAGGCATTGTCCAATCGTGACATATGGGGGCTCAACAGGACATGCACCTATATATCCTAAACATCCGAAAACAATATATATTAAGAAAGTAAATATTCTATATATAGGTTTATATCTTGAGCTTTTTACTTTAGCTCCATCTAGCCATGGTAGAAAAAATAACACCACAATCGCACCAAACATACAAAGAACACCACCCAGTTTATCAGGTACAG
>CAMCJK010000060.1 GCA_945875075.1 Candidatus Fokinia solitaria | reverse complement strand
TCACTTATGTCAGACAATAAACCTTTTTATACTCCTGTTGATTCAAATGTAAAATTCCCTGAATTAGAAAAAGGGATCATAAATCAATGGAATCAAAATAAAACATTTGAAAAATCTGTTAATCTTTCTAGGAAAGATGATTTTGTATTTTATGATGGGCCTCCTTTTGCAAATGGATTACCTCACTATGGACACCTTTTAACAGGATTTATAAAGGATGTTTTCGCACGATATAAAACCATGTGTGGATATACTGTGCAGAGAAGATTTGGTTGGGACTGTCATGGATTACCAGCTGAAATGGCGGCAGAAAAAGAGCTGCAAATTTCTGGCAAAGTTGCAATAGAAAAGTTTGGCATTGATAACTTTAATAAACACTGTAAGCAGTCAGTTTTACAATATACTCAACAGTGGCATGATTATGTTGAGAGACAAGGAAGATGGGTGGATTTTGAGAATGATTATAAGACGATGGATACCTCATATATGGAGAGCGTTCTATGGGTCTTTAAAACCATTTATGATAAAGGATTGATATATAAATCCAGCAGGGTGATGCCATATTCATGGGCTTGTGAGACACCAGTATCAGACTTTGAAACCAAAATGGATAACTCTTATAGAGAAAAACATAGTAAAACAGCTACAGTAGCAGTTAGGGTATCTCAAAGTGCTTTGGGATTTGAAAATTTATATCTTTTAATTTGGACAACCACTCCATGGACATTACCTTCAAACTTAGCTGTCGCCGTTGGTAGAGATTTAGAATATTCAGTTATAAAAAGTGGTGATGATCACTACATAATAGCCTCAGCACTATCTGTAAAATATAAAAAAGAGATTGGTGAGGAGGTAGTCATGAAAGTACAAGGTGAAGAGCTGATTGGCCTAGAATACACTCCAATTTTCAACTACTTCATTGGACATAAGAATGCATTTAGAGTTATAGCGGGTGATTTCGTGACGACAGAGGATGGCACTGGTATTGTCCACATAGCACCAGGATTTGGTGAAGATGATCAGAGAATCTGCAGTGAAAATGATATAGAAATAGTCTGCCCTGTAGATAGTAGAGGGAGGTTTACAGAGCCTGTAAGTGATTTTGTAGACATGCAAGTATTTGAGACAAATGATCTGATAATACAGAGGTTAAAATCTGAAGGTAGGCTTACTAAAACTGATATGTATGTGCATAATTACCCATTTTGTTGGAGGACTGATACTCCTCTTATATATAAAGCTGTGCCTTCCTGGTATTTGAGAGTTACATCTATCAAAGATCAGATGATTGAAAATAATAAACAAATAAATTGGATACCTGAACACATAAAAGGTGGTTTGTTTGGGAAATGGCTTGAGAATGCACGTGATTGGTCAATATCAAGAAATAGATATTGGGGATGTCCTATACCTATATGGGAGAGTACTGATCCTAAATATCCTCACACTGAAGTTTATGGTTCAATTGCTGAAATTGAAGCATCATTTGGAGTTAAAATTGATGATTTACATATGCCATTCATTGACACACTAACAAAACCAAACCCCTCTGATCCTACTGGGGATTCTATCTTGAAGAGAGTTCCTGAGGTTCTTGATTGCTGGTTTGAAAGTGGTGCTATGCCATATGCTCAAGTTCATTATCCATTTGAAAACAGAGAATGGTTTGAGAAGAATTTCCCTGCAGATTTCATTGTAGAGTATGTTGCACAGACAAGAGGTTGGTTTTATACACTATTGGTATTGGCAACTGCTTTGTTTGATAGACCACCCTTTCTGAATTGTATATGTCATGGAGTTATTTTAGGTGATGGAGGGCAAAAGATGTCTAAGAGGCTACAGAATTATCCAGACCCAAATATGGTATTTGACCAGTATGGAGCTGATGCTTTGCGTTGGTTTATGATCTCATCACCTATAATGCGTGGACAAGAATTAATAATTGATAAAGAAGCAGCTGGGATACAAGAATCAATTAGAAAGGTTATAAAGCCTCTTTGGAATGCCTACAATTTTTTTATACTATATGCCAATATAGACTCTTTTAAATGTGAATTCTCTCTTGATGCTGGCACACTTCTTGATAAATATATAATTGCAAAATGCTTACTTTTAGTTGAAAATATCAAAAATTCAATGAATGCTTATGACACAATATCAACTACAGAAGAGATTGAGAGATTTTTAGATATTTTAAATAATTGGTATATAAGACGGTCTAGAGAGAGATTTTGGAAGGGTGATCTTGATATTGATAAAACTTCTGCATTCAATACATTGTATAGCGTTCTAACAATTGTTTGCAAGGTAATAGCACCACTTCTACCAATGATTTCTGAAGCAATATACTTATCTTTACATTCTGATATTGAAAGTATCCATTTAGAAGAGTTTCCTAAGTTTGAAAAGCCAGTGGATAAAGTGTTGATAGATAGTATGGAAAAAGTTAGAGAAGCATGCAGGGCAGCATTAAGCATAAGACATAATGCTGGGATCAGAGTGAGGCAACCTTTACAGTCTGTGACATTTGTTGGGTTAGGTGTAAAGAACCTATCAGATGAAATGCAGCAGCTAGTACTAGATGAAATAAATGTAAAGGAGTGGATAAATTTAGATAAAACCCTCATATCTAACTATGGGAATTTCAAGCTACAATTGCATTTGCCTGTAATTGGCAAACGTATTCCTCAAAATGTGAAAGATATAATCGCCAATACTAAAGCAGGTAATTGGGCATTAAAAGATAATAAGGTTTTTGTAGATAACATTGAATTAATACAAGGTGAATACACTCTAAAGCTTGAGCCCAAAGAATCAACTCTAAATAATTGCTGTGCAATAGATAGTAATGATGGATTGGTTGTTTTGGAGTTAGAAATCAATCCTGAACTGCAGCTTGAAGGTATAGCAAGAGACATTATAAGATTCATACAGCAAACAAGAAAAGACAGTGGGTTAAATATAACTGATAAGATAGAAAGCATAGTTGTAAGTGATGATGCTTTAATATCAGAGGCTATAAAAAATTGGAAAGAATTTATATGTGAACAGACCCTTTCAAACAACATTATGGTTGTTGACAAGGTATCAAAACACAACTATAATTTTAGTTTAGAGGGAGAGTTCACATTAGAGTCTCTTCTATTAACTAAAATTTCAATTTTAATTAAAAATGCAAAATAA
>CAMCJK010000059.1 GCA_945875075.1 Candidatus Fokinia solitaria | reverse complement strand
TTATATATATAATACTATTATAAATTGTGGTATGCGTCAACTACAAATTGAATAAATCAACCTTTATAATTGTTTAGATGACAAAAGTTTCTATGAATTATAATGTTGCTAATATTAAATGTGTTCAAAAATATATTACAAAGTGTGTAAATTTGATGAAATTTTTAGTAGGAGGTACAGAATGCTGATCATTTTCAACATTACTGTATATTTGTGGATTACACTTATAGTGTGTCGTCGGTCAAAATATTATTTTCTATTATATTAAGCTCATCAACCATCTCATAATCTTTTGTTATATCGATTGATTTTGAAACATCAGACGCTGTATTAAGTTCATTAACTATTATATAATCTGCGGTTACATAATCTTTTGTTATATCGATTGTGTCTATAATATCATATTTAATTGTATATCCATTAGGAGATATCTTTGGTTGTATAGTATATTTAAAGACTTGGTTGCCTTCTTTACAAGTAAGTGTTTTTGCCTGGAAGAGGTATGAATCTAACGCAAGAGATGTAATTCTACAAACTTTCAAAAGCAACATGACAGGAGATCTACTAACAGTATCAACATAATTTTATGGTAAAAGATTTAACTCTTCTTCTAAAGTCTTAAAATTTTCAACATAATTTTTTGCTACACCAATTTTTTCTACAATATTATATTGTATAATGTATGAGTCATATGCCATATCTGGCTTTATAATATATTTAAAAACTTGGTTGCCTTCTTTACAAATAAATGTTTTGTCCTGAAAGATAATTTTGTCTTTTACAAAGTTAGTAAAAGAAAATCGATCCTCAGCAAGTTCTTTGCCGTGAGTTTTTGGCAAAAGATTTAACTCTTCTTCTCAAGTGTTTAAATCCTTAATTTTAATTTCTTTTGTCATATAAATCTACTTATTAGTAGATACTCTAAAATCCATAATAGGCACAAAATATTAAAATTATATTAAGGATTGTGTGAATAACCAAAGTTCTTTCATCATTTTTAATAAATAAACCTCAATAATTGTTTGAGTGACAAAAGTTTCCATGAATGATAATGTCTATCATATCAAATATGTTCAAAAATATGACTAAAAAAAGCTTTACAGTATTTACGATAATTTTTATCATCATTGCATTTATAATTGATTATCAGCTAGTTGCAGCAGAAGATCTGACTATGAGCTTAACAGATAACGCAACTTCTGTGTCTGGAGGCTTTAGCTCTAAGATAATTCAGATGATAGGGATTATAACGATCTTGAGTGTTGCCCCATCTATTATTATAATGTTTACATCTTTTACTAAGATAACTGTAGTTTTTTCAATTTTAAGGAATGGGTTAGGCTTGCAGCAGACACCTCCAAATTCAGTATTGACAAGTCTTGCTTTGTTTTTAACTTTTTTCATTATGGAAAAGCCTTTGAAAGTTATGTATGAAGATGCATTAGAGCCTCTAATTGAAGAAAGGATAACGAATGAGATGGCTTGGGATAGTATTCAAAAGCCCATTAAAGGTTTTATGCTGGAAAATGTAGCAGATAAGGAATTGTCTCTGTTTCGTGGGATGGCTAAAGTTGATGATAAAGTTTCTAGAGGTGAGACGCCACTTCATGTGTTGACACCTGCATTCCTTATCAGTGAGCTCAGGAAGGCATTTGAAATAGGTTTTTTGGTATTTTTACCCTTTTTAGTTATAGACCTTGTAGTATCTTCTGTGCTTATGGCCATGGGTATGATGATGTTGCCTCCAGTTGTTATATCGTTGCCATTTAAGTTGATATTTTTCGTACTTGTTGATGGCTGGTATATGCTGTGTGGTAGCCTTGTAAAAAGCTATGGACTATGAGCGATACAGAAGATCAGTCTCAAAAGACTGAAGAGCCTAGTGAGCGAAAGCTCGAAAAAGCTCGAGAGAAGGGCGAGATTTTTACTTCAAAAGAGCTGAACTCTTTTTCATCTATTTTTGCTCTCTCACTATGTGTAGTGATGCTTGGAGGGGTTTTCAGTGTCTCTCTTTTAGGGAAATTAAAAAAATTTATTACTTCTCCATATGAAATGCTTGCTACTCTCAACAAAAATGGAAGTAATCCTATTTCAAATGATATTATTGGTATTATGGGTGAGCTGATAATAGATGTAGCGCCTTTTATCATATTCCCTGCCTTAATTATGATGATTGTTAATATTATAAGTACGCTATCGCAAAATGGTATAATTTATTCTTTAGAAGCAATACAACCAAAGTTAAATAGGATCTCACCAATCGCAGGTTTCAAAAGAATCTTTTCACTGAATTCAGTGATGGAGTTGCTCAAAGGTATTGTAAAGATATTACTTGTAGGATCGATTGTATATATTGTAATTAAGAGTGAGCTGAAGAGCTTTAGCTATACATATGAGCTGCAAATCATAGCAAGTATGAAATTACTAATAAAAGGGCTGGTAAAATTATTTGTAGGGGTATGCTGCTTTATGTTTGCATTGGCTGTGATTGACTATTTATACCAGCGATATGCATACATGAATAAAATGAAGATGTCTAAGAAGGAGCTAAAAGATGAGCATAAAGATCAAGAGGGTAATCCTCAAGTTAAAGCTAAATTACGCGCTATGCGTGCTAAAATGTCGAAAAAACGGGTTATGGCCGCCATGCCTAATGCAGACGTTTTAATTACCAATCCAACACATTACGCTGTTGCTCTTGAATATAAAGTTGAAACAATGGAGACACCTATAATGATTGCAAAAGGGCAGGATAACATTGCATTGATGATGCGTGAGATAGCAAAACAGCATAAGATTCCAATTGTTGAAAAACCAGAACTTGCAAGGCTCTTATATAAAGATTTGGAAATGGGAATGCAAATTAAAGAGGCACATTACAAGGCTGTAGCAGAAATCATCTCATATATTATGAAATTACAAAATAAGAAGTTGAAGAAATAACACTCAGATCAAATCTAGACTGCGTGCTATAAGAAAATATTGTGAAAATTACTCTTGTACTTTGTTTGCCTGTTTGAAATCGAGCTCCACAGTTGTTTCCCTACCGAAAATTGATACTGAAACTTTTAATTTCATCTTTTCACTATCGACTGACTCAACTCTTGCAGTAAATCCTTCAAATGCACCCTCTTTTATCTCTACTACGTCTCCAGCAAGATATGAAGACTCAATTCTATTACTTGTATTTGTTGCACTGATGTCGCTGAGGTAATTCAACATAGCCATGACTTCTTTCTCTGGTATGGCAGCTGGTTTTTTATCACGACCTAAGAATTTGGCAACTCCAGTTATGCTTCTTATCATTTGGATAATTTTATCGTTTAACTCCATTTTTAATAAGATGTATCCTGGACAAACTTTCTTCTCAACATCAACTTTTTTCCCGCGTTTGATTTCTACTACTGTTTCTGCAGGTACTATTACTTCTGATATCAAGCTTTCAACTTTGAATTTTTCTATTTCTTCTTTGAGAATTTTAGCGATTTTCCTTTCTTGTCCTATAACTGTGTTGATAACATACCACTTATGATTATTTTCAACTATGACAGTCTCGTTTTGTTTTTGTTCATCCATATAAACCCTCATAATTTTATT
>CAMCJK010000058.1 GCA_945875075.1 Candidatus Fokinia solitaria | reverse complement strand
TAGTGCAGTCTTTGGCATGAGAGTTTTATCTATCTCTCCATTTACTTTGTAGCTTTCTATTTTAGGTATAGCCTTAAGAAGCTCCGCTTGTTCTTCAGCTCTGTAGGTAGCTACTTCTTCTTGTACTTGGCTTGGGATAGTGCTATCGCCACTATCTGTTTCATTGACCGTGGCTTCCCGTTGTCCCCCTTCGCTGACCCCGACTTCTTGTTGTCCTTCACTAGCTCCTTGATATTCGCTGACACCGCCTTCTGCTGTGACTGCTTGCTGTTTGTTTGTGGTTTCTTTAGTGGCATTGTAGCTTATTTGTTTTAGTTGTTCATCAATTTCAGAGACTCTCTTTTTTTGAGCGTCTACCAATGAAGGATCCTTTCCTTCAATTTGTTTTTCTATTATTTGCTTTTCTCTTATTAAATTAAATGCCTCTCTTCTTTCTCTCATAGATAAATCACCTGGCATAGACGTAAATATAGAGTATGACTTTCCTATTGCATCCATTTGTTCTTTAGCCTGCTCCTTGGTTATTGTACCATTTGCTAAGTTTGCCTTTATCTCGCTCTTAACCATTCTCCTTAAATTGGGATCAGTTACTGAATTATATAGTACCTCAAAGTTAGCGTCTAATTTATTGTTTGAGTATCCATCTCTAACAGCAGATACAGCTTGACTTCCAGAGCCCATTACTAATCCACCAAGCATCCCATAATAAAAATCTTCAGAAGCCATTTCTAAGGCCTTGGCCATTCCATCTTTAGTAGTTAAGTCTGGAACCTCTTTAAAATAATCTTTCCCCTCTATGCTATTAAATAATTGTTTGGCACCTACCTCTGTTATATTTTGAGTTCCCTCAACAAATCCCTCAACAATAGAACCAGCCACAATTGACAATCCAGCCTCAGCCATTGTAGCTGCCACGCTTTTATTTATAGCTGATCTCATTAGCTCTATAGAGGCACCTTTTGGAACTTGTGTAAGAGCCCTTGATATTGAGCTTGTTACTACACCATTAAGTAAAGAACTGCCCCCAGTTGATACCTTAAATCCTAGCCTTTCTAAATATCCAATTACTAAACCATACGGTACAGATAATAATTTTTTCTCAAATACATTTAGTTCATCAAATTCACTAGATTTCATTTGGTCTTCTATTGCATTATATGACTGAGCAAAAAATGCTAACTTAGCAAGTGTAGGATTACCACCTGCACTAGCTACTGTTCCAATTGATTCAGATAAAAAACTAGCTACTTTTTCTATATCATTTCTGTTCTCTGATTGAACATATTCTTTAGTAGTTCCAAATGAAAGTATATTTTGCAATGATTCCATCGCCTTATCATTTACTTTCTCTTTTAAATCTCTTGTTAGGGCATTGTTTATCTCTGTGTCGCTCATGCCAGCATCCACCATCTTTGATCTTTGAAGAGATGAAGTGGCATCCTCTCCAAAAATAAATGGCAAAATTTCAGCACCTAGATCTGCATCCATTTTCGCCATATTCGTTAATCCCTTTACAAGTCCTCTTCCTATTACACCACCTAGATTCCCCTTTTCTTCATTTATTGAATAGTAATATCCAGTAGCTACCCTAGCACCTTCCTGAATAACACTAGTTTCATTTTGTTTATTAATAATACGATTTCCCTCATTTGACAGCCTATCCATATCGTATATAAGCTCTTGACTAACTTCATATGGAACTTCTTTCCCTTCTAATTCTTTTATCCTTTTATATACATCTTTTTTTGTATTCTTTAACCATTTAACAGATGAAGCTATATCTAAAGATGACTTATCTAGCCAAGCAGAAAGTTCATCTTCACTCAAAAATGTTTCCCCATATTTCCTAGGATTATCTATTTTAAGTTTAACCATATTTTCATATGTTAAATCTTTTGAGTTAAGGTATTCTTTTTCTGATTTCTTTAATAATGAATTGCGTATAAATTCTTGTAGTCTTTCTTGTTCAGCTTGTGCCTTTGGATTTGTCAACGTTTTACCTCCATCGCTATAGTCAATTCCCAAAGCTGGATATAAATTAAATACTTCTTCGTTTATTGATGAAAACTTATTATCTGCTGAAGATATAACTTTTATTTGATCTCCAGCCCCAGTCTCTTCAAAATAAATACCAGAACCTCTAAATCTTTTATTTAATTCTGTTACTGAGTTTTCTTCTGTGTCTAATATTATATCTAACCCAATACCATCGACTTTATTATAGGATTCCCATTCTTTAGCTCCAAAATCATCTTTCATCATTTGAACTGCCTCATCATAATTACCCTTTGATGATCCTTTATATTCTTTATTTTGAATTATATCTATATAGTCATCTGTTTTATACTTTGGTGTAGTAGTTATTTTTTCTTCAGTAACATTACTCCAGTCACGATTTGATAAAATAGGTTCTGTTGTTGGCTTCACATCTGGAGTATAAAAACGTAGACGCTGCTCCTCCATTTTTTTATCTAGGGCTATTCTTGTTTTTTCCTGCTCTTGATATTCCTTCTGCATTTGCAATGCCTCCTCATCAACTATCCTTGTATCAGCTGTGCTCTTGTATTCTTTATTTTGAATTACGTCTATGTAGTCATCCTTTCTATACTTTGGCTTACTAACCACCTCTCCTTCAGTAACACCAGCCCACTTGTCGGCTCTATCGCCAACTTTTTCGACAACTCTTTTTGCATTAGTGTTTAGCTCCTTTTCTCTTTGAGCTACATTTCCTGATGAAAGACGAACAAATTTACCGTTATACTCTCGGTACCACTTATTGTTTGTTTTTTTATATCTTATACCACCATATGTGTATATATCACCATCTCCTGAAGACTCCAAAGGCTGATCGTCCTGGTTGCCAAAGGTATCCAATGAAGAATACATTTCCTTTAATTCTAATTGTGATGCCCCTTTTTTTTTTAAGATATCATCTGGAGATGGCAACTTATTTCTTCCAAGAATATCGTTTGGTGATGGTAGTTTATCTGACATATTATTTAATTACTTTAATTTTACCTAATTTTACAGCTTGATTTATTTGATCTTGTGTCCATTCCCCTGTATCTAACCATTCTTGATTAGTTGCTGATTTTACATCGGAATTTTTTTGTGAATAAATAGGGGTATATTTTTTGACGTATTTTTTCCACTTCTCTTGACCTTCCGCACTACCATATCCAAATAGATCGCCCATGGCTGAAACACTTGTGAAATATCTATAGTCTGATGTTGGAATCTTTTCATCATCTGGGACTAATCCTATTCCTTTACCCTTAACATAAATAAATTTTTTCCCTTGACTTAAGTTTGATAACGTTTTAATATCTCCACTCATAACTGCGTCATATGCTTCTTGTACAGCTGATGGTATTTCATCTTCATCTTTTTTATTATCACTTACGCTTCCGCTTCCGCCATAGTTAGGTTCGTCTAGTGACTTTTGATATCCTATCTGAGACTTTATTTTATCCATTATTATATCCGCAGCTACTTTTCTTTGTTCTTCTGTTATCATAGGTTGGTATACTCCAGTGCCATCAGGAGCAACTAGTATCATTTGTTTTTCAAATGTGGAATATAATTTTTTGATTTCTTCTTCTGTATACGCTTCCCCCCCAAATTCAGATCTTGTCTGTTTTTCAACATCAATCATAGCCGATATCTTTGATTTTTTTTCTTCTTCAGTTCTATACCAGTCATAATTTTCAGTTGGAAATCTAGCTAATACTTGAT
>CAMCJK010000057.1 GCA_945875075.1 Candidatus Fokinia solitaria | reverse complement strand
CTATGCATGTTACAGGTTAATACATCAATTATGTTGAAGCCGAGTGCTGCTTATAAAACTAAAATTGAGATCACAAGAGACTTTGGATATTTAATGAGATTATGGAAAAATATACAAAAGCATGTAGCAAATTCTACGGCTCCACTATTTATCCATGAAGAAGGGGATATAATCAAAAAGTCTGTCAGAGATTTATATGATGGTGAAGTTGATGAAATTATAGTTTCTGGAGAAGAAGCATATAAAAATGCCTCTGCCTTCATGAAGCTATTAATGCCACGATATTTAAATAAAGTTAAATATTATGACAAAGCCAAGCCAATTTTTATAGAATATGGGCTACATGAGCAAATCAAGGCAGTTTATAGTGATATTATATCTTTGCCTGCAGGTGGGTATTTAGTTATCAACCAAGTTGAGGCACTCACATCAATAGATGTTAACTCTGGCAGAGCTAAAAGTGAAGATAGAATTGAAGATACTGCATCAAAAATTAATTTAGAGGCTGCTCATGAAGTAGTAAACCAGATAAAGCTCAGGAATATCTCTGGCCTTATAGTTGTTGATTTCATAGACATGTTTTCTCAAGAAGGGAAGGATTCAATTGAAAAGATCGTTAGAGATGGTTTGAATAGCCAATCAAGTAAGGCAATTGTTAGTAAGATGAGTGAGTTTGCACTTCTTGAAATTAGCAGACAAAGAATTGGTAATAGCCTTTATGAGTGCGTATTTCATCGCTGTAGGGAATGTAATGGAAGGGGGAGGATAAGATCATTTGAACTGACTGCAGTAGCAATCCTTAAGGCAGTACGAAATGAAATATCTCTCGACCAAGAGTTTGAAGATGATATGGTTATAGAAGTTAGTGCAAAGCGTGATGTAATAATGGAAATGATAAATGATAGGAAGCAAGAATTATGTGAAATAGAAGCCCAATCTAATATCAAAATTAATCTTAGAATTGATGAATCTGCAACACTTGACACATTTTTTATTGAAAGAAAAAAGTTAAAAAAATATAAAATTAGTCACACAGCATTATCGACAATAGATAAAACTCATTATATGGACCAAGGAGTTATGCAACTACCTTCAAAAAATATCGTAGATATTCCAAAACAAAAGTTTAACAAAACTAAAAAAGTTGGTATTATCACTGAAGTGAGAGGTCACAAAATATCACTTATAAAAAGAATATTTACAAAATTATTAAAATGAATCGAATCAGAATATGTATGATGCTAGCACTTTTGCTAGCTCAAGGCTGTAGTCATAAAAAAAAAGATGAAAAAATAACTGTCACAGAGATATCAGAAGGCACTAAAGATGCAGCTATAACTCATGATATATCTGAAGAAAAATCACATGAGAAAACTCCAGAAGAAATATCCAAACAAATTCCGACTGATCAAGGTAATAAATTCAAGCTTGATGACGATACTTTAAAAGTAGATGATATAGATAAAACAGTACAAAATTCTAAGCCAATAATGGTTGCATTGATGGCTCCTATGACAGGAAAAAATGACATGATAGGTAATGCCATAATGGATGGTGCACACATGTCACTCATGAATCTCTTTGCAAAATATCATATACCAATAAAATTAAATATAGTTGATACTGGTAGTGGTATTGAAGATATTGAGTTCAATATTTCTAAACTGGATGAAAGTCAGTATGATATGGTTCTTGGGCTGACTTCTGATGAGCAGGAGAGATTTGTTGCCGCCTATCTTGAACACAATCCTCATAAGCCAGTAATAGTAACTCTTAATCCACTTTCACATACAAGAAATAAGCTCTGTGCAATATCACCTCAAGCACAAATGCAAGCCATCATTGAGCACCTAAAAGTTAATGAAAACTATAAAGCATATGTTGTTTTGCCTACTTCAGATGATATAAAACCATGGCAATCAGATAAAGTACAAGTCTTACAATACACAACAAAAGATGTACAGCAAACTAATGATGATTTAAATAAAATTGCGAAAACTATTAAAGATAGTATAAGTGATCAAAAGATATTTGTTATATTTAGTGATGCGAATTGGAAGCTACAGAAGTTCATTACTCAAATTGAAAGTTTAAACATACAAAATGATGTAAATATAATCCTTGCTTCACTTTCTAACTTAAATGGCAGAATGCAATCTAATAACGAAAAAAGACATAAGTTTGGTAATATTGCTATTGTTACTTCAGAGGAAACTCAATACAACAACTTTATGAAAGAGTTTTATCAAAACCATCAAAAAAAACCATTAGACCTTGCATTCTGGTCTTATAATGCTATTCAAAGTCTTAAAAATGCTAGCTTTGATGTGGAAAATCAGAAATGGAATTTAAATTCTTCTATCTGCGCAAACAACTTAAAAGTTTTAGACAAAAAGTAACATGCAGAGAACCATCGGTAGGAAAGCACAAGTTAGTGGTATTGGTATTCATTCAGGAAAGCCAGTAACGACTAATTTGTTACCTGCTGATATAAACAATGGTATTGCTTTTAAAGCAGCTGATGGCAGTATAATCAAGGCTAATTTTGATAATGTATACACTACTAACATGTCCACAAAGATTGCAAACAATAATTGTAGTATTGATGTTGTTGAGCATTTAATGGCTGCTCTATGGTGTACAGGAATTGATAATCTTATAGTGGAAGTAGATAATGTAGAGTTACCTATTGGAGATGGAAGCTCAACAGACTGGGTTAGAGAGATAAAGTCAGCAGGCATATTAGATCAATCTGAGAAAAGAAAAATATTAAGAGTAGAAAAAACATTAGAAATCCGAGAAGAAGACAAGTATATAATAATATCTCCAAATGATAACCCTGGCATTATAATAGATGTATCAATCGATTTTGCACACCCTACAATAGGGCAACAGAGTATCATATTTGATAGCAATAAGGATTGTTTTGAAGATGAATTTGCACCAGCGAGGACCTTTGGATTTGTACAAGACCTAGAATATCTTCATAGCCAAGGGTTGGGATTAGGTGCATCATCTGATAACTGCGTCGGTGTAGACCATGAAGATGGTATTATTAATCCTGAAGGACTACGCTTTAAAGATGAATTTGTAAGACATAAAGTTTTAGATTGTATAGGAGATCTGTTTCTCTCAGGATACTATTTAAATTGTAGAGTTAAAGGCTATAAGACAGGGCATAAGATGAATAATATGATTATTACAAAGCTTTTTCAAGACACATCAAACTACTGTTTAAGTTGAATCTTTGATTTCCATATGGCATACTCACATTAGAAACTAAACAAAATCATGAAATAATATATGCTAAATAAATTGGATAGAGAGCTTCTTACCAGTGATATTGAAACGAATTTAAAACAAAGGATAAAAAGCATTCTATAAAATGTAAAGCACTTATCGAACATCAATATCAATGGGAGAATGAAATGAATTTCTTCAAACGTTGGTTGAAACGTATATTATCTTATTTGAATCCAGTAAAATACCCTGTACAGTTGATATGCATGAGAGTGTCGAAAAGCAAATTCACAAGGCACTAGAGAATGCTGAGATGAAATATGAAGGATTAGAAGAAGATATAAAAAATAAAACCTTTGGACTCAAGATAACAGTCGATAGTTACTTTATGAGTTCGCATGACTTTAAACAAGACTTGCAGGAAGTTGTAAAAGCTATTCATGCAAACATTGAAAAACCTAAAGTTACAAGTGAGCTGAGAAAGCCATTAAAAGATACAAAGTTTTATGATCAATCCGAGGAATGACAATCAAAAAATGCAAAAACTTTTAAACAAAAACCACAAAATAACAAAAATAGCAGAAATGACACAAAAGTTTCAATGCATTGTAAAGCTGACCTCAGAGAATTCCTTTGAAATAAAGATATAAACCCATAATTCACATTTTTTAAGTGATCACAAGAATTTCCAACCACTTAGTAATTTAAGACTTGTAAAAAAACATTACTAACTTTTGCAAATTGATGAAGTGGTGCTGTAAGTTACTTACTCAGCT
>CAMCJK010000056.1 GCA_945875075.1 Candidatus Fokinia solitaria | reverse complement strand
TTAGTTGGTATGCAGCCCCAATTCAAGCATACACCACCAAGTTTGTCTTGCTCAACAACACAAGCTTTGTAACCAAGCTGTGAAGCCCTTATGGCAGCAACATATCCACCTGGTCCACCACCTATAACCACTACATCAAAGCTTCGTTTTTCCATATATTTTAACTAATTTTTTTAATTTCAGGAATCAAATATACCATCATATCACTCAAAATAACAAATTTTTTCAGTAGTTAAATCAAGAAAGTTTTTACAACTTTGAATTAAGTCGTTGCAACTTTAAATAACTTTAGTTAGAATAAAAGTATAAGATGTAAACAAAAATAATGAAAATCGATATGCAAGAAAAAACAACCATAAAGATTATAAGCATTGCTGAAAATGTAAATCACATTGACATCCTCGATCTTATGCAAAATCTCAGCATAACGAGTAAAGAAGGAGTCATCAATGTAGATGATAGTGAACTCTCCCACAGGATGTTTAAAGATCTTACGAGTAATATGGACTTTATTATTAGCTCAGCCATGAACAGTAAACAACAAAAAGCTGTCTTAGAGGGATTTTACAAAACTTATGTGAATGAGCTGGAGTTCAATAATCTTTTAAAAATAACGCTGGATATAAATCAAAACTTCTTAAATTCTAATCTTATAGTGAAAGGATTTAAAGAATTATTAACATATAAAGCACATACAATATCACAAGATTGTAATATCATAAATACAGCAATAGACGTTGCATTTAATGAGGAGAAGGAGGATCAAAAAAAGCATATCCTAAAAAATATTTTTACTGCACTACAAAGGCTGGATGAAAATAAACAAAAAGCATTCAAAGAATTAGACGATAAAAAAAATGATGATAATTCACAGAATAAAAATGATGATAATTCACAGAATATAGAGAACTTAAAAACGAATATTAATGGTGAGATTAAAAATGTAAATAATCATTTCGAGAGTCTTGCAGCACCCATTGTAGAAAGTGCAATTGGTGATATGTCAGATAATGCATTAAAAATTTTTGGGCAAAGACTATATCAAGATATGAAAAAAAATGGTATTTCTGTAGATGATTTAAAAAAACTTGAGAATTTAGAAACAACAGATCCCTCAAAAGATTATAATAACCCATTGTCAAACAATCCATTAGCTTCACCAACACTTAATAAACTCTTAGACATCATCAAAGAGAGAGCTAATGAGGGCAAGATAAGAAAATTTTTGATAAAGTGTTATTATCAGCTTTATGGATATCAACACGAAAATAAGCATCGAGACATAGGCAAGTTTACTCATACAATATTAGCAAACCAGATAAATAAAAAAAATTCACATCATGCTATCGCTTAGCTAACTTTATATTTCTTTTATGTTGATGGAAATCCGATGCGAAAACATGCTTTCCATTTCCATTAGCAACAAAGAACAGCTTCTCTGTCCACTGCGGATGTAATACTGCAAGAATAGCTGCCTTACCAGGATTACATATTGCTGTTGGAGGCAGTCCTTTATACATATAAGTATTGTATTCTGAATCTGATTTAAGATGTGAATAGAGTACTTTACCATTCCATTGCTGGCTTTCAACTAAATTCAGTCCATATATAACTGTTGGACATGCTTGCAAGCGCATATTTTTTTGTAATCTATTTAGATATACTCCTGCGATGAGAGGTTTTTCTCTATCTATATATGTTTCCTTTTCTATAATTGATGCAAGTATTATTGCTTCTTCTGGAGAGCTTATTATCTTATCAATTCTTTTGTCTCTCTTTGGCCATTCAATCGCTAAAAAGTCCTGCATCATTTTTTGTGTTCTCTTGATGAAATCCAGATCAAATGTCCCATATGTATAGAAATATGTTTCAGGAAGCATAGAACCTTCTTTAATTGTAATTGAGTGAGGAAAATGTGTGAAGTTATCTAGCTGTTTTATTCGCTCTAAAATTTGTTTTACTGTAAAGCCTTCTGGGATTATTATCTGATGCTGTATGACTTTCCCTGCCGTTATAATCTCCATTATATCCATGATGCCACTCCCACCCTTTAATGAATACTCACCAGCTAAAATTTGTTTATTATAAATTTTACAATATAGCTTTGCAAAACAATAAAATGTTATTTTTCGATTGATGATCTGCTGATCACTTAAATCTTGACTGATTTCTTTAATGCCACTATTTTTTTTAATAAGAAAGATATGATCTTGTTTGGTATCCAGTGTGTAAAATGCACAAAATATGAAACCAGATATACCTACTATTGTTATGAGTGATAGTATAGTTAGTGTTGACAGTATCTTATATATAATACTATCAATTGCATTTCTTTGTCTTTTCATTTAATTTTTCTTTTATAGATCTAGCCTTATTGAGCTCATCATCAAGTATAGTTCTAGAGCAAATGCCTAATAACACAGGGTCTTTGGGAAGAATGTTTGGCATATTCCAATGAGTTTTACTTTTTATAGCTACAACTGTTGGTGTTGTTGACCCAGTGATCTTTGCAATTTGTTTCTCAGACATTTCTGGGCAATTTTTTAGAAGCCATGCTATTGCATTTGGTTTATTTTCTCTCATTGCAACAGGAGTGTACTTTATTACCTTTCTATTTACAGCTTTATTGGCCTCTATTGCTTTTTCTGCTGACTCGGTCATTTGTAGTTTTGCATTTTGATTACCTTCACATCTCGTAATTTCATCTCTTGTCAATTGTCCAACTTGTATTGGATTGATTCCTTTGACGCCTGCTGCAACATCGCCATCAGCAATACCTTTAACTTCTAAATGATGCATATTACAAAAATCAGCAATCTGATTGAATGAAAGACTCGTATTATCTATTAGCCATACAGCTGTAGCTTTTGGCATTAATGGTGTTGTCATATCTAAAATATTACTTTGTTTTTATTTAGAGAATATCAGATTACTTTGTGTTTTCAAATCTATGAACAAAATTAATTACTTAAAGCATCACATATAGCTGTTGCGATTGCATCACTTTCATCACTTGTTTCAGTTTTTATGTGTCCAAGTTGTAAAGTTATCATCTTGTTGACTTCTATTTTGTCTGCATTGCCTTTCCCTGTAACAACTTTTTTTATCGTAGATGCTTGATATTCTCTAGGTATCATATTGTGCATAGAACATGCAAGAATGGCTACTGCTCTAGCTTGTGCTAATTTTATTGAGGAAAGAGGGTTACTATTGATATAAGTATTCTCTATCGCACTGCGACTTGGCTGATATTGCATAATCACATTACTTATCATATCGTATATTTTCTTTAACGCCAAAGCATCTGATTTATATATATCTTGTTGATTATCTGCTTTTGTTTTAATTACTCCAGATGTAATATATGTAAGTTTTGTACCATCTTTTTTGATTATTCCCCATCCTGTATTCCTTAGCCCTGAATCAATACCTAAAAAAAAAGTCATATTTAATATATATATAATTAAACAGAAAAAATGCATATTGAAAATCTATTACAGCTTAAAGCTTTTAGCAATGAATTATTGATGAATCTGAATCATGATTCTATAGTGCTTTTATCAGGAGAGTTAGGGGTTGGGAAAACAACTCTAGTATCATATATGTTGCAGACATTAGTTGATGCAAATACACATTTCACAAGCCCTACATTTAATATAGTTAATGAATATTACTCACAACAAAAAGCATGTAAGGTATTTCATTTAGACTTATATAGGATTAAAGATGTTGCTGAGCTTTATGAAATAGGCTTTCTAGATATTATAAATAGCGGTATATCTTTTATAGAATGGCCAGAGATAGCATTTAAAACCATTAATGGCACACTCAAATCTAGAATTTTAAATATCAAATTATCATTCCTAAATCACTCCATTAGACAAATTGACCTTGAGTGATATTGTAAAATTAGATTTATACAGTTATAATATACTGTTGAAGATAAAAAAAAATTATGTGTTTAAGCACTTTTTTATATACAAAGATATTTGGAAAGTTAGTGGGTGTTGATTCATTAGGTAACTCATATTATGACAGCAATC
>CAMCJK010000055.1 GCA_945875075.1 Candidatus Fokinia solitaria | reverse complement strand
ATCTGAGATATACATAAGATTCTCCCATACTGATAGATCTATGATAGGCTTATCTTCTATATTAAAGATATTCAGCAATTCTACATCTAATCCATCTTTATAATATTCAAGTGGTACTTTATATATAGAATCTTGATCAACACCTGGTATAACTCTATTTTCGTCTACATTACAAAATAAAGCTATTTTTTTCCTATCATTAAGTGGTATTTCCCTGTCAGATCTACAAACTATGATATCTGGTTGGATACCAATTGAAAGTAATTCCTTAACAGAATGTTGAGTAGGCTTAGTTTTTAACTCTTTGACTGAAGGTAGGTAAGGCACTAGTGTCAAATGTACATAAGCACAATTGTACGGACTTCTTTGTCCAAGTTGTCTTATAGCTTCAAAATAAGGTAATGCCTCTATATCACCAACTGTTCCTCCAACCTCACATATCAAAAAGTCTATATCTGCTATGTCATTTGTAATGAAGTCTTTTATGATATTTGTGACATGTGGTATTACTTGTACAGTGATACCAAGGAACTCTCCTCTTCTTTCCATCCCTATAAGCTTTTCATATACCTGCCCTGAAGTTAAATTATCAGTCTTTTTTGCATTAATACATGTGAATCTTTCATAATGCCCTAAATCTAGATCAGTTTCAGCAGAATCATCTGTAACAAAAACTTCACCATGTTGATAAGGACTCATTGTACCAGGGTCTACATTAAGATATGGATCAAGTTTTCTCATACATACCTTATATCCCCTCATCTGCAGTAAGGCTGCTATTGATGCGGATGTTATCCCTTTGCCTAAAGATGATACGACGCCACCAGTAACAAATATTATTCTAGTTCTGTTATTCTTTATCACTGTATTTATTCCATTATATTGTTTTTAACAACCGAAAAATGAATGGTGTTGCTAGCTATTAGCTTTATTCATCATCTAGTGAAATTTCATTATTATTCTCTTGTATTTTTTCAATAATAGACACTGAATGATTTTGATGATAGCCTATGTTGGCCATTATTAGACTATTGATAAAAAATGCAGTTGCAAAAAATATTGTACTCTTTTTTACAAAGTCCATTCTCATTGAGGAATGCATTGATTTGGTACTACCTGCAAGGTTAGCCATGCCATCAGTACTAGTCTTTTGCATGAAAACTAAAAATACCATGGATAAAACGAACACACCTTGTAATACTGCTAGGATAATTAGCATTTGTTTCCTTAACTCAATATAAGATTATTCAATATGACAGGCGAATTCTATATGATTTATAAAAATAGTCAATGTACAAAATTTTAGCCCTAGCAATTGTTGTATCATACTTCATATACCATGGTATTACTGGACAGCGAGGAATAATATCAACAATAAATATCGATGAAAAGATTCTTGATAACACAAAAAAGCTTAATTCATTACAGAAAGAGCGTTCTTCAATAGAATATAAAATACGAATTTTAAGATCTGGATCAACAGATCATGATTATATAGATGAAGTCATAAGAAGAGGGTTGACTATGGCTGATCCCAATGAATTAGTGGTGTTAATTAAATAATATATTTTAGCAACTGTTGCAGTTTTTATAGCCATTTGAGTTGTAATTACTATCATATTTCCTATAACTTTGTAGGAAACATCAGTATGTAAGATATTTGCAAGTTCCTAGAGTCATTGAGTTTTGATAACCCTCAAAATAAGCCTAATATTAAAATTCTAAATTTGAAAAGATTTATTTATAGTTCTATTGCATATATTTTTGATAACTTGAAACTTTAAAGTGAAAATACTCTTGAGGGGGGTTTTTGATAATAAATGCTTTAGAAATAGCACACATATCAAATTTTAATTCAACTATCCAATGCTTTGATTGGCAGCTTATATAATCATTGCTACACTCTTCAGTAGTAAGATCGACTTTTGCAGCAATAGGTCTTGTAAGTGAAAAGTGAGTCATTTCAATATTATTAATATGTGCAGAAACATTGGAATTAAATCTATATTGTAGTATTGGACTCTTAGTATTATGACTAGGCAACATATATTTTAGATATGTATCAAAAACTTGATATGATGACAATCCATTGATATTATTGAGGAGAGTTCTCCAATTCTGATCTTCAAGTATTTGAGGGGCATATGTCTCTCTTAGTCTGATATATCTTTCTATCATATATCTTGCAATAACTTCCTCAATACCCTTATCACTCCTAAAAAGACTTTTGATATTATGCACTTCATCAGCACTATCTTCTACATATATTGGGAATGGGACACTTAAAACACTTGTGTTTATATTCAACATATCTATATTAAGATTGATTATATATGCAAGAAATAATAATGAGATAATAATCTTTCTAGAGTCAACTTTTAACTGCAAATAACTTTGCTTATACCAATTTCTAGAATCATTAATATAAATCTGTATCTGATTTTCTGTTTGTGAATCAAGCTGCATATTTCTACTGAAATAGTCTCTATATTGTTTGGAATGAGTGCCTATTTAACCTATATAATTATAGCATACTTCTAATTTTTGTAGAAGAAATATTAATCTTCTTTATATGCAGCATAAAAAATGAATTTCTATTATTCTCATTGATTTGAGAGGCATTACAGATATCTTTTTTATTGAAGTTATGTGCAGCTTTTGTATTATGAATTTTTATGCTCATATCACTTCTTTCACATACAACAAGATTTGTTTTTTCAAATATACTTCTCCATTTATACCACTTATCTATCTCTAAGATATTATCACATCCTATAATCCAATATATTTCAGCTTGTGGATGGATGTTTTTTATTACTTCTATAGTATTAGCTGAATAGAAATTTTTGAAAAACTTTTCTATATCTAAAATTGTCATTTTATTTTTATATGGTCTTATTATGTCAATACACTGCTGAAATCGCCTAGTGATATTATCGTATGAAGATGGATCCTTAGCTGGACTACAAGGTGTTACAAGCCAAAAAATATGAGATAAATTAAATCTTTTTAATGTTTCTAAGCTGATATGTACATGTCCTTCATGTGGTGGATTAAATGATCCCCCAAGTATCCCTATTTTAACATGCGAATCATTCAGCAGTAAAAATTTAAATTTTGACATTAAGAGACTTTATATTTTTTCCACAACATGATTGCTTATTCTATACAAAATTTTTCATTAGATTATTTATGATATTTTTTATACAAGTGTACTTATACAGCTTTGATTTGTTTGGAATTTCTTAGTTAATGATTACTTGCTATACTCTTTTATCGCTAACTTTTTTAAGTTTATATTTTATATAATTTTGAATCAATTTCTTATATGTAATAATAATCTTTGATTGGTTTTGCAATAAAAATTAATCAATGATATTTTCAATATTAAATAAGTAAAGCTTCAGAGTGATAAAATTAATACAATTAACTAAAAAATATTCCCAGAATATAGTTCTAGATAATATTGCAATGGAGGTATCTAAGGGTAATATAATAGGTTTAATTGGCCCTTCAGGTAGTGGGAAATCAACAGTTTTAAGATGTATTGCAGGAATAGAACCATATGATACAGGAGAAATAATAATTGATAATCATTGTAGAATTGGCATGGTTTTTCAAAATTTTAACTTATTTAATAATATGTCTGTAATTGATAACCTCTGCTACCCCCAGCAAAAAGTATTACAGCGAACTAAACATGAAGCTGAAGGCATAGCAGTACAAATGTTAAAAAAAGTCAATATGATAGGATGCTTTGACAGATTGCCAGCTGCTCTCTCGGGTGGTCAAAAGCAAAGAGTAGCAATTGCTAGGACTCTATGTATGAACCCATCAATAATATTATTTGATGAGCCAACATCAGCATTAGATCCTGAAAATGTTATTGAAGTGTTAGATGTAATAAAATCAATTGCAACAAATGAAATCAGTATCATTATAGTCACTCATGAATTGAGATTCATAAAATCAATAGCTAATAGGATGATTTTTATAGACCATGGAAAAATTGAAGCTGATATGGAAAAAGATGCTTTTTTTAACTTAACTTCTAATAAAAGGATTACAACTTTCTTGGAATCATTAC
>CAMCJK010000054.1 GCA_945875075.1 Candidatus Fokinia solitaria | reverse complement strand
TGCTATAGCAGTAATGACTGGAATGGGACTGCTTTTCGGTGCCTCTGGTGCAGTGGATCTAATGGCAAAAACTAAAGATGGTGGAAGTGATACAACAGATATTTGTTCAAAAGTAGGCAAGGCCAAATAGTATGCTTATTGTAACAAATGCTGCTGCTGCAAAGCTCTCTTTAAAGCTTTGTAATCAGTCACTCAACAATTCCTCTCCACTCACTTTCCATAAAATGCAATCTGATGCAGTGGAGACATCTGAATCTGATAGGTTTAGAATAGCAGTCAAGGGAGGGGGGTGCTCTGGATATCAGTATAAATTCTCAATAGATCAATGTATAAAGAGTGATGATATTGTCTTGAGATCTCCTGAAGCTGTGTTTGAAATAGTAATAGATATACACTCTCTACCACTCCTCAAGGATATAACTCTTGACCACACAGCCTCACTAGCTGGTGAGAACTTTTTTATCAGTAATCCAAATGCAAAGATCAGTTGTGGATGTGGTAATTCATTTTCAACTTAAAAAACCATCATTGACTCTTTCTTTAAAGAAGTTACCTCTCTCTTCAAAGTTCTTCCATTGATCAGTTGATGCACATGCAGGAGACAGTAATACAACACAATTTTCAAACATTGAATTGCTTATATCTTGTAATGCATTTTCAAGCGTATTGCTTTTGATTCCAGTAACTCCATATTCATCCAATACTAAATAAAAATTATCCATACTGCTACCAACCAAATAAACCTTTTCGAGTATATTGAAATAATCTTTTAACGTTTCTATACCATCATCCTTACACAGTCCACCAGCGATCCAAATGATTTTTTGATCTTTAAACGCTTCAAATGCAGCTTTCGTTGATACAGCATTAGTCGCCTTACTATCATTAATAAACACTACATTGTTTTGTTTATCATGTAATATTAATTCCATTCTGTGAGGCAGCCCATTGAATGATGCAATACTTTCAAGAATATTTTCTATACTGACATCCATCGCGATGCATGCACATACTGCAGACATTATATTTTCAGCATTATATTTCCCTAGGAGTGAATGATTGTGTGGCACATCATATACCATCTGCCCCTTAACGCCCAAGCAATTATTTATATTTAATTTACCATCTATAAGCGATACTCCGACATGTAAAATTTTCTCTGTAGACATTGGTATACAATATTTTAGAAAGCTAAAAATCTTTTTACATAAAGGATAATCTGCAGAGATGATATTGAGAGAGTTGTCTGAAAAAATCCTAGCTTTTGAGCTGGCATAATCATCTATATTTAAATAAGAATCTAAGTGGTCTGGAGTGATATTAATACATATTGATATATCTAACTTAGGCTTTTTTAATAAATCTATTTGAAATGATGATAGCTCTACAATGTATATATCAGCCTCCTCAACTGACAACACAGGCATGCCTATATTGCCGCAAAGTTTCACCCTCTCCTTTTTATTTTTTGTCAAGATATGATTGATTAATGCGACAGTAGTAGACTTCCCATTTGTACCAGTGACACCTATATACCTAGCATTTGGATGGATTGCTTGAAAGATCTCCACATCAGATATTATCGGAATACTCTTGTCTGAAAAAGATTTTATTAAATGATGCTGTCTGACTTTATTATTCGGTATGCCTGGACTTACAAATAGCAAATCTATCTCTTGAGATGTAAATTTTTCTACTCCATAAGTTTTAGAAACTTTTTCAAGAAGCTCCTTATTATCATCAAAAATTGAGACAATAACATCATTTTTTTTTAAAAACTCAACCGCTGCACAGCCAGTTTTACCAAGTCCTAAAACGCAGATTTGTTTATGTTTAAGCGTCTCTAGGCTGAGGCTCATTCTTGAGCGACGTTAAAGAAAATTTCATTACGAAGTTTCATGATTATTTCATCCAATTTGTTTCTTGGAATAAAAACATTAGACTCTTCTAGAATGCTTTGTAGCTCTTCACCAGACATTTCAGCTATAGATCGAAGATTTGATATTCCTGCATGTCCTAAAGCATTTCTGATCTCTTTCATTAATGTGACATTATCATTATCCTGAACCTTGTCTCTAGCAAATTTATCATCATATGCTGGCGTCGGTAATGCAGCAGAAGGAGCATCTTCATGAACCATTTCATCATTTTGTGCTATATACTCCTGAGCTCTTAAAATCAGCTCTTGAGCTATACTTTCATCTAATCCTTCTACTTGAGCTATTTTGCGCTCACCAGCTTTAATCAGTCCATTAACTGTCTTGTACCCTTCAGTAAATAAAAGCTGTGCTAATAACTCATCTATATCTAATGCATTCATTAGTTCAGATAACTTATTGATATCTATCTCCTCATTATTTCTATTACTGCCTCTTTCAGCATTGACATTCACATGAACACCAGTGAGTTTAGATATTAATTTTATATTTTGTCCTTGCCTACCTATTACTGCACTTAAGTCTTTATCCATTACTTCAATATCAGCACTATTATTTTCCTCATCCATAATTATTTTAAGAATTTGAATTGGTGCGAAGCAATTTATTACATATTGTGCAGTGTCAGGTGTCCATTTAACAATATCAATTCTCTCACCTGCAAGCTCAGCTGTAACAGCCTGTACTCTAGACCCCTTGATACCTATACAAGACCCTATAGGATCTACTGACTTATCACCAGCATATACAGCAACCTTCGCACGAGATCCAGGATCTCTAACAATATCTTTAATCTCTATTAATTTATCTTGAATCTCTGGTACTTCATTTTTCAGTAATTTACTTAGGAATTCATTATGAGTTCTTGAAAGATGCATCATAATTTCACTTTTAGACTTCTCTATCTTTACAAGGTATACCTTCATTCTGTCACCATTTTTAAAGTTATCACCTTTAATCATATGTGATCTTGACATGAAGAACTCTGAGCCCTCTATAGAAAGTGTAGCACCTTTTTTATCAATAGATCTCACTAGTCCCTGAACTATATCTCCTACCCTATCCTTTAGTTGCTCATATTGTGTATTTATTTCTAACTCTTTGAACTTAGAAGCAAACAAGCCTTTAGCTATCAGTGCAGTATTCCTACTAGTATCAAGAGGGGGTAATGGATCTTCTATGATATCATCAATTTCAATATCCTTATTTTGCTTTTTTGCTACAGTAAGTGCAATAACTGCCAATTGATCCTCAGCCACTTCAAAATCTTCGTCGGATACAACTTTTATTTCTCTGTATAAGTCAATATTGCCTGTTTTTTTATCCATTCTTACACATATGTTTTCAACATTCCCATATTGTGCTTTAGTTGTAGCTTTTATTGCCTCTTCAACTGCTGCAAATACATCATCTGCGTTAATTGATTTTTCGTTTGCAACGAGACTAATAATATTCAGAGCTTCACGATTTTTAATATTTTTTGTTGACATATCTTTTCGAGATGGTTTAAAAAGTGATAATACAATAGGTAAAAGATTACCAGATGGCATACCTGGAGAGATTCGAACTCCCGACCCAGTGCTTAGAAGGCACTTGCTCTGTCCAGCTGAGCTACAGGTATAAAACTCACACATTGATAACTTATATCCAGAAAATTCCACTGTGTCAAATTTTTTTACCACTAGTGACTAAGAAATATGTAAGTATTATCCAAAATATGTATATAAGTTATTTTACAATTGCTATATGAGTTGCTATAATCATTTTAATACCACTTCATGATGTATACCAATTTATCATTGCAGTATAAAAAGTGAAGTGAAAAAATTATATAATTTAACAGAAAAAACTTTTAATTATGAAATTTCAAAAAATCCTTCTTGCCTTACCTGTGGTTTTTAGTTTAACTGCTTGTTCATGCGGCAATAAAATATCACCAAATGATGTTGATGGTAATGATTCAATATCTTCAGTTGATAGTACAAGCTTAATTGCTACTTCAGGTTTATTTAAAGGTAAAGTTGCTGATAGAGTATTCTTTGCTACAGATAAATCTACATTAAATCATGAGTCAAAAGATACACTAAAGGAACAAGCTGAGCTTTTGAAAAGCAATAAAGAATTAAGTGTTGTTGTTGAAGGACATTGTGATGAAAGAGGTCCAAGGGAGTATAA
>CAMCJK010000053.1 GCA_945875075.1 Candidatus Fokinia solitaria | reverse complement strand
AGCATTGCAACACTATTGCTACCCTGCTCTATTCCAACATATTAAAATCTCATATCAAACCGGCTGCACGGAATGAAAAGTGGTTATGTTCAGCAACTATCATCGCAACACTATTGGTACCCTGGTCTCTATTCCTACATACTAAAATCTCATATCAAGCCGGCTGCACGGAATGAAAAGTGGTTATGTTCAGCAACTATCACATGATCATGCATCGCAACGCTTATTGGAGCCAGTGCTTCGATAATCTTATTGGTTATTTCAATATCTTCCCTTGATGGATTAGGATCTCCGCTAGGGTGGTTATGGACTAGAATTATTGCAGCTGCACCATGTAGTAAAGTCATCTTTGAGATCTCACGTGGGTATATAGCAATTTTATCTACTGTACCTGCATCAATAAACTCATCAGCTATTAAGACATTTTTTTTGTTTAACATTAGCACTCTGAATGCTTCACTTTTTTTAAACCCCATTGTGAGTTGACAGTAGTTCAAAACAGCAAGCCAGCTACTCAGTACATGGACCTCGCCTTTCTGTTGAGGAACGCAAAGCCTTGAGAAAAAATCTGCTAATAGTTTTATAAAAAAAATCACCCCTTCGCCTACACCACTAATTGTTTTTAAAGATGCATCATCAGCAAAAACAATTCCAGCTAAAGATCCAAATTTTTTCAATAAAATCTTTGCAGTTGGCTTCGTATCTTTCCTGACGAGAGTATAAAATAAAATCATTTCCAAAATTTCATAATCTGGTAGGGCGCGCTTTGGAGAATTCAAAAATCTTGCTTTTAATCTGCTTCTATGGCCAATATTTAAGCTTTCAGTATTATTATCAAAATGTTTTACAGTACTTTGACCTAAAAATTGTTGGTTTTTATTATGTCTTGAGATAGCCCCTATCAGGGCATCTATATCATCATTTTGTTGTTGCTGTTCTGATACTACGACATCATTTAAAGAATCTTTTAATTTATCTTTTGTCATTAAATGATTAATTGTTTTATAGCAATATTCTTTGCATTCTATCACCTATAATGCCAACTAGTATAAGAATATATAATTGATATAAATATAATTAATGATATAATTAGTTTTTCTTGTTGTTCAAACACAACATAAAAGGCTATCTTTGGAGGTTTTTTACCATTATTGTTATAATACTGCCAAAAATACTACACATTGGAATGATCAATAAAGCCTTTTGATAGGCATCCACTGTATATAAACCATCTGTAACTAGTCCATTAGAGAAAACATCCATACTCAATCCTATAATGCTGTGGAAAAAAGCACCTCCTAACATATTGACACAATTCAAAAAAGCCGTTGTAATACTTAACACTGCAGGATTAGCAATTTTACTACCAATTGTTATAATTAATACCTGATAACAACACGTAATGCCTATACAAAAGAAAATTGCACTCAACAAAAGGAAATTAAAAGATTGTGAATAAAAAATTATATATAGTGAAGATATAGACATTATAATGCCTGCCAATGCTACTGTAAAAAACTCACCTATTTTACCACTTAGAAATGCTAATAAAGGCCCACCAAACAGCATTCCAATAAAGATAAATGAAATGACTTCCGCTGCTAAGCTTTTTTCTATTTTAAATGCTGTCGCAAGATAATTAACCCCCCAGACATCAGCAAATCCCTCTAAAACCCCAACCATTAATAAGTTAACAATTGCAAGTAATATTAGTGTTGGTGACTTTAATATTTCAACTATATTTTGAATTTTAAAAACTTTGACTTCACTATCATGCTTCACCTTGATTTTAAAAAATAAAATTGAAATCAGACTTATAATAATGGCAATGAGGCTTAAACATTTCGCCACTAATTCAGACCCATATGAATTCAGTAAAAGATTCAATGGCTTTCCACCATATACAGCTCCAAGTAATCCAATCGAGAAAGACACTCCTATCATTCGCCCATAATTTTTACTTTCAAAACACTGAGAGACAACATTTGCTGTTATTAAAAAACCACCAGCTGATCCTATGCCAACCAGAAACCTACTCAATACTGCAATATACCAGCTCTCAGTATAAGAAAATATTAACATACCGGCTCCACATAGTGCTGCACAGCAACTCAACACAATTCTAGGGCCATATTTATCTAAAGCCACTGCAATAGGTATCTGCATGCTAGCATATCCATAATAATATACAGAAGCTAGTAATCCATAGCTTGTAGCATCAATAGAAAAACGCTGCATAATCTCTTGCATCGTTAGGCTTGGCCAGAGACGCAGTGTAAATTGAAATGCAAAAAACAATAGTGGAAGTGCCCACATTAAAAATGGCAAATATTTACTATCTCGAGACATAATATACTTTATAAGTTATAGATCGCTTATCTATCCATGTGAAAGTAATATATCATTAACTTCAGCATATAAAGCATCATTTAATGCATCATCATCAAAGCCTCCAGCAACTCCAATAGTACATTTAGAAGCAATACTATTATCAAAGTAATTTTTAACATCTTTCGCTGTAATCGAATCTGCCACTAACTTGAAATCAGCTGTACTAATATTTGAATCTCGTAGTGCTATATCGTTTACATTAACTTTTATATTGCTGATTGCTTCATCGACATTTTTATTATTGATTTTACTCCCTAAATCTCTAAGATATTCTGCCATTTTTTTCACAAGTGCTGGGGCAGATGCTTTATCTGTATAGCTTCTTAATCCCCATAATCCATAATCTAACTGGTTGCAGTAATCAAGTCTAAAGCCTTCATAAGTTAGCCCTGTATCATAACGTGCCATCTCTATCATGCTCCCTTCTTTTTGATCCTTTGCTATCATGTTCACTAAGACACCATTTTTTATAAAATTTATAATATTATCTTTATTGTTAGGAGAACCTTTTAAGAATAGAATGCAATGAGCAGTATCAGTACTCATTGAATCTTTATATAAACCTGGTTTGTATTCGAAATTATCAGCTGTTTTTAAATTATCTAATATATCTTGGGCTAATTGCCCACCTTTTCGCGGAATATCTGGCTGCTCCAAATTAGAATTTAATACTTCTAATGTTTGTTTCAAAATATCTAATTTTTGTTGTACTATTTGTACATTTTTTTGTGAAACAGGTGGTTGTTTCCAACTAGCAGTTAATACATCTACTGTTTTTAATACACTATTTTGATTACCAACATTACCTGAAATTATAAGAGTTGCATTAGATGGTATATAGTATTTCTTCATATGCCCTTTAACATCATCTACAGTGATTTTAGAAAGGGTTTGCTTCTGAAGACTATAATCACATATATTTTTACTTAATGCATTGCTGTATATGGTATTGACAAGCCTGTGAAGTGGATTATCTATGTCTAAAGTGATTTCATGTGTAACAACTTTTTTCTCTATTTCTAGGTTTTGTAATGTAGAATTACTAAACATATCCACCATAGTTTTCACTACTCCAGAATAGTCATTACTATTTGTATAACAGTGAAAATTCGTTAATCCATATGATGTGTAAGCACCACCACCACATGAGATAATAAACTTATCCCATAAATCTTTTGCCGTTCTATTTACAGTGCCTCTAAAGGCCATGTGTTCAGTTAGATGTGATAAACCAGGTAAGCTTCCATCATCTTTAAATCCAACATTGAAAATACATTGTATTGCAGTTGGTAAACTTGTATTTTGTACGTAAATAACTTTCAGACCATTAGGAAGTATGGTTTGATCTATCTCGGGAGGATTGAGAGATTGCAGAATATCATTAAAAGTCAAATGAGCATTTTTTAGCAACCCTTGTTTTGCTGATTCTAAGTTGAATATTGACATTTCGTCTTTTGTTTTTTATTTGAAGATAATGTCGCAATTATATCGGTTTTATATAAAAAAATCAATAACTGTTGTAAAATAGCACTGGTGTATATCTCTATAGAGGTATAAATCACTTAAAAATATAATTTCTTCGACTATAAACTTCAAAAATTTGGAGTATAAACACTTAAAATGGGAAATCATTTACTATCTACATATAATTAGTGATCTATGCATGTGCAAGAATTGTATTAACTTCAGTATATAAATCATCATTTATAGTGGTATCATAAAACCCTCCAACAACAGCAACTGTGCACTTAGAGGCAATACCCTTATCAAAGCATTCCTGAATATCTCTCGCCGTAATTTGACTTACTCCAATCAGATAGTCCTCTTCTCCCCAATCCTTAAGTTGGTGAAAATGCTTTATATTAGCGATCGCTTAATAAATTATATAGATACTGATGTAAATAAATTATATTAAATGCTAAAAACTCCTCTTTTGTCTTTATATTGTTGATAAAATGTCACTATATTCTTTCAAAAAGTTTATCTAAATGTTGTGTTGACA
>CAMCJK010000052.1 GCA_945875075.1 Candidatus Fokinia solitaria | reverse complement strand
TGTAGCACTTGCCTGAGCTATTATATATTTACTTTCTACGATGGCAGAGAGTCTATGAATTTCATTTGTCACATGTCCATTTTCAACTTTATAATAAGGTGTATCAATGAATCCATATTCATCTATTCCAGCATATGTAGCTAGTGAGTTAATAAGGCCAGTATTTTGTCCTTCTGGTGTCTCAACAGGACATATACGGCCATAGTGAGTTAAGTGAACATCACGTACAGCCATACCTGCTCTATCTCTACTAAGACCTCCAGGCCCTAATGCTGATACCCTTCTCTTATGAGTAACTTCAGATAATGGATTGATTTGATCCATAAATTGAGACAGCTGAGATGTTCCAAAGAATTCCTGAATTATCGAAGATAGTGATTTGGAATTTATAAGATCATGTGGCATTACTGAATCTAAATCAGCACTGTTCATTCTTTCTAAAATAGATCTTTCAATCCTTACTAAACCTAATCTGAACTGGTTTTCAATCAATTCACCAACAGGCCTTACCCTTCTATTACTCAAGCTATCTATATCATCAACCTCACCATTATTATCACGTAGGCTAACTAAATGCTTTAGAACTGCTATAACATCTTCCTGAGTGAGACATGTCATATCAGTTGGTACATCAAGATCATGTTTCATATTGATTTTCATCCTACCGACAGCTGATAAATCATATCTTGCTTTATCGAAGAATCTGTTATTCAGAAGTGTTTCTGCTGCCTCGACTGATGGAGCTTCAGAGTTTTTAAGAATTGCAAAGATTTCATATAATGCTTCTTCTCTCGTTTGATTCCTATCAAGGGCTAAAGTATTACGGATATATGCACCAATGTTTATATGATCTACATCTAAAACATCAATTACTTTTAATCCTAGATCTTCTATCATATATTCAAGCATTGCAGAGGTTATTTCTTTACCACCTTGCATTACAACTTCACCTGTCTTGGGATGATATACAGTTTGATATATATACCTACCTACTATCTCTTCTTTGCCAACTATATACTGTCTTCCTTGCTTGTCGGCATTGTCCCTAAGCATTTTAGGGGTTATTTTTATATTTACAGGGAAAATTATCTCACCTGTTTCAGAGTCTACATAATCATAGTCTAGCTTTACGCCTTTCAGTTTATTTAATTCTAGAGCTTTGATCCAATTACCGTTTTTATATTGATATCTAGTTGGATTATAGAAGGTTTCAATAATCTGATCATTTGTAAAATCTAGTGCTTTTAAAAGAGTTGTTATATAGATCTTTCTCTTTCTATCTATCCTACAATAGACAATGTCTTTATTATCAAATTCAAAGTCAAGCCATGAACCTCTGTATGGCATTATACTTGCAGAATATAAATATTTACCTGTGCTATTGTTTTTACCTCCATCATGGGTATAGAAAACTCCAGGAGATCTATGCATTTGAGATACAACAACTCTTTGTGCTCCATTTATCATAAAGGTCCCACTATCTGTCATTAGAGGTATCTCACCCATAAATACGTCTTGTTCCTTTATACTTTTGATTTCTCTTTCACCTTCATCATTGGTTTCCCATATGATCAGTCTGACTGTTATAGAGAGAGAGGCTGAATAGTTGATACCTCTTTGAGTACATTCTTGTAAATCATATTTAGGCTTAAAAAGAGTATACTTAACATATTCAAGAGTTGCTTTATTTTCAAAATCTGCAAGTGGGAAGATAAATTTCAATATACCTTGCAATCCCTTATTTTGCCTCTGATCTGCTGGAATATCTAACTGTAGAAAGCCATTGTATGACGCTTTTTGAGTATGAATCAAATTAGGTATCTCAGTGGTTGTACTAACCCTACCAAAATTCTTTCTTTTTAAACTTTTTCTTATGGAGTATGATATTTCACTAGACACAGCTACCTCTTACTTATTTTTAATGTTTTTTCAACGTTATGTTGCGGTTTGATATATTATAAATTGCACATGCAATCATATGGGGAAAATAGAATGTCTTATGTTATCTGTACTATTGTAGAATTTCATAAACTTTTTTGGAGAAATCATAAGTTCTATTTATATATATAGAATAAAATCAATGTTAATACATAAGGATACACACAAGGTGCGGAACAGACAACATAACATGCATATTAAATTAATGCAAGAAGAAAATATTCAGAAATGGTTGACATCTACACAAAAATGTGAAGTTACCTACCGCTAGTAATTTTTTAGATTGTTATAGCCGCTTTTATCAACCCATGACTGTATAGTGCTCTTCATTATTTTTCCATGCCTGACGTTTTAAACACTGTTGAAATTGCAATATTACATGAATTATGCAGCACTCTTAGAGTATTAAAGTGTCTTTCATAGAAAATTAGGAGTAGTTACAAAAGAAACATATACATTTATAGATAAGGTCTGAAATTACAGTAAGACAATTTTTTATTTACCTGAGAGATAAATTTTTTTTTATTTTATGGTATTAGCTGTATATAATTTTTCATATATCAGTGTCAATATTTAAAAAAATAATACAGTATAATGAAGCAAGAAATCCAAACTATTAGAGGTATAAGAGATCTAGTGAGTAATGAGTTAGAGACTCATAAAAAGATTGTACAAATCGGTGAGGAAATTGCAACATTACATAATTATGCACCAATTACTCTGCCAATTTTTGAGTATTCAAGTGTATTTCATAGAACATTAGGAGAGACTTCAGATATAGTTAATAAGGAGACATATACATTTGTAGATAGAGAAAAAAGGACAGTAACATTAAGACCTGAATTTACTGCTGCAATGGCGAGGGCAATAATAAGTAATGGTTGGACTCAAAATCTTCCTAAGAGATTCTTTACATATGGGCCGCTCTTCAGACATGAAAGGCCACAAAAAGGTCGTTATAGGCAGTTTTATCAGTTTGACTGTGAGCTGTTTGGAAGTGCATCACCATATGCAGACGTTGAGATAATTAACATTATGTTATCAATTTTAAAGGCACTAAAGTTAGAGGAGGTAGTTGATCTTGAAATAAACTCTTTAGGCGATCCAGAGTCAGCTGAGAAGTACAGAGAAGTTCTCAAAAAATATTTTTTAAGTTATGAGTCTAAGTTATCAGAGCTAGGTAAAAAAAGATTAGCAACCAATCCACTGAGATTACTTGATACAAAAGATGAAGGAGATTTAGAAATAGTACAAAATGCACCAATTATATCTGACTATTTAAATCAGGAATCTCTAGACTACTATTCAAGTGTTTGTGAAAATCTTACTCATTTGAATATAAAATATAAAGAAAATCCTAGACTGGTGCGAGGGTTAGACTACTACACTCACATAGTTTTCGAAGTTAAGAGTAAAATAGCAGGTTCACAAAATGCAATTGGGGCTGGTGGTAGATATAATAATCTCTTTGAAGATATGGGTGGTCCTTCTATACCTGCAGTGGGTTTCGGCCTAGGTATCGATAGAATATATGACTTATTGAATCAGGATAATTCTATATCCAACAACCCAGTATGTTATTTAATACCAATTGGTAATACAGCTGAAAATCATGCAATAAGCCTTGCAAATGATTTGCGTGCTAAGAGTATTAAAGTAGCTCTTGATTATGGCTTGTCAACTAAAAAGCGATTGAAAATAGCAGATAGAGAAAAAGCATGTCTTTGTATTATATTTGGAGATGATGAGCTTGAAAGTAGTGAATATATAGTTAGAGATATGTCAAATAGTCAAGAAGAAACAGTCCATGGTGAGGAATTGGATGAAGTAATCCTTAAATATTTACAGAAATCTTAATGTCATCGAGAGTTGCAATTCATTGGTTTAGGCAAGATCTCAGACTAGGTGATAATCCGGCATTGTTTGAAGCCTCTAAAATAGATTGTTTATTGCCAATTTATATATTGAATGATTATGAAGCAAAAAATCTAGGTGCTAGTAGCCGATGGTGGCTACATCATTCACTTAATGAGCTGAATAGTAGATTAAATGGCAAATTACTTATTCTTAAGGGGAATCCAAAAGAGATCTTAATAAAGTTAATACAAGATTTTAATGTTAGTGAAGTGTTTTGGAATAGATGTTATGAGCCACACAATCTGAGTTATGATACAGAAATAATATCTAGTGGAATACCTGTGAAAGTCTTCAATGGATCTCTGTTATGGGAGCCGTGGGATAATTTAAAGGGTGACGGCACTCCATATAAAGTGTTCACACCATTTTATAAGATCGGCTGCCTACAAAGTAAAGTCGTACCAAGAGAGCCATTATCTGTACCAGAGCATATTTCTCTTTTTGAATATAAAAATGAGACTTCTATAGAGCAGTTAGAATTATTACCAAAAGTCAGATGGGACAAAAAATTCGAGAAGCATTGGAATATAGGTGAAGAGTTAGCGCAGAATAGACTAAAGGAATTTTTAGCCAGTAGCATTGTAAATTATAAAGTTGGTAGAGATATACCATCTATAGAATCTGTCTCACGGTTATCACCATATTTACACTTTGGAGCAGTGTCCCCTAATCAGGTTTGGTATTCAGCAGTTGCAAATGGTGAGAGAGATGAGAAGAATTTAGAGCACTTTTTAAGTGAGTTAGGGTGGCGTGAGTTTTCATATAGTCTGCTATACCATTCTCCAAAATTACAAAGTGAAAATTTACAACAGAAATTTGATAGATTTCCTTGGAATGATGACCACTCTCTTATTAATAGATGGCAGAGAGGGCAAACAGGTTACCCAATGGTTGATGCTGGAATGCGTGAACTATGGGAAACAGGTTATATGCATAATAGAGTTAGGATGATTGTAGGATCATTCCTT
>CAMCJK010000051.1 GCA_945875075.1 Candidatus Fokinia solitaria | reverse complement strand
TAAAATACCTCGCCTAATCAATAAAAAAGAAATGGTCTCAAGAGATGGGACAATGAAATGGTTACTTGCATTAGATGATAATAATGAAATAGAAACAGTTTTTATCCCAGAAATAAAAAGAGGGACAGTATGTGTGTCATCTCAAGTTGGCTGTACTCTAACTTGCACTTTTTGTCATACAGGGACTCAACCACTTGTTAGAAATCTCACAGCTGATGAAATAGTATCTCAGGTAATGCTTGTCAAAGATAAAATAGAAGATTGGCCAGCTTCTGATGAAAAAAAACTCACCAATATAGTGTTTATGGGTATGGGAGAGCCAATGCTAAACTATGAGAATGTTACAAATGCTATTAAAATGCTGATGAGTGAAACAGGATTGAGATATGCTAGAAGACGTATTACAGTATCAACATCTGGTTTGATACCACAAATAGAAATGATGTCAAAAGATCTCAGAGTTAAGCTTGCAGTATCACTACATGCTGTGAATGATAGCTTACGTAATGAATTAGTTCCAATCAATAAAAAGTATCCAATAAAAGATTTGATGATGGCTTGTAAGATGTATTCTAATGCCACGGGTAATGATAGAGTGACATTTGAATATGTAATGCTAGATGGAGTGAATGATAGTGATATTGATGCTAAATCTCTTGTTTCATTACTTAGAAATATTCCATCTAAAGTTAACCTTATACCATTTAATCCTTGGCCAGGCTCCCCATATAAATGCTCATCAAGAGAGAGAATTAAAAGATTTGCTGCAATAGTGGAAAGAGCTGGATATATGGCTCCAGTACGAGTGACTCGAGGCCAGGATATAATGGCAGCATGCGGCCAACTCAAATCTGAAAGTTTGAAAGTTAGAAAATCTCAAGCTACCTCTTAAAATAGTATAGGGCAGCTTAGACATAATGGCAGCATGTGGCCAACCCAAATCTGAAAGTTAACTAGGACTGTGTGGCTTCTTTTTAAAATGTCTATGTTGAAAGCCTTCTTTATCTCTTTTAAAGTTTTTTGTAGCAAATACATTGATAATAGTTAAGAATGAAAACCCACTGACGCATATCACTGATGCTAAGTATATATTCTGATATTTCTCAAACATCAAAAAGGTTGTATATACAAAAAACACGGCCAACATAGCACTTAAGATCTGTCCAAAGCTATGGATATTAGAAATATTTTTTATTTTACGTCCTGCTAATTTATGTCTATGTTCTTGCTCTTTTAAAAACATTGAGCCTAGGTTTCCAACTATTCCAGGTAATAACTCTTCATAGCTCTCTAGTGTTGTAGGATGTGGCAATATTGATATATTTTTTACAGTTTTGCTTGTATTACTAAACTGGTTTTTATGATCAAAATAATCAGAATGCTTATCAGTTTTAGTTTTATAAATTTTTTTCTCTTTTTGCATTGTTTTTCTCTATTTTCATTATTACTTTATTGATATCAGTACATATTTCTGTTTCGATATTGTGTTTATGCTTAATAATATTCAATTTCCATACATTGGGAAAAATTCTTAGAATATCAAAAAACGATCTTATAGATTGATTGATTTGCTTTACCATTTGTTATTTACCTTAAGGATGCTGTTTATATTATGTTATATAAGTTATATTAAACACTTAAAACTATTGAAATTACTAATATTTTTTATATACTTAAATTTCTCTTATATCACATAATATTTTGCTTTCGTAGCTCAGCTGGATAGAGCGTCGGATTCCTAATCTGAAGGTCGCAGGTTCGACTCCTGCCGATAGCGCCATTCTATATCATAATCATATAGCCATAAAAAATATGCATATTATCTAAGCAACTGGGATATATAGAACTAGTTTTATAAATTTTTCTCTCTATTTTCATTATTATTTTAATGATATCAGTACATATTTCTGTTTCGATATTGTGTTTATGCTTAATAATATTCAATTTCCATACATTTAGAAAAATTCTTAGAATATTAAAAAAACGATCTTATAGATTGATTGATTTGCTTTACCATTTGTTATTTACCTTAAGGGTGCTGTTTATACTCATTAATAATATATAAGATATCAGCAACTGAATAAAACCAATTTCTTGATGGGAAATCTCAAGCCTCACTTTTTATAATTTGATAAGTGTTTATAGTGCATTTACACATGTAGTATCTTGGATATAAATTCTCTTCTTGACTTACATGTAAAAATTGTGATATTGTCTGTGCATAAAATAAATTTGTAAAAAATCAAAAATTATGTACAGCATAATTGAACAAGGTGCAAAGCAATACATGTGCACTGTTGGTAAGGTTATACAAGTCGAGAAAGTTGACTGCCCTGTAGGGGAAGAGTTTATTATCCCGAATGTCTTGCTTGTAGATGGTAAGCAATCTAGCTCATCTATTGTCAAGGCAAAAGTATTAGCTCACACAAAAACAGATAAAGTCATAATCTTTAAAAAGAAGAGAAGACATAACTATCGCAGAAAGAAAGGTCATAGACAAAATATCTCTGTCATAAAAATAACTGAAATTCAAGCATAAACAATGGCAACGAAGAAAGCTGGTGGTAGTACCACGAACGGTCGCGATTCCGCTGGTCGGAGACTAGGAGTAAAAAAATTCGGCGGACAAAGTGTCATACCTGGTAACATTATTATCAGGCAGAGAGGCACAAAGTATAAAGTTGGTGAAAATGTAGGTCTTGGTAAAGACCATACTATCTTCGCACTTGTAATTGGCAAAGTGATATTTTCCCACAAAAAGCATAATGGATACGAAAGGACATTTGTACACGTTATGCCTGCAGTATAAGCATATCTTTTATAACTACCAGAGTGGTGCTTTCTTAAAAAAGCATTACAAGCCACTCTAGTATCCCCCATCACCATTCAAAAGTACCTTGCTTATATCACGAATCGATTTTCCACTCATGACTAATTTCAAATCTTTTGCCTATATAGTTTTTTATTTACTTTGCATCTATATTAGATTTAAGGGACATAGTGGTACTAATTGTTCCATAGCATCTGAAGTAGCAGGTGTCATTAGTGACTCTTAATATTTTTTTGGATAACTAATGCTTTGAGAGATTGCTTAACTACTAGCGATTTGCATTTAGTGTATTGATTCTATTTCCCTATTTATTTTTACAGTTTTTAATATACCAATTATTTCCTGATTCTTTATACTATTAGCGATTTGCATTGGAGTTTGTTTTTTCTTATTTTGCACATCTAACTTTGCTCCACTATTTAAAAGTAATGATATCATTTTTACATCTTGACACTTAATAGCTATTATTAAAGGAGTATCACCATCAGCACCAATATCATCCTTAGTATCGATTTTAGCTCCATGTTGTAAGGTATATTGTACCGCTTCATATGCACTTAATCCTACAAAGTCTATCAGCGCTTTGTTCATATCTTGATAATTTGCAGCCATTATCACTGCTGTGTTTTTCATACTTGATTTCATATATTCGGATGCTCTGTTGCCTTTTTTGTCTCTGATAGTAGCGTCTATTCTTGCAGCTAGTAAAACCTCTATTGCCTGTCCGTTACCTGAAATAGTCGCGACATGCAGTGCAGTCTGCCCTTGCAGATTCGTTTTCTGTAAATCAGCACCATTCAAAATCAATGATCTCAGCGCTTTAATCTTATTATATTTAATAGCATACATAACTGGTGTATAGCCATTCTCTATCTCTTGTGCATTGATGTTAGCACCACTCTGGATGAGAGACTTGATCCCTTGTATATCATCACTCTTCACAGCCCCAAATAATAGATCAGTATATTCATTTTGGTAGAAAGCTTTAGGTAAATGTCTATTATTTTCACTGTATTTCTTTTTACTGATTGTAGGTGGTAAAATAACATTTTTATGATTATAGGTAGGTCTATTGTATAATTCAGTATCCAGCATTACCTCTTCTATAATGATTTCCTCCTCTACTGCCTCATTATTGTCTTTATGATGGTCTGGAGTTTTAGTGTGTTGTACTTCATGTTTGATTGGTTTTTTAATACTTTCAGTTTTTTTGCTTTTTATCTCAGTTTTTTTATTTATATTTAATTTATCATCCATATTAGCTTTAGGAGGTATAGGAATACTAATCGACGTAGTAGATACTTCCTCTTTCTTATGATCATTTATTGATACTGTATCTTTGCTATTCATATTACTCTTAGGAGGTATAGGAATACTAATCAATGCAGTAGATACTTCTTCTTTCTTATGATCATTTATTAATACTATATCTTTATCATCCATATTACCCTTAGGAGGTATAGGAATACTAATCGACGTAGTAGATACTTCCTCTTTCTTATGATCATCATTTATTAATACTGTATCTTTACTATCCATATTACCCTTAGGAGGTATAGGAATGCTAATCGATGCAGTAGATACTTCCTCTTTCTTATGATCATTTATTAATACTATATCGTTATCATCCATATTACCCTTAGGAGGTATAGGAATACTAATCAATGCAGTAGATACTTCCTCTTTGTTGACTGTTGTACTATGGTCCCAAACATTGTTTATAGGGCTACTAGAACTGATTTTTGTAACGTTTGAATCAATATAAACCTTTTTATATTTTTTATTATCTCCAAAATAATCATCGGCATATGTATTGATATTCCAAATGATAATTAGAAGACTTAAGAGTTTCGACAGATTAAATCCAAGACTAAAAAAAAAACTTCTAAAGATCATAATGTAATTTCTATTTTTGATTAGTGAAATTCGTACCCATCGAATGTGCTTTATAGTAGTTACAAAAACCTCTCAGGATACAGTTATCACAGAGGGGTTTTTTAGCCTTACAGATATATCTACCATGTAGCACCAACCAATGATGAGCATTAAGTAAAAACTGAGATGGTATCTTTTCCATTAATTCCTTTTCTGTTTCA
>CAMCJK010000050.1 GCA_945875075.1 Candidatus Fokinia solitaria | reverse complement strand
CAGCAACTTCACCTGTGACATCACCTGTACGCGTCACTGTAACACCTTTAGCAGGTGGTATATCCAGTGGACTTGGTAAATAATCAACAACTGCATCAAGAAGAGTTTGTACCCCTTTGTTTTTAAAGGCACTACCACATAAAACAGGAGTTATCTTGCCGCCAATTGTACCTTTTCTGATACAAGTTTTTAGCTGAGCTTCCGTCAACTCATCGCCATTTAAATAAGATTCAAGTACTTCATCATCAAACATAGCAACTATTTCAATTAGTTCTGCTCTTGCTAATTCTGCTTGGTCTTTTAAATCAGCTGGGATTTCTGTGTACTCATAGCTAGCACCAAGATCATCACCACCCCATATTACAGCTTGCATTTTAACTAAATCAACGACCCCTTTGAATGTATCTTCTAATCCAACTGGTATCTGAATAACAGCAGGCGTCGCACCCAATCTGTCTTTTATCATATGTACACAACGCTCAAAACTAGCTCCAGTTCTATCTAATTTATTAACAAAACATAATCTAGGAACATTATACTTATCAGCCTGCCTCCAAACTGTTTCTGATTGTGGCTCAACCCCTGCAACACCATCAAAAGCAGCTACTGCTCCATCTAATACTCTTAGAGATCTTTCAACTTCAATTGTGAAGTCAACGTGCCCTGGAGTATCAATGATATTAATCCTATAGTCATTCCAAAAGCATGTTGTTGCAGCAGATGTAATTGTAATTCCACGCTCCTGCTCCTGCTCCATCCAATCCATTGTAGCATTTCCTTCATGGACTTCACCTATTTTATGTGATTTTCCTGTATAGTATAAAATTCTTTCTGTTGTAGTTGTTTTGCCTGCATCTATGTGTGCCATAATGCCTATGTTTCGATACAGGCTGATTGGAGTTGTTCTAGTTGACATAAAATTGTTCTGATTGATTCAATTGAAATATTGTTGATTTTATTGGGGTATACCTTCAGTGTTAGAGCACTTGCAATGGAAGTACTCTATGTAGAAAATATTTTTTTTATGTTCTAGCACCACTTTTCTTTGTGCCAACAAAAGCATAGTGAGCAAATGCCATATTTGACTCTGCCATCTTATGAGTATCTTCACGTTTTTTGACTGCGGCACCCTTGCCACCAAATGCCTCTACGAATTCAGCTGCAAGCTTTTCATCCATTGTTTTACCTGGTCTTTTACGAGCAGCAGTTACAGTCCATCTTATTGCAAGCGCTATGCTGCGATTAGGACGTACATTTGTTGGTACTTGATATGTTGCACCACCAACCCTACGAGAACGGACTTCTATAGCTGGTTGGACATTTCTTATTACTTGTTCAAAAGCTTCAATTGGCTCTGCGCCTAGCTTCGCTGATGAATTTTGTAATGCTGCATAAAATATACTTGATGCTATGGATTTTTTACCTTGCTTCATCAAATAGTTGATGAACTTAGCAGCTACTAAATTTTTGTGCTGCGGATCACCAAGAATTACTCTTTTCTTTGCGCCTCTTCTGCGTGACATACTCTCTATTTTTAATTAAGTTTAATTTTTATTTAGGTTTTTTTGTTCCATATTTAGAACGAGCTTGTTTACGATTTTTGACACCTTGAGTATCAAGAGCGCCACGTACTATGTGATATTTCACACCAGGCAAATCTTTCACCCTACCGCCACGCACTAAAACTTTACTATGTTGTTGTAAATTATGGCCTTCACCTCCAATATACGCTGTTACTTCATAACCAGTTGTTAGTTTTACTCTCGCTACTTTACGAAGCGCTGAGTTTGGTTTTTTAGGTGTGACAATCTTCACTAGTGTTATTACACCTGAGACTTGGGGACAGCCATTTAGAGCCCTTGCATTGTTTTTATATTCCTTAGAGTCTCTACCACCATTTCTGATGACCTGATTAATTGTGGACATTACTTTTCTTTTTTGTCATTTATTTTAGATTTGCTATAGCATTTTTCACTCTACATTATACTGCAGATTTTTATTTTTGGTAGTACTATAAAATATTTAATTATTCTATTGTTGAAAAATCCCCTAAACCATTTAAAACTTTCAATAAAGAGTCTTTATTATATATATTAAAAACTATTATTGGTATTTGATTATCTTTAGCTAAAGATATAGCTGCAGCATCCATTACATTTAGATCATTTGTTAAAACATCTTTATAACTTAGCTTGTTTATTTTAACTGCATCTTTATATTTATGTGGGTCAGCAGAATAAACACCATCAACTTTTGTACCTTTTAAAATCAAATCACACCCAACCTCAACAGCACGAAGCACCGCTGCAGTATCAGTTGTAAAGAATGGATTACCAGTACCTGCTGAAAATATAACAACTCTACCTTTTTCCATATGTCTAATTGCTCTCCTACGGATATAAGGTTCGGCAATAGTTATCATTGGGATAGCTGACTGTACTCTAGTTATTATACCCATACTTTCAAGCCTACCTTGTAAAGCTAAAGCATTTATTACTGTAGCAAGCATTCCCATATAGTCACCACTAGTCCTTTCTATACCTATTTCAGTTACGGTTGCTCCACGACATATATTGCCTCCTCCTATAACAATACATAGCTCATAGCTAGCATCAAGCACAAATTTAATGTCTTCACATATTTGATTAATTATTTTCGCTTCTAAGCCAAATTTCTGTTCTCCCATCAATACTTCACCAGATAATTTCAAAAGAACTCTTTTTTTTGCCATATGTTATGTTAAGAAGGTTATAGTCTGTTTGGAGCCACTATAAACAAAACATGCTTATATATCAACATGCATTCAGAAATATTAAATGATTAAAACAATCTCAATACAAAATAAGATTATTTTAACGATAAGTTATATAGCGGTTGTTGTCCCTACATTCTTAGTAGCACTCCTAGCCATTACATATTATTATCTAGGAATTGAAAAGCTTTTTAGTGAAAAAATATCTGATAGTATAAATGATACTGTAAAGATCGCTAACTTATATCTAAACGAGCATAATAATAATATTAAAACTAGCGCTTTGATGGCAGCTGGTGAAATAACCCAAAATATGTATTTTCTGTTTGAAGATGAAAAGATGTTTACAACATTTTTAGACAAAAAAGCACAAGCATTAGGACTATCTGAAATAGTTGTATTTATAAAAGAAAGAACTGCAGAAGAACAATCACTAAAGATTATCGGTAAAACTTCTATCACTTACTCACTACTTTTTGAAACAATACCTCCTGAGATAATAAGCAAAGCAGATGAAGGTGAAATTATGGTTAAAACAAGCCCTCCAGATAAGGTACAGGCTCTATTGAGAATTGATCTCTTTATGCATAATCTCTTTGTAGGTAAAGTATATATCTTGGTTGGTAGGTATGTTGACAGCAAAATAATGCAACATCTAGAGCAAACACAAGAGCAAGCAGATATATTTTCAGGTGTCAAAAAAGGTATAAAAAATATTAGAAAAAAAGTCATTACAGCATTTTTAATGCTATCACTAATATTTCTATTATTATCAATAATCATATCTAAAAAGCTTGCAGCTTTCATTTTAAAGCCAATCAATAACCTTTCAGATGCAATAACAATGTTTAAGTTAGGGAAGAGTAATGTGAAAGTGACAGAAAAGACCCATGATGATGAGATCAACATACTTGCAAAGTCATTCAACAGGATGATAGATACTATCACATCTCAACATAATAATATTTTACAAACAAAAGCCTTAATAGAAGAGAGAAATCACTTTATAGAAGCTATGATGTCAGAACTATCTGCTGGAGTAATAGTTTTAGATAAAAATTCCATTATTGAAATGTCAAATTTATCAGCACAAAAGATTTTAGCTACTAATGAGAGCATTATTGGATATAATTATGAAACAATAATACCAGAATGTAGCGATATTATCAGAACAGTACTGAATAAAGACGAGACTGAAAATAGTGAGATACATTCTTCAAATATCAACATAATAAAAGGTGGGAAAAATATAAATTTATTGGTTAAAGTACAGCTACTCAAAACTGATAGGTTTGACTCTGAGTTGAACTCATGGGAGTCAAATGATAAAGTTATTATAACTCTTGATGATATAACTGCTGTTGTCTCAGGACAAAGGTTTAAAGCTTGGGCAGATATAGCAAGAAGGCTTGCACATGAGATAAAAAATCCATTAACACCGATCCAACTAGCTGTTGATAGACTGGAAAGTAAGTTTTTGAAACAAATCAAGGATGGTACAGATGTCTTCCAGAAATATATCAAAACAATCAATAGTAGGGTGGAGGATATAAAAAAGATGCTGACAGATTTTGTAGAGTTTGCCGGTATCTCAACTCTTAATATTAAACCTCACGACATAGCATCTATTATAAGTGATGTGATATTTTTACAAAAACATGAGTGTAGAGAAATAGAATATATATTTAATAATAATGTTGGAGGTTGTATAGTAATGTGTGAAAAGACATATATAAGCCAGGTTATGACTAATTTAGTGAAGAATGCATCTGAATCTATTATGTCAAGCTCTGAAGGAAAGAAAGGTATTATAAAAGTAACTTTAGAAAAGAACATTAATAAGAATGAAGTGATTGTTTTAGTTGAAGATAATGGTATAGGTATAAGTGCTGATATTATAGATCGAATATGTGAGCCTTATGTTACGACTAAAGCTACTGGTACTGGCTTAGGTTTATCAATAGTAAAAAAGATCGTTGAAGAGCATAAGAGTGAGTTTCACATAAAAAATGGTGTAAATGGAGGAACCATAGCATCATTCAGTTTACCAATATCAAAGAAATAACAAAAATAAAAATTAATTATTTTTTGATGACTAAACACAATAACCTCTACGGAATCTTTTTCATGATTATTAACTCATTCGCATTAGCAACATTATATACGGTCAATAAAGAGCTTTTAAGAGGGTTGTCATCAAGCCAAGCAACATTTTTATATAAATTAACTGTTTTTATTTTCCTTGCACCATGGGTTTTAAGGAAAGGATGGGAGGGTATCAGGACCCCTGTTTTAAGATTACACTTTCTTAGAGGGTTTTTGAGCATTAGTGGCTCTTTATGCTTTGCATATGGTTTAAAACATACAAATGTTGTGAATGCTACAGCAATAGGTTATACCGAGCAGATTCTATGGGCAGTATTGGGAGTTTTCTATTTCAAAGAAAAGATAAGTGCTGCAAAGTTGTTGGCAATC
>CAMCJK010000049.1 GCA_945875075.1 Candidatus Fokinia solitaria | reverse complement strand
CTAAATCACCATTAAGCATACATATAATCAGCTGAGTTGGTACAACACTCAGATCTCTTTAACTTCTACTACAGATAAATCTACATCAAATCACCATTAAGCACACATATAATCAGTTGAGTTGGTAGAATGCTCAGATCTCTTTAACTTCTACTACAGATAAATCTACATCAAATCACCATTAAGCATACATAATATACCTATTAAAAATCCCCACATAAATATTTATTTATAATAGTAAAAACTCAATAGATATTATATGATATATCTCAAAAAATAAAAAAATCTCTATATGACAATACATGAACCAATACCAACACATATAACCAGTTCATCAGGCAACACATGGGAACTGATAATAGGATTAGAAATTCATGCTCAAATCAAATCAAATAGTAAATTATTTTCCTCTAGTCCAACAAATTTCGATGCACCACCAAATTCCAATGTATCACCTATAGATGCTGGTATGCCAGGTATGTTACCTGTTTTGAATGAAAAATGTGTTGAGCAAATTGTCAAGACTGGACTAGGGTTAAATGCAGAAATCAATATGTATTCAGTATTTGATAGAAAAAACTACTTCTATCCTGATCTCCCACAAGGATATCAAATCTCACAATTCACAGATCCAATAGTTGGTAAGGGTATTATAAGAATCAACATGCCAAATGATACTTATAGGGATGTAGGAATCACCAGAATACACCTTGAACAGGATGCAGGTAAAAGTATTCATGATCAAAGTCCTAAAGAAAGTTTTGTTGATCTTAATAGAAGTGGCATAGCACTTATGGAGATAGTAACTGAGCCACATATAAGATCACCTGAAGAGGCAGTAGAATTCATGAGGAAACTACGCTCAATCGTAAGATATCTTGATACATGTGATGGTGATATGGAAAAAGGCTCAATGAGATGCGATGCAAATGTATCTGTTAGATTAGTAGGTAGTACTAACTTAAATACAAGAGTGGAAATAAAAAATCTTAACTCATTTAAATACATTGCAAAAGCAATTAAATATGAGGCAGAAAGACAAGTGGAGGCCATGGAGAATGGCGAAGAGATATTACAAGAAACCAGACTATTTGACGTAGAGAAAGGTGAAACTCGCTGTATGAGATCTAAAGAAGATGCAATAGATTATAGATATTTCCCAGATCCTGACCTACTACCGCTTGTCCTCACACAGGAGTACATAACAAAAATCAAAAATGCATTACCTGAGCTTCCAGAGCAAAAAAAGTCCCGTTATATAAGTCAATATGACTTATCAAACTATGATGCTGAAGTTTTAGTAGCTGACAAAGAAACTGCCATATATTTTGAAATAGTTGCAGACAATAGTGATCCGAAAATGGCTGCCAATTGGATAACAGCAGAATTGTTTGGTCTGTTAAATAAATCCAAACTAGAAATTGAGGAGTCTCCAATATCATCTGAAAACCTAGCACAACTTATCAGACTAATAAAAGATGGCACTATTTCAGGTAAAATAGCTAAGCAGGTCTTTGAAATAATGTTTGAAACACAAGAGGCGCCAGATGCCATTATAAAGCGTGAGAACCTTATACAACTCAGTGACAACTCTGCAATAGAAAAAATCGTCTCAGAAGTAATGGAGGCTAATCCTGATAAGGTTGCTGAGTACAGAGGTGGTAAAGATAGGCTATTCCCATTCTTTGTTGGTCAAGTGATGCAAAAAACTCGCGGACAAGCAAACCCTCAGATTGTAAATGACATACTGAAATCTAAGTTGAGTTAACTCTCAACTCCATAATAATACACTCTAAGGTTTGTTTCTCATTGATATTCCCGTATTGAATGTATTATGCTATTTTTATAAGAAATTTTTCTAAATATACACTTTCCTTAATATCTCTGTAATATTTGCAGTGTATTGTAAAGGGTGAAGTAAATAAACAAATTAGAAATATGTACAACAGCAATAAAAAAATGGATACAACATACACTTGGGACAAATTACTTAAGGGTATAGAGGCAAATGATATCCTAAAGGAAATTCTTACTGAGGAGGATTATAAAATTCTGAAAGCACTGCCACAACAAAGTAAAGAAGTAATTTCATTTCGTTATGATATCCTCAACGGCATATGGGGAGAGGGAATTGCTTTCAAAGAACTCGGGATATTGGACGAAGTAGTTAGTAATCTTAAAAAATTTAACAGTAACAACGAATTTGGTGTTCAAATAGACATCACTAAATTTGAACTTGCATTGAAGAACAAACAACAAGAAAAACAAAATGAGATAATGAAAGTAAAAAATAATTGGAACGTAATAAATTTTAATGAAGATTTTAATGAAGATTGTATAGATCTTCTATCCCAGAACAGTTATAAATTTTCTCCCGAGAGTAAACGAGAAGGTGATCATAATGGTCAAATTAAGCAGAGAAAAAATTCCAATCAGGAACAAGGATCTTTGTGGTTGAGTGGCAATAAAAAGCAGAACTTTATAAATACTAGGAATAATAGTCAAGAGAATGAAAGTGATCAAGATCAAAATCAGAATGATCAATATCAATCAAACTCTCTAAACCAGAGCTTTAGAAATTCTTTGGATAATTTACATTCAGAGCAAAAGTTTACGGCAAAACAGGACAACAGCCATGATTTGCAGAACAACCTTACAAGTTGGCTGACGAGGAAGAATCAGCTTGCTACTGATATTGCAGTTGATTGCTATGACAGTGATGATCAGGGTCCTAATATTCTTCAAGAATTTAATAATGAACAGGAGAAGAACCTTAATAGTCGGCAGGCGATGTATAGGAGATCAATGCATTCCAATGTAAATATAGAATATTACGATTACAGTAATAGTCAAGAGAATGAAAGTGATCAAGATCAAAATCAGAATGATCAATATCAATCAAACTTTCTAAACCAGAGCTTTAGAAATTTTGTGGATAATTTACATTTAGAGCCAAAGTTTACGGCAAAACAGGACAACAGCCATGATTTGCAGAACAACCTTACAAGTTGGCCGACGAGGAATGATCAGCTTGCTACTGATATTGCAGTTGTTTGCTATGACAGTAATGATCAGGGTCCTAATATGCTTCAAGAATTTAATAATGAACAGGAGAAGAACCTTAATAGTCGGCAGGCGATGTATAGGAGATCAATGCATTCCAATGTAAATATTGATCAATTTAAGTCTGCAGAGAAACCTGCTAATACTAATTTAATGACTGCAACAAGTATATTTTATCTTTATAATGATGATCCGACTGGATTTGAACAAAACTTGGGAGATAAACTTAAAGGCATAAAGCATGCACAAAAAATAGCTGCAGAAATCACTAAGAAACTACGAGGAAGTTGTATTAATGGACTGTCCTTAGATGCTAATGCTATTGAAGAACTTGACAAAGATTCAATTTGGAAGAGTATCATTAGATACCTTGGTACTTTGCTTCTTTACCAATTTTGTGGAAAAAAGAATACTTGGCAGCAAGCCCACGAATTGAAGAATGCAGAAGCACAACTAAACAAGTCGCTTGGCAAAAAGGAAAAACAAATATACCCCCAGTAATCTTCCTTGCCACCTCTGATAGGGTGTAATGACTCGAATCTTTCTTATTAGATCTGAGTCTAAACTCAATTTTAGTGATTATATGGCAAGCAAACCATCAACCCAAAGTTAAATCAAATATAATCAATTTTAATCACCCAGTGATCTTCCTGATCACTTCTGATGGGGTATAATGACTCGAATCTTTCTTATTAGATCTGAGTCTGCACTCAACTGTACCATCGGCCTTTGTAGATTTACCAACAATTATCTGCATAGGTATTCCGATTAAGTCCATATGACTAAGCTATCATTAGTAGTCAACTCTTAACTCTATAATGAATCAATCTACGGTTTATTTTTTTTCTTGACACTCCCGTAATAGATGTATTATACTATTTATATAAGAAATTTTTCTCTAAGTATACACTTTTTGTAATATTCTCTTAATATTTGCAGTTTATTGTACAAAATGAGCTCATTAAAAATAATTAATAAAATAAAAAAATTAGAAAAATGCAAGACAACAAACAATACACTGTCCAATATGACTGGGAGACAATAGTTGCTGGTATAAGGGACAAAAACATAATATTTAAACTATTACCGAATTCGAAGCTATCAACTGATTACGAGAAGAATCTTAAAATTAATTATGGTATTCTATCACTCTTTTTAGAAAAAAATAGTAAAGCAAGGATATTGGAAACCTTATTGAAAAGCTTTGAAACCTTAGCGGAAACATTGAAACGATATGATATTACCCTAGATTATAATCAACTTGTAAATGAATTGAATAAAGAGCAAGAGCAAGATATGCCAGCAGGCTTTAATGAAAATCTACAGACATTTGGACCAGCAGGCTTTAATGAATTGATCCCACCACAAAATGATAGTAGTGACTTTTTAAAAAACTTTGTAAGTGATATAGAAAATGCTAGAATAGCAGAACAAATAATAAACAACAAAAATGGTGCTACTGAGGATGAAATTAAGAATGCAAATGCTTTTGATAAAAAGTTGGAACAAGAATATCAGAAGGTGAAGAATTCAAGTAATATGAAGGATTTGTTGGAAAATATCAAAATAGTATTCGAAAAAATACAAAAAGCTTTGGGGCTAAATAGTGTTATAAGTCCGACTGATATAGTACAAGGATTAAAAGAAGAATTAACAAAACAAAACTATACTAAAGGAGGATTCAAAGAAATCAAACAGGAATTAATACAAAGCGACAAACAGCTCCAAAATGAAAAGCAACAGATGCTTTGGAACAAACAATTTGATTCAGGATTGAAGACTCTTGATAATTCTGTGAGTTCTAAGAAAAAGCTCAATGAAGATCAAATAAAAATAGTAGAACAGACATTGACTAATACACTAATACAAAGCGAAAAACAACTCCAAGAAAAAAATGACCAGACATCTAAGGCAAAACAACCTAATAATGATAATGACCTTAAAATGCGTCAGAAGAAGCTCAAAGAAAATGATACAAAAATAGCTGAGCTATCATTTATTACCGAACTTTTAAATGGCATAACAAAAAATAACATAGTACAGCTAGGATCACTAGGTAATCATTTTAATAAGTGTACAAAAGATATACAAAATACAATAGATTACAGCAATGAAGTAGCATTGGCATATTCAGATGTGTATGGTTCAAAAGACAAAGCTTCTTTGATTAAAAATTTTGAGTATTTACTAGATGCTATAAATACCAAGGCAAAAGAACTTAGTGTTACTAAAGGTGATATTATCACTACAGAGTATTTTAAGACAAAGTTAGAAAAAGGATTAGCATCTATAGAAGGAAATTTCTCAGAAATAAAAACAAAATCAGAAGAGGGTCTAAAAAATGCTAAAGACGCAAATAGTAAAATGATGAAGGAAAGATTGGAGAAAGTAAGAGTCAATCAGAAATTAATACAAAAACCACCAGAAAAAGGTAGATTTTCTCAGCATGCTAACAAACAATTAAAAGAGAAACAGTCCAAACAAAATAGCAATCAACTATAGCCCATCAGTGATCTTCCTGATCACCTCTGATGGGGTGTAATGACTCGAATCTTTCTTATTAGATCTGAGTCTGAACTCAACTGTACCGTCGGCCTTTGTAGATTTACCAACAATTATCTGCATAGGTATCCCTATTAAATCCATACGGCCAAACTTCGTACCAGCACTGTCATTAGTATCATCATATAAAACACTAATACCAATTGCTGTGAGCTTATTATATAAATCGAGTGCAACTGCATTACAACTCTCATCATCTGTCAGCATATTTGCAATTACACATTTAAATGGTGCGACTTCAGTTGGCCATATGATACCATTCTCATCATTATAACATTCGATTATCGCTCCTATCAGTCTAGAAACACCTATGCCATAACAGCCCATCTTCGGAACAAGTGTAGCACCACTCTTATCTTGTATTTTAAGCCCCATAGGTGAGCTATATTTATCATCTAGATAGAACAAATGCCCTACTTCAATACTCGTACTACTTACAGCATCTGGACCAATTTTTGGATCATGTTTTTCACTCTCTCTTGCATAGAAGTTCTCAAGAGATTTTAAATTAAAATTATCTGATTTAGTAGCTTCTAAGATCTTCTCATCATAATATATAGTGCTTTCACCAGTCTTAGCTATCACATGTAACTCATGGCTATAGTTTCCTCCTATATCACCTGAGCTTGCTGTAACTGGAACAGCTGTGAGGCCCATCCTACCATATGCTTTTAAATAAGCCCTCAGCATTTTATCATAAGATTTCAGAGCATCTTCTTCTGTTAAGTCAAATGAATATGCATCTTTCATCAAAAACTCTCTCCCACGCATCACACCATATCTAGGTCTAATCTCATCTCTGAACTTCCAACTGATCTGATATAGAGTCATAGGTAAATTCTTATATGACTGCACATTATTGTTAAATAAATGACAAATAGCCTCTTCTGAAGTTGGCGCAAAGATCAGTTGGTTGTCATGCCTATCTCTCATCAGCAACATCTCAGCAGACATATCACTCTCTGCCCCAAATCGCCCTGATTGCTCCCAAAGAGATATTGGCTGTATTGAAGGTAATAAAACCTCTATAGAACCTGCCCTATCCATCTCCTCTCTGACAATTTTTGACACATTCTGTAAGACTTTTAGTCCAAGTGGAAGCCACTGGTATATCCCACTGGTTAACTGCCTTATCATACCAGCTCTGATCATCAGTTGATGTGATATTATTTTTACGTCAGTTGGAATAGTCTTTTGAGTTGGTAAAAAATATTTGGATAAAAACATAAATAAAATTTTTTATAAATACTAACATAAAGTCATTAAGATATAAACTTA
>CAMCJK010000048.1 GCA_945875075.1 Candidatus Fokinia solitaria | reverse complement strand
GATGGAAACAAGCCTGCAGTTGTAGAACGTGATGATGGGTCATTTATCGTTGATGGAAATATATCAATTGAAGAGCTCTATGAATTATTAGAAATCAGTTCTTTACCCGATGATGAAGAGGAGGATTATCGTACATTAGCTAGTTTTATGTTAAGACAACTAGGAACTCTTCCTAAAACAGGTGATATAATTAAGGCAGCTAACTTTATCTTTAAAGTTATAAAGATGGATAAAAGACGTATTGAAAGAGTACTTGTGACGGCTGAGAAGAAGGAAGATGAGGATGATGAATATTGAGCTGTAGGGCTCAACTTCCTGCCTGCATACAAAAACATTCCTATAAACTATGATATTATGTTTATAGGTGAAGTGGGGTTTATTAGATTAAAAGTTGGTTTTGTGATCGGTGCTCTACAACTTTCACCATCTCTCTAAAGTTTGAAGATGTTTGTCTGGTTTCTCCGTATGTCATTTGCTTGTCTGCCTCTGTTCTTAAACAATTCAATACTATTGTACATAAATCTATAAAAGCCTCATATAGTCCTTGTCGACTCCAAAAGTTATGAGTGGTTTCTTTCTTCAATAGGATATTTTGTAGCATTCCCACAGTGCATTTGAAATGAGTGTGATTTTCTACCTTTAGATAATCCTCAACTGTGTTTTTAAGCAATATTTTCATTGCTTGATATCCTTTTTTTAGTTTGTTTACTGTATCTTTATCCTGTGCATCTATATTATTTGATTTTTTTTGAGCATTTATAAATTCGATGATGTCATTTTTATGATCTTCTAATGCACTACGAGTAATTTTAGCATCTTCAAACAATGTTTTTATCGTGCCAGCATTATTGTTCTGCAAAAAGTCTCTCATTTCTGCTATCAATTTATAACATCTATCTATGTGAACGTCTAATGTTTTAATCCTTTCTTTAAATTCTTGCTTTTCTTGCTTATATATCTCAAAGTACTGCTCAAAGTACTGTAGAATAGATTCTAGTTCTTCTTTTATCTCATTTAATTCTTCTATCGATTCACCACATCCATCTAGGCGCTCTCTTAATGTTTTAATCCTTTCTTTAAATTCTTGATTAGATATCCCAGGGTTATTTCGAATAGATTCTAGTCCTTCTTGTAGCTTATGTAATAGTGCCCCTACTTCTTGATTTTTCTGATTATTTTCTTTCAGTTGTTTTTCGAAATCTTCACACACCATAAGTGCACTGTTGTATTTACCTTCAGACTGTAAATAGCTTTGTAATTTATTATAAAACTCTGTAGTATTTAATGATTTGTAAAATAAATATCTATTATAATCCTCTGGATCTTTTAATGATTTGTCAACAAGCCAAGGGAAACATTGTGCGATATTATAAGCTTTTACTATTTTGTTTAAAACTTCTATATCAGGCCTTGTATCTAATGTAATTATTTTTTATACTTTATAAAGTTTGTATCTCATATATATCACACAAATATTAAGGAAATATTAAGGAAATATTAAGATCTGCCTTACTTTAGGTTTAATATAGAATTATCATTAATACAATCCTAAATATTAATATCTCGCTGAATCTTCAACTAATTGCTGAATATTTTTTAACCATTTCATAATCTTTCTCCGGACCACATACATGATATGTGATTTTCAAAAATCCATTTAGAATGGAATATACATATCTTTAACACATAAGTGTGAGTGAGCTGATTTGATGGGATAACAAAGGGTTTTAAATTTAAATTGGTGTAGCAGTACACCGTTGTTTTGATTTATTATTAGTTGTTTTTCATTGAAAATAAATATATATTTGTATGTATAGCTCCTAAAAGATTCACTATAGGACTCCTCACAAAGAGTTTTATCAGTACTTTTAATACAACTAACTGTTCCAATGAAAATTACCTTACCATTAGTGAAAATCTCTAGTGAATATTTTTTGTAGTATATCAACTCATGCTATAAAATTCTGCATCATCATTTTAACAATTGATTTTTTGCCGAATACATATGAGTTTCCAATGAATGCATCTATACCACCACCAGCTCTTATGAGAAACCTAACTGCTAATATATGTTCTAGATTGTCTGGGATATCATAAAATGCTACGTCAACTTTGTTTTCTAAAACCCTAACTGCATCACATAAAACACTTCCAGATGATACAAAGTGTGTATCTCTTTTCATTAAAAGTGATTCAAGTTCAGGATGTGGACGATCTGTTGCACATAAAATAAATGGGAAGCCTATATTAGTTGACTGATTTAGCTTTAGTTTTTTAGACAGACCATCGTCTCCCATTATCAAAACTTCATTTTCACTTTCACTATATATAACTGAATTACTTGCTGGTATACAAATTGCTGTTCCCAAAATATTTTCTATTAAAGGTAGGTCATCTCTCTGTGTAATAGATATTGCAAAGGCTATATGTTCTATCCCATGAGATAAGTTCATAATGTTATCTATACCATTCACAATATATTTTATAGAAGAAACCTTCTTATCTTTATAATCAAATTGGTAACTTATATCTGAAATATCTTTGAATGAACCAGTTTTTTCATATATAATTATACTATTCAACTCTGCATAGTTTAGTTGCGATGCAAGATTAGTTTCAAATTTGTTCTGAGAACTTCTTAAGAAATTTTTTAGATTACGGGAGTTTTGAAGATGTACAACTTCTAAAATATCTCTTCTAAGATTAATTGATGCTTTTTGACAGGTTTCTATAATAGCTTTTGTATTTCTATGCATGATGAACTTTTTAAATTAATATTTGACAATAATATGTCAAGCAGTATCTATATTTAAATTTAATCAACACTACTGTCAAGTATATGAAAATAGGAATCACAGGTTATACAGGAAAAATGGGGCAAGCATTGCTTAATGAAATTAAAAATAATGGTAATGATATTAAAATTGCTGCCTTACACTCAAGAACTGCAACGAATAAATTAATTGAAGGTATAGAAATAACAAATGATTATTTAAATTTAGTACGAAAGTCTGACATTGTGATAGATTTTTCACGTCCAGAAACATCCCTTGAAATTATTACTCATTGTCTGACAGAAAAAAAACCAATTGTTTGTGGTACGACAGGCTTTACTAAAACTCAAATGAATGAAATCAGACAGGCATCTAGATACATAAAGATATTCTATGCATCAAACATGTCATTAGGAGTAGCAATTCTATCTGACATAGTGCAAAAGACTATAAAAACCTTTAAGAAAAATAATATCCCAATAGAAGTGTCGATTTTAGAAAGACATCATAAATATAAAGTTGATAAACCTTCAGGCACAGCCATTTCTCTCGCCAATAAAGTAACAGCAACTTGTAGTGATATACACCCTGAAATAGCCTCATTGAGATATGGAGATAATATCGGACAACATGATGTAATTATATCAACTGATATGGAAGTGCTGACTTTACAGCATCAAGCAAATAACAGAAGTGTTTTTGCATCTGGCGCTATTACTGCTGCAAAGTTTCTTTTTAAACAAATGGTGAATAAATTATACACAATGGAAGACATGAATTCAGAATAACTAGGGGCAGTTGAACTAAATAGCAACACTGCATTGATAAAATACGTTGTATCACTTTTTATTAAAGTTTCTTCTCAAGGGGTTGTAACTAATATTTAAATACTCTGTGAGATTGTAGTATTTGATTTACTACAGAGTGCTAAAATTGTTGACTTGATATAAATTTAAATTAATTTTTAAAAAAATACAAATGAAGAAGTCAGAAAAGCAGATATATTCTTGTACTAACTGTGGACAAGATTATAACCAATGGGTTGGTAGGTGTAAAGCATGTAATGAGTGGAATTGCATTGAGGAGTCACTTATTAAAGGTAAGAAAACTGCCGTTAAAACAAATATATCATTTAAGGACCTTGGTGCTATAAATACAATCTCATTAGATGAAAACACTATCAGATACAGCACAAATATATCAGAGCTAGATAGGGTGCTTGGTGGGGGGCTTGTAGTTGGCACTGCTGTGCTGCTCTCAGGAGAGCCCGGTATAGGGAAATCAACATTACTTTTGCAGCTCTGTGATTCTATAGCTAAGCAAGGTTTCGCAACATGTTATGTGACTGGTGAGGAATCAATTAGTCAGATAAGGGTCAGGGCTAATAGAATGAATATAAATAGTGATGTGAAGGTCATAGCTACAACTAATATGGATGAAATTGTATCAGTTTTAAAAACCATGACATCGCCAGGGATTGCTATCATAGACTCAATTCAAACAATATGTTCAAATGAAGTTGATAGCTCACCAGGTAGTGTTAGTCAGGTCAAAGCATGCACCTTAGAGTTAGTGAATTCAGCTAAGATGCTTGGGATCTGTTTAGTAATAGTTGGTCATATAAATAAAGAAGGGCAAATAGCAGGGCCAAAGCTTCTGGAGCATATGGTTGATGTAGTACTGTCATTTGAGAGTGATCATACCAAGCAATACAGAATCATTAGAGGTTTGAAAAATAGATATGGTTCAACCAATGAAATGGGTATTTTTGAAATGTCTAATATTGGGCTATTAGAGGTACAAAATCCATCAAAGATATTCATGCCAACTAATAGACCAAATATCAGTGGCTCTTGTATATTTGCTGGTATTGAAGGTACTAGAGGGGTTTTAATTGAAGTACAGGCACTGGTAGCCCCATCTTATATACCGACTCCAAGGAGAGCTGCAATTGGCTGGGATTATAATAGACTTTCAATGATAATTGCTATTTTAAATGCTAGGATCGGAGTCAACATAATGGATAAGGAAGTGTATTTGAATGTTGCTGGAGGCACAAAAATATCTGACACAGGATTGGATTTACCTGTCGTTGTAGCACTCCTATCAGCACACAAAAACATCCCTATCAGCCATGATACAGTATTTGTAGGTGAGATAGGTCTGTTGGGTGAACTCCGAAGCATCTCACACCTAGATATTAGGATAAAAGAGGCACTTAAGTTAGGTTTTAAAAACATCATAGCAGCTGTGCCTGATAAAGTTAAATTAGATAGCGACTGTGGAAATATTATCAATATAAAACACATCAGAGAGATAATCCCACTACTGTTGAAGTAGATAGGATTATTGATTTTTAATCTATAGCGGAGGAAATGATAGTAAGTTTATTCATCACAATGAGATTGATAAAAGATGATCTCATTGCTATTATGCAGTTATCTGCTGTTAGAGGGTTTACATCAACTCTAAATAATTATCATCGGTAATATCCTTAAACTCATCTAGATACTCTTGTTCTTGTAGAGATTGATTGACACATGGGATTTCAAGATTATGGATTGTATTTTTCAAGTCTTCCAATGCTTGTGTATAATTTTTATGACTTTCTAAGTATGTAATACGATCCTCAAAAGCTTTAAGCTGATTACATGTTAGGACACTTAGCTGCGCTGGTTTTAGAGCTTCAAGTTGTTTGATTACCAGAGCTCCAATTTGAGCTGGTTTTAGAACTACAACTTGCTCTAGTTTTAGAGCTGCAACTTGCTCTGGTTTTAGAGCTGCAACTTGCTCTAGTTTTAGAGCCTGAATTTGATTGGCATTCAAGGTCTGAAGTTGCGGTATTGTTAGAACCTGAATTTGTATTAGTGTGAAATATTGCATTTGGATTGAATTCATAGCTGCGATTATGCTTATTGGTAAGCTAGCAACTTCTGCTACTTTTAGGCCTTTAATTTGAGTTTCTGTAACATGAGTAATTTGAGATAGTGGTATATATGGAACTTGATATGATGGTAGATATCCAATCTTAGCGTCTTGTAGAGATGGAATGGCTCCCTTTACAAAAGCTGCTACTTGAGCCTCTGATAAACTTGCAGTTTGTGTAGTTGTTAAAACTACAGCTTGTGCCATTTTTAGACTTGCAATTTGTGACACTGTTAGGCTTCCAACCTCAGTTACTGTTAAAAGTGTAATATGGTCTACACTCATAGATGTCACGTTTAATGCTATCAAATCACTTATTAATTTGGTGATTATAGGAGTGATTGTTGTAGCCAATGTAGGATGGTTTGTTATTATGTTATTCAAAGCAGTAATATTTGCTGTTGTCATTGCCTGAATATCATCTTCTGACACTATAGACATTGTATTTGCTATAGCTGTTTGTTGAGCAGTGCTTAGACTTGCAATTTGAGCATCTCCTAGGGATCCGATTTGTGCCACTGTTAGATAGCCTGTTTGTGTTTCTGTCAGAGCTCCAATTTGAGTTGGTGTAAAATATCCAATTTGAGTTGGTGTAAAATATCCAATTTGAGTTTGTGTTAGAGCTTGAATTTGAGTTGCTATCAGTGCCTGAATTTGAGTTGCTATCAGAGACTGGATTTGAGCTTGTGTTAAATCTGTAATTTCCTCTATTGTCAGAGATGCAATTTGAGTTGGTGTAAAAGATCCAAACTGATCTTTCGTTAGAGATGCAAGTTGAGAATGATTCATCGTTCCAATTGCATTGTCTGCAAACCCCTGAATTTGATCTTTTGATAGATATCCTAGCCAATCTGATGATAAAGATGCAATTTTAGTTATTAGTATACCACCAATTTGATCTTTTGTTAGAGTCTTAACTTGCTGCTTTAATAGCTTTTCTATCCACTGTAACGCGCCAATTTGAGTTGCGGTTAGCACTTTAATTTGAGTGAATGTCAAGGCCTTCATTTGACCTTCTGTTAGACCTTGAATTTGCCCTGTGCTTACAGTTGTACTCAGAGCTCCAATTTGAGCTGGTAAGAAATATGCAATTTGAGCTGGTAAGAAATATCCAATTTGAGCTTGTGTTAGAGCCTCAATTTGAATTGTTTTCAGAGCCTGAATTTGAGCTGCTGTCAGAGCATGGATTTGACCTTCTGTTAGACCTTGAATTTGCCCTGTAGTTGGATCTGTAGTCAAAGCTTTAATTTGATCTACTGAGAAAAATGGAATTTGAGCTGGTAAGAAATATCCAATTTGAGTTTTTGTTAGAGCCTGAGTTTGAGTTGTACTCAGAGCTGCA
>CAMCJK010000047.1 GCA_945875075.1 Candidatus Fokinia solitaria | reverse complement strand
AAACATGATGATGCATATAGCCCATCTGTCCATAAAGGTCACCATACAGCTCATGATAAGCATCATGAAAACAAGCATAAAGATTTAATAGAATATGCTAGTATAACTAAGGCTATCACCACAAAACATAACCAACATGAAGTTCTAGTAAACACAGATGGTTTATCAGTCAAAGTTGGTGGTAAGGTTGATATTCAGCATGGTGTTATCGATCAGAAACAAGAATTTAAGATTGCTGCAAATAATGGAAATCTACCTCAGATAGATGACATAGGAGGAATTACTATAGATGCAACAAAAAACTCAAAATACACCAATCCACATGCTACAACCTCCAAAGGTGAATTAATCTTCACTACTGAAAAAGAACTGCAGGGTCATAAATATGGTGCAGAGATTAAAGTAAATGCCAATACCTCTCCAACTTCAGGCGGTAATAAAAACGTAGCTAATAAGGTTTTCTTATTCATGGAAAACAGAGTAGGTCGTTTTGAAGCTGGTGCTGTTGATGGTCCAAGTGAGGATATGGCAATATCTGCAGCTACTATCGCTAAAGCTGCTGGTGGTATAGACGGTGATTATAGCTCATGGATTCCATATAGAGCTCTTGCAGTCTCTACTACTACAGTTAGTATTGCTCTTGATAATATATTCTTATCTTCTCCTTCTTTACCTTTTGATGCTAAGAGTGCTAAAAAAGCAAATAAAATCAGCTACTATACACCTACATTTAATGGTTTCAAAGGTGGCTTAGCATATGTTCGTGACTCTACAGTTCAAGGTACAACATTTGAAGCATTAGACTTCAAAGGCACTGGATATAAGAACGTTATTGAATTTGCTCTATCTTATAAAGGTCAGTTGAATGTAACGTCATTTGCTCTTTCAGCAACTGGTAAAACAGGTCAAGCTCGTGATGTCTATGTTGGAGCAGGTACTCCAATTACTCTAAACAGACTGTCTGCATGGCAAGTTGGTGGTAAAGTTTCTTATGATGCATTCACAGTTGCCACATCATATGGTGACTGGGGTAAATCTGGCACTGCAACTCCTGCAAAAGCAACTACACCTAAAAGACAACAAAACTTTTGGACTGCAGGTTTAGCATATGACTATAAAAACAAAGGTGGTGCAAGCTTAACATATATGAGCAGCAATAGACGTGGAGCTTTCTCACTTGATGCTCTGACATTCATTCAAGCTCATCAAGATGATTATGATGGTGCAAAAAATAAGTTCAAGACTCTAGTATTAGGTGTCGAGTATAAGGTAATGCCTGGTCTGATGCCTTATGCTGAAGTCGCTTCATTTAAGTATCAATCACCTCTTGTTGATAAAAAATTCATGATGGTAAACAAGGGTACTATTGTACTTGGTGGTGTGAAGTTAAACTTCTAATATTTATCATTTCTCTCCCATCACTTAGTGGTGGGAATTCTTTTTTAAAACCCCTCATATTTATTAACTCTCCTCACTTATGGGTAATTTAGATTTCCTTATAGGGAGGCTAGTGCACGCCAAAAGATTTGATTTAGAGGGCTATATAAAACACATTACTACATCATCCACATATTTTATATCATTCAACTGCATCGCTCACTATATAAATTTAATGTTAGATATGTTATATTTAATATAACTTTAAGTAGAATATATTAACTAGTAATTTTCTTTATGATACTAGCTGTAGTGCTTCATGGGTGCCTTTTAACTCTTGGATTAATTTTACCATTAGGTATGCAAAATATCTTTATTTTAAATCAAGCATCCGCTCATAAGTCTCTTATTAATGCATTGCCTTGTATAATAACTGCTGCTATTTGTGATACTTTTTTAATACTATCATCTGTATTTGGTATTTCTTTGATAGTACTGGAATTACCATGGTTACAAAATATAATTTTCATCTTTGGATTCTTTTTTCTGATATATATTGCATATACTACTTGGAAACACGCAAGTTTTAAATCTAGTTCTCAAAAAGCACTTGCAACTAAGCAGCAGATACTCTTTGCACTCTCTGTGTCTATTCTTAATCCACCAGCAATCATTGATACTATAACTGTTATAGGTACTAATGCTTTACGCTACGATGGCATAGCACAAATATATTTTGTAATTAGCTGTATTTGTATGTCATGGATCTGGTTTATATCACTGGGATTTGCTGGGCATTTCATCAACAAGGTTGATAGTAATGGTAAAATTATATTTTATTTAAACAAGATATCTGCAATAATAATTTTGTTTGTTGCTCTGATGATTGGCAAGGAAATTCTATCACTCAAATTCTAATATTAATTAATAATTTTATTTATCTTAAATCCACCACCCTTTTGATCCATGATTTCATATCCTTGAGCTATTATTTCATCTCTTATGGCATCAGCTGCATTCCAATCTTTAAATTCTTTTAGAGCCTCTCTTTTATTGCCTAATTCCAATATAGATGGGGCTATCTCACATTGTAGATGTAAGTATAAAATGCTTGGTTTAAATCCTATCAGACTACACAGCATTGCTAAATGCTCAAGAGGTTGTGGTATAAGAAGTCTTGTTAAAAAATGTGATGTATTAATATCATTACATAAAATCTCTACTGACTCATCAATATTTTCACATTTACTAGAATTTAGTATATCGGATACAGCCAGGTCGCAAGCTTCCAAATCATAATTATATTCTTTTACTAATGGTTCAATTATAGAGCCTAATTTATTTAAAGCTTTATTAGCAGTATGTATTGCATTGTCATTAAAATCTATTGGCTTCCTGTAATGTGTCATGAGATAAAAATATCTTATAACTGGGCCTGAAATACCTCTATCAATCAAATCCCTTAACAATATAAAATTATTTAGGCTCTTGCTCATCTTCTCACCATTAACTGTCAAAAAACCATTATGCACCCAAGTTTTTGCAAATCTACTACCTTTATTGGCACATACAGCTTGTGCAATTTCATTTTCATGGTGTGGGAATACTAAATCAACACCACCTCCATGTATATCGAAATCTTTTCCTAAGTGCTTTGTACTCATAGCCGAACATTCTATATGCCATCCTGGCCTACCTCTTCCCCACGGACTATCAAAACCATATTGATGCTCATCCACCGCAACTGGCTTCCATAGGATGAAATCTCCTGGATGTTTTTTAAATGCTGCAATTTCAACCCTAGCACCAGCAATCATTTCATCTACAGAACGCCTTGATAGCTCCCCATATCCTGAATAACTTTCTATACTGAATATTACATGTCCTTCAGCAATATATGCATGCCCTAAATCTATAAGGTTTTTTATCATTTCAAACATCTCATTTAAATGAGTTGTAGCTCTAGGAGCAATAGTTGGCTGTAAGCATTGAACCTCCGCTGTATCATCTTCATAAAATTGAGTCATTTGCTCAGTGAGAGCTTTAATAGATTGTCCAGAGCTTTTTACTATATTAATAATCTTATCATCTATATCAGTGATATTTCTAACATAAGTTACCTTCGGATAAATAAAGTTTAATAATCTATATAAAACATCATAAATGACTGCAGATCTTATATTGCCTATGTGCGGCCTGTCATATACTGTAGGACCACAAACATACATAGTAATATTTTGCTGGTCTTTAGGAATGAATTTATCTTTCTTTTTAGTAACAGTATTATATAAATATAAGTCTAAAGGCTTTATCATAATAATTTATCTTTTTGCTTTTTTATTTCAATTTTTAATAGCTAGAGTCAGGCCACTTTTGGTAGGTATAATAGCTGAAGTGAGTTCTTTATCAGACTCAACCAAATAATTAAACTCCTTCATTGCATTAGATATCTCAGGCATTTGTTTTTGATCTATCATTAGTGTGTTATCAGCTATTATTAACCCACCACTACGCAAACAACGTTTGGCTTCTCTTAGATATTTTGGATACTCAATTTTTTTCGCATCTATAAAAATTGCATCAAATGTTATTTCTGTTGATTTTAAAAAATCTAAACATTCTCTATGAACTAATTGAATGCGTTCTTTTAGATGATATTGATTGATATTCTTTTTTGCAATCTCATAGTGCTTTAGAGACTTCTCAACCGATATTACTAAAGGCATATCACCAGATAAAGATTGAGCAATCCATGCAGTTGAACATCCAACAAGAGTACCTAACTCTAAAACTTTATTAGCTCTAATAGATTTCAAAAACACACTCAAAATCCTACACTCATTGTAATGCATCTGCATTTTTGTTAATGATTCAGGGCAGCTTTCCCTAATGTTTTTGATTTCCTGAGGCTCATTATAATATACAGTACTAATATAATCATCTGCTATATCCTCTCTAAACATCTTATTTATATAAATTTTTATCCCATCTTCTATGTATCCAAAACCATTGTTCAGGCTTGTCTCTTATCCAACTTTCTAATACATTGTTAACTTCACACATGATTTGCCGTGAATCTTGTGACTCTTTGATCTTAATGAATTCTGCCTTATATTGAATACCTTCCATTCTCATCATCTTGATCATATAAATTGGTATTTTATTTTGAACTGAAAGCCTTGCAGGTAAATCTAATGTCTGAGATGGGTGATTAAAAAAAGGTATTGCTATCCCATTGTCAAACCTTTGATCTATCAACAGTCCAAGACATCCACCTTGATGAAGATTTTTGATAGCTCGTTTCATCCCACTATTTTTAGTGAATAAAAGAGCTCCTTGTGCAGATCTTATTACCTTTAATAAATAATCTATATATTTATTATTTAAAGATTTATATATTGATGAACTATATAGCCCGATAGAAGGCAAAAATTGTGAGATTAGTTCCCAATTCCCATAGTGCCCGGTAAGTAAAATTAATTGCTTTTCACTTGGTATAACCCCTTCAATTTTAACCATTCTTAGTATGGCGGTTTTACTCATAAAATACCAATGTGGCATTTCTCCCAATATTCTTCCAAGATTATCCCACATATTTGAAATAGTTTTATGTTTTTCAATGTCTGATTTATCTGGAAATGCTATTTTGATATTGATAAGTGCTATTTTATTGCGTCTTACCAGCAGAAAGCCAATAATTCTCCCTATAAGGCCACCTAGTCTTGATGCAACCTTAATTGGTAACAATAAAAATAATATAAAGAAAGTGCATATGAGTATTAACTCTAGGATATGCTGTACTCCTTTTGTGAATCCAGACATATCTTAAAATGACTTATTTTTTGTCTTCAGATAATGCTGAAGATATGATTTGTCCAAAACTTGTTGATGTACCTTGCTTATCTGAAAACTCTTGTACAATTTTATCTTTTTTAGACTTTTCTAGTGCTATGACTGAACCTTTATATTCCTTACGCTCTTTATCAAAAGATAATACTTGAAACTCAATTGTATCACCAATATTGATTTCTTGTATAGGATGGGTTTTTGAAAGATCATTTTTATCTATATAGACTTGAAGCTTATCTAGAGCAATCTCAATACCATCACGTCTAATCGATTTTACTATCCCAGATACTGTCTCGGCTTCTATAAGTTTTTGTGTTGTAGTAGCTGTTGTGTCTTCATGTAATCTTCTAACACTACCTATAACACGCTCATAAGGTACATCTACACTCATTATTATACACTCTATTTCCTGATCTTTTGAATAGAGTTTAAGTGCTTCATCGCTTCTCATTTCCCAACTCAGCTCTGCAGAAGGAATCAAGATGTTAACTGGATATTGCTGATCTTTATCTCCTTCTCTAATAACAAAGATACCAAAATCACAAATGTTTTTAGTGATTGTTTTAACCTTTGTGCCAGCTGGGCAAGTTTTTTGTAAGTCTTCCCAAGGATTGTCTGTACAACGCTTCATGCTGAGACTAATACGGTGTTTTTCGATATCAACATCAAGGATTATCACTTCTACTTCTTGGTCTTGCTGTAAAAGCTTCCTTGGATGAATATTTTTAGCAGTCCAATTAATTTCAGTATGATACACTAGACCGTCTACATTCGGAGCAAGTGAGATGAATGCACCATAATCAACTATAGCTGTTACCTTACCTTTATATTTATTACCTACGATATACTCTTGCTTAATTGACTCCCAAGGGTTTTGTTGTAACTGTTTTAAACCTAGAGAAATACGTTGTGTGTCTTGGTTATATTGAATGATTTTCAAATCTAGAACCTGCCCTACTGTGAATAGTGTTGATGGATGCTCAACTGCTTCCCATGATATATCAGTTTTATGTAAGAGACCATCAAGTGAACTTCTTTTTTCAGGGTCATCAATATCATGAATGCTTAAGAACACACCATATTCAGCGATATTCTTTACAGTACATCTAACTATCATACCTTGAGTTATTTTTTTCAGCATGTCATCCTTCTCTTCTTTCAGAGACTCTTCCATGATGGCTTTTCTTGAAACAACCAAGTTTCCTTGTTGAGCATCCATTTTTAAGATTCTGAAAGGCTGAGGAATATTCATTATAACTGATAGGTCACTGATAGGCCTAATATCTATTTGACTACCTGGTAGGAATGCTACTAGCCCACATAATTTGACTGCAAAGCCACCTCTAACCTTACCTATTATAACTCCTTCAATGTTTGCACCATCAGCATATAGTTGTTTGAATTTATGCCATGCTTTATCTCTAACAGCACGTTCTTTACTAAGAATTGTAATACCTGTTCTGCTTTCGAAGCTTTCTACAAAAACGCTTGTTTTATATCCAACTGTTACTGGAGTCTCATCTTCAGTATCTAATTTGAATTCACTAAGTGGAATAATACCTTCGCTCTTGAGACCCACATCAACCATGGCAAAGCCCCGCTTTTTATCTATCAGGACTACTGTCCCTTCAACAATGATACCTTCTTTACTTTCTTTTTTTGAATCTTCTTCAATCAGGGAGTTAAAGTCCTCAGTGATTGTTATAGGCTCATATGATTTTTGATTGTTTTTTGTATGAACACTTATTGCCATATTTGATTTGTTTATACTAATTTATTGTTAATAATTTTGATCATGATATTTTACGCTATTTTATAAAGAATGTCTACTCATTCATGTATTTAGTAAATTCTGACTCTAACTCTATACTATATTTACTTTTTAAGTATTCTATAAATTGATTAAAAATAATTTCATTATATATTGAATATACTGTTTGTTTTAATGACATCTTCTGCTCTTCAGATAGTTTTACTTCAAAATTCAGATTATTTAAGACTGCAAAGTAGTATGTGTTATTTGTTTTACAAGTAGCTGTAACTCCATCAAAAACATTATTTTCATAAAGATCTACTATCGATGTATGTATACATTCAGGAATGATATTATTTTTATTTAATCTGCTAAATTTTGCACTAATTTTTTTAATTTTGTCATTATCTATATTATCATTTTGATTTTTAGACTCGATGATTTTAGTTCTCAAAGACTTTATTAAATTTTTTGTTTTTTTATCTAAAGATGAATTTACATATTCTTTTGCTATTTTATCTTTCAGTAGACTGAAATCCATCAATGTACCGGGAATGATTTTATTTACATGTAGTAATAAAAATGATTGGTTATCTTCTGATGGTAAAAGTTTGATTTTTGTTTCATCATGGGAAAAAATTGCATTTAGGAACTTAGTTCTTGATATTCCACCCTCTAATTCACTACTCAATTTCAGAGACTCATCTGCTACTTGCTGAGCTTTTTCAACTTTATGATTGACTACTACTTTATATTTTGATGCTATTTCTTGAATTGATGTACCTGCTTCAATATCATTCATAACATCTGTAACAATTGCATGCATTTTATCTGACAATTT
>CAMCJK010000046.1 GCA_945875075.1 Candidatus Fokinia solitaria | reverse complement strand
AAAGATCCCACCAATTCCTCTGGGCTCATTTCTGTGTTTTAGGAAGAAATATTCATCACACCATTTTTTATACTTAGGATAATATTCAGGATTAAATTTATCGCAAGTGTTTTTTAAACTTTCATGAAAAAATTTAGTATCTTCATCATAATGGATTGTAGGTGTTAGGTCTATGCCACCACCAAACCAATCTTTAGATGTAACTATATATCTAGTATTCATATGTATTGCTGGTACATGTGGTGACTTCATATGAGCTACAATTGATATGCCGCTTGCCCAAAAAGATCCATCATTTTCAGTACCTGGTATTTCTTTTGCAAACTTTTCATCAAACTTACCATAGACAGTTGATATATTTACACCAACCTTTTCAAAGACCTCTCCATTCATTATTGATATTTCACCACCACCACCACCTTCTCGAGTCCATATTTTTCTTTGGAATTTTGCATCAGAGTTAACTTCTGACTCAATTTTTTCGAATGCATTACATATATCATCTCTTAGTTGTTTGAACCAGTTAGAGGTGATAATTTGTTTTTCATTCATAAATTCTTTCTTTTTTTATGTAAAGTAGAGTATGTTTAATACTTAAATTAATTAGATTAACATTTAACATAAATATGTTTGAAAACCTATCTAAAGGCTTAAACGCAATTTTCACAAAAATCAAGGGGCGTGCTTATATTTCTGATGCTGACCTTAGTGAGGCTTTAAGACAGATCAGAGTATCATTATTTGAAGCTGACGTTGCATTACCAGTAGTAAATGAATTTATTAAAGAAATTAAAGATAAGGCCTTGGGTGCCGAGGTAATCAAAAGCATCAAGCCAGGACAGATGATAGTGAAAATCATTCATGATGAGATGATCAAAATCCTTGGTGGCATTGATGAAAAGCCAAAGATTGAGTTGAAAGGTGAGATGCCAGTTATAATGTTTGTTGGACTACAAGGCTCTGGTAAGACAACATCAGCTGCAAAACTAGCACTATTTCTTCGGAAGAGGTATGGCAGAAAACCATTTTTACTTTCAACTGATATATATAGACCTGCAGCTCAACTACAACTAATCAGCCTTGCAAAACAAATAGATGTACAGCACCTAGATATCATTCAAGATGAGAAGCCATTAGAAATAACGAGAAGAGGATTAGCACAAGCAAAGTCTCAAGAGAATAATGTAGTCATTATAGACACTGCTGGTAGGCTTCAGACAGATGATGCACTGATGAAAGAACTTGAAGACATCAAAGCACTCTCTCAACCAACTGAAGTTTTTTTTGTTAGTGATGCAATGATAGGGCAAGAAGCAGCAAACATCGCACAAGCTTTTTCAAACAGGATTGGCATTACAGGAATAATTCTTACAAGAGTTGATGGTGATAGTAGGGGAGGTGCTGCACTCAGTATGAAATATGTAACTCAAAAACCAATTAAATTTATTGGCGTTGGAGAAAAGATCAATGATTTTGAAGAATTTCATGCAGAGCGTGCAGCCTCAAGAATTTTAGGTATGGGTGATATAGTATCTTTAGTTGAGAGAGCCTCAGATGTAATTGATGCAGGGGAGGTTGATGATATTAAGAAGAAGATGGAGACTGGTAAAATAAATATGAATGACCTATTAAAACAACTTCAAAATATCAAAAAGATAGGTAGCGTTTCATCTATTTTAGGAATGATTCCAGGATTAGGAAAGATCAAGGATAAATTGGGAGATGCAATCAATGATAAAAGTTTAAAGAAACAAGAAGCAATTATCCAGTCTATGACTAATAAAGAGAGGACCAATCCTATTATGATTAATGCTAGTAGAAAGAAAAGGATAGCTATGGGGGCAGGAAGCGCTGTGAGTGATGTCAATTCTCTTCTGAAGAAATTCACTGATATGCAAAATATGTTTAAGCAAATGGGGAAATTAGATTCTAAAAAAATGCAAAATATGTTGAATATGTTGAAGTAAGTTAGTCATCACTTTTATAACTTCACTCAAGTCATCCAGAGGGCATTCGTTTAACTGAAGATGAGATAATTGAGAACCCATGTGATTTCGTATATAAAATCAATAGGATCCTCAGTAGTAAGTTGTAGTTTAGGTATTACGACTGGAAGTAGTCATTAGTTTATTTGCGCTAGAATTTGTTTTTGCTTATCCTTAATAGATTTTTTTGCCCATGTATCTTGTTTCTCTTCCACCTTTAAGGCATCTTTCACCATAGTAAAAGTAGCAAGCCATATGACAGTATTCAATGACTTTAGACACCAAAATGACCACCAAGATTCAACTGCCTTTTTTGCTTTCTGAAGTTCTACTTGTTGTTCTTCTTCTTGCTCTTTTAGTTCTTTGATTGCCTTTGCTTTCTGAGGCTCTTCTTGTTTCTGAAGTTTTTCTAGTTCCTCTTCTTGTTTCTGAAGTTCTGCTTCATTTTTTACTGCAACAAACCATTCTTGTGCAGCAGACTTCATATCATCACTTTTAGTAAATTCTTGTATTGATGTTTCTAGCTCTCCTTTTTGACAAGAAAGAGTATAGTAATACAATTTTCTAATCAATGCTTCGCTGATTTTGTCATGATTATCCGACACTTTATTATCACAATCTACTTCTTGATTCTTATTCCACTGATTAATAATCTCTTGTTTGAGTGTCTTATTGAGAATCTCTGCTATATTTTCCTTGCATTTTTCTGTAATCTCTTTCTGCATTTTTTGCTTTGCCTTCAGTTTTTTTTGTTTCTGAAGTTCTGCTTCTAATGCTTGTTGTTTTTCACGAGCTTTATCTGTCGTTGATACTAGAGCTTGAAATTTTAGACATAATATTTAAGACTTAAGTCTTATATATTCCAAAGATTTTTCTTTAAAATCTAGTCTATTTTTCTCTTTGTGAATTGCAGTAGATAGTTCATAAGATTCCCATTTGCTTATAAGCTTATGACTTTCAATTTGTTTCTCCAAATTTTCGACAGCTTCTTTACACTCTTGTATTTCACCTGGTAATGCTTTGACAAGATTTACAATCGTTATAAAATCTTCATGTATTTTCTCCTCAGTATGATTTCGTAGGTCTTGAGAGGTACATTGTTCTTCTGATAAGAAAGAATCATAAAAGTCAGGTGGTTTGTAACAAGGAAAGGGGGTAAGCTCCGTAGCAAATACTTTATTACCAAGAGCTTCTATTGTCTTGCTTACTGTTTCACAATCGTTTACTAATGTATTAAGGTCTTTGTCTTTTAGTGATTCAGATATTTCTTGTAGAACTTTGGTTTTGGCAATCTTATTCTGAATCTTCTTTGTTATAGATGTATTATTTGTTGCATACATAATAATTTTTATTGTTGTTTATCTTTATTAAACTCTTACAAAGAGTGTATTACAACTTTACATAAGCTCCATTTTCTAAGTATAGTATAGAAATATTACAAATTTATTAAAAGGGGAAATATCACTATTCTTAATAGAGAGCGCTGCTGACTTATCTAGTTATCCAACCTCCACCTAAGACTCTTGATCCATCATACATTACACATGCTTGTCCAGGAGTTATACCTGGATATCCATCATATAGCTCGACTGTAGCTGTATCTGATGCGCTAATCTTAACATTGGCAACCGATCCCTTATGTGCTGATCTTAATTTCACAGTACATTCTAAGCTTTCTGGTACGTCTTGAATGAGCCAATTGATATCTCTTATTTGAAATTCTTTACTTGATAGCTGATCTTTAGTGCCAACTATTACCTCATTTGTTTTTGGATCTAATTTGATTACGTAGAGAGGTGCTGAGTAGCTTATAATAATACCGCGTCTTTGTCCTACGGTATAGTTTATAATACCAGTGTGTTCTCCAAGTATTTGACCATTAGTCATTACAATATTACCTCTCCTTTCAGCATCAGGACGCAACTGTAAAACTATATCTCTATAATTCCCATTCGGAACAAAGCAAATATCTTGACTATCAGGCTTATCTGAAATTTCTAGTCCGTAATGCTTGGCGATATCTCTTGTAATGTCTTTAGTGAGTCCACCTAGTGGAAACTCTAGCATAGCGAGTTGTTCACGCGTAGTAGTGAATAGAAAGTAGCTTTGATCTTTTATTGGATCATAACCTTTATGTAATTGAGGCTCAGATAGGTCTAATCTTTGTACATAATGCCCCGTAGCCATTCTATCAGCTGATAAATCTTTTGCAGCACGTAATAAGTCTCTAAACTTTATCTTTTGATTACATAAAACGCATGGGATAGGAGTTTCTCCACTTACATAGCTATCAGCGAACTTATCCATCACCTCAGCTTTAAAATTATGTTCATAATTAAAGACATAGTGTGGGATACCTATCTTTGCAGCTGCCATCTGAGCATCATATATATCCTTTCCAGCACAACAAGTACCAGTGTTTTGTACTTCAAAATCTGTGTTGTAAAGCTGTAGAGTAATGCCTAATACATCATGTCCTGCATCATGTAATAGAGCTGCGACTGCTGAGCTGTCAACCCCACCTGACATTGCAACAACTATTTTCTTCTTACCAATTTTTTTGCATGCCTCTAGAACCTGTTTTCTGATATCTGACATCACTCAGGTAAATATTTAATTATGAATTGCTGCCCAATAGATAGAGTATTACTCCAAGTCCAATATATTAACAGTCCAGATGGGAATTGAGCAAACATGAATAATAAAAATAGTGGCATGAGCTTCATCATCAATGCTTGTGTTGGATCTGCTGGCTGTGGGCTTATCATCTGTTGTAAAAACATTGTAAGAGACATGGCAATTGGAAGAACACCTATCATAAGAAACAATGGTGGCTGCCAAGGTATTAATCCAAAAAGGTTAAAAATTGTAGTTGAATCATGAGCAGATAGGTCATGAATCCATAGAAAAAATGGTACATGCCTCATTTCTATTGTCACATATAAAACCTTATATAAAGCAAAAAATATTGGCATTTGTAACACAATTGGTAAGCAGCCTGATGCAGGATTGACTTTTTCTTTTTTATAAAGAGCAATTAGTGACTGCTGAAACATCATATTGTTATCAGCATACTGCTCCTTAAGCTTAGCTACTTTTGGCTGAATCTTTTTGATGTTATTCATGCTCTTAACGCTCTTATAAGCTAATGGGAACAGAAGTATCTTTGTGAGAACTGTCAATACCATAATTGCTAGTCCAAAGTTCCCAAGCAGCTGGTAAAAGTAGTTTAAGATTAGGAATATAGGTTTTGTTATGAAATATAAAAATCCAAAATCTACAGCTCTATCAAACATTGTTATATTGTAGAGTTTTTGGTAGCTATCAAGTATCTCAATGCTTTTAGCTCCAGCAAACAGTAGAAATGAGTCTTCAACAGTATTTTTATTCAAACTATGAATTGGAAAAAATAGATCCATCTGGAATTTACTGTCGTGCCACTCATTATCAAAAGCTGATGAGAATGAGCCTAAAATACCTTTATTTCCTGGGTTTTTAGAAATTATACTCACGAGCCAATATTTATCTGAAAATCCTAACCACTCAACTTTTTGATCCTTATTTGTTCTATAATTTTCACTTTGTACATCGGAGAAATTTATTTCTTTCAGCTTGCCATCTACCACTCCTGTGGGTCCTTCATGTAGCATCCTACTATCTGACTCTACAAGATTTCTTGCTCTCTGCATTGATACATGTCCTCTTATATGTAGATCTTGTACCTCTAGTGATGAATTAGAGGCATCGACAACAGTCTTGATGTCAAACATATATTTATCATCTAAGGAAATATATATCTTAAATAAAATACCCTGCGAATTAGTCCAATACATTACAATATGATTGTTTGAATTATTTACATCTACAGTCCATATAGTTTGTTTATTTGGTAGATGTATTGCATTGTTTTGTCCTTTGTTCTTAGATAATCTCCAATCAATTTTGATTAGATTAGGATTTTTTGTGAACTCTGGAGATAGTAAAACAACTTTTTCATCTTGATCAATTTCTACATTATATTTCTTAAGAATTAGATTATCTATCTGCGCACCAACTAAATTAACTGACCCTGCAACATATTCATTTTCAAAATGGATTCTTTGGCCATCTTTAAGACTTTCTTCTACTGTTTTGTGTGTAATAACATTGGTATCTTCAAATATTTGTGAGTCCTCAACCACGTTTGTTTCATGTTGCGGTTCTACAACTCTCTCACTCACAAAGAAATATTGCCATCCAGTAATTATGAGTACTGATATCATTGCAGCAGTAATCATCCTGATTTGTTGATTCATATATAAAAAATTTGTTTTTTGAAACGTATCTCATTTATTATCATGTGTTTATGAAATTGCCAACAGATGTATTCCAACGCTTGTAAGGTATTTTATAAAATGGTATGATGTATCAGTTGTATGTTCAACGCAACTACTACAAAACACAAAGCAAAACTAATAATATGGATTATACAAAATTTAATACGAAAAACTTGAGCGATTCCAAAGCAGAAGTTAGTTTCGATTCTGGCCTTAGATCTTATATGGTTGCTGTTTATAAACACATGTCTATAGCTCTTATAATCACAGCTTTAATATCTCTATTTACAGCTTCATCTCCAGCAATGATGCAGATGATTTTTGGTACTCCACTGAGTTGGATAGTAATGTTCGCACCAGTTGGTATATCAATCTACATGGGTGTGAGATTCCAAAGTCTGACAGTTACTGGTGCGCGTTCTCTTCTATATGTTTATGCTGCATCAATTGGGCTATCTCTTTCTTATATCTTTATTTTATATACTGGTGAAAGCATAGCCAGAACATTCTTTATAACAGCATCTACATTCGGTGCAATGAGTATATATGGCTATACAACGAAGAAAGATTTAACATCCATTGGATCGTTTCTGATGATGGGCCTATTAGGAATTATTTTAGCTTCTCTTGTGAATATTTTCATGCAGAGTAGTGCAGTAGCCTTCGCTATATCAATCCTTTCAGTAATTCTTTTCACAGGCTTAACTGCTTATGATACTCAGAGAATTAAAGACTTATATTTCGAAGTCTCTGGATCTGGTGATACTGAAGACAAAATCGCTATATATGGTTCTTTAGCTTTATATATGGACTTTATTAACTTATTTATTGCTCTTCTTCGTCTCTTTGGCGATAGAAAATCTTAATAGAATTGGTTTGGTGGCAGACTTTTTGCCACCCTACATTTACAGCTTATTAAACACCATTTTATAACTATTACCACTTTCACTAAGGTTTCCCGCTTCTATATCTAATCTAATGCAATTCATTAAATCATTATAATAATAGATGTTATGTTTTGTCATCAGCATAGCTCCAAGGATCTCATTCGATCTAACTAAGTGATGTAGGTATGCTTTAGTATGATTTTGACATGTGTAGCATTCACATTTTGGGTCTAATGGAGTTGCATCATTAGAAAATTTTGCATTTCTGATGTTGATAGCTTGGCCACGTATGAATGCCTGTCCATTCCTGCCAGATCTTGTAGGTAAAACACAATCAAACATATCAACTCCTCTGATTATTGCGCCTAATATATCACTTGGCTTACCAACTCCCATCAAATATCTTGGTTTGCTTTTTGGTAGTGCTGGTGCCATATAATTTAAAACTTCAAACATAATTTCTTGTCCTTCGCCAACAGCTAGTCCACCTATAGCATACCCATCAAAATCCAACTTTGACATATACTCAACTGAGGTCATTCTTAAATCTTCATATATACCACCCTGTATAATTCCAAATAGTCCATATCCACTTCGTTTGACATAAGCATTTTTTGATCTTTCAGCCCATCTTAAAGATAGTTCCATAGAATTTTTAACTTCAGCCCAAGTAGCTGGATATTTAATACATTCATCAAAGCACATAGTGATATTACTATCTAACATATGTTGTATTTGCATTGATCTTTCAGGTGTTAGATTATGTGAGCTTCCGTCTATATGAGATTTAAATTTAACGCCATCTTCTGTAATTTTTCTTAACTTTGAAAGAGACATTACTTGAAAGCCACCTGAGTCAGTTAATATTGGTTTAGACCAGTTCATAAATTTATGTAGCCCACCAAGATCAGCTATCCTCTCAGCTGTAGGTCTCAACATCAGATGATATGTATTGCCGAGGATAATCTGAGAGTTTGTCTCATTTAGATCTCTTACAGTCATTGCCTTGACAGTAGCAGCAGTGCCGACTGGCATAAAACATGGTGTTTGAATTTCACCATGTGCTGTTGTGAGTTTACCCCTGCGGGCCTCACCAGATTGAT
>CAMCJK010000045.1 GCA_945875075.1 Candidatus Fokinia solitaria | reverse complement strand
GTGATTGATTTTTTCTAATACTGCATGTGCTTGTACAAATGGCCAAGCTTTTGATTGAGAATATGACATACTTGCTAAAATTTCATTTAAAAATACCATTATAGCAGAAAACATTTGCAAAATGGTGATTTTTAGTGGATTATTACTCAATAAATAGGTAAAAAATATGCAAAAGCACAAAGTAATAATATCGGCTATTACAGGCAATATTGTAGAGTATTATGATTTTGGGATATATGCTGTATTTGCAGGGATTATAGGCAGTCTATTTTTTCCATCAGTAGATGTCACAATGGAGTTAATTCTAGCATTTTCTGTATTCAGTGTTGGGTTTATGATGAGGCCGCTTGGAGGGATTGTATTTGGATATATAGGGGATAAGTTTGGTCGAAAGAAAGCATTGATAATTTCAATGTTAGGTATGTCTATTTCAACTTTATGTATAGGTTTATTACCAACTTATGACTCTATTGGGATATTTGCTCCTATCATTTTAGTTTTGATAAGGATGCTACAAGGCCTATGTATTGGTGGAGAGGGTACAGGATCAGCTATTTTCATCATTGAACATATAGGTGGCTCCAGAATTGGTTTGATGGGTAGTTTGATTATGACATCAAACATCGTCGGTACACTACTTGCAAATGTTGTAGCTATGATTCTAAATTTAACGATTGGAATCAATGATCATACATGGAGGTATTGTTTTATTTTTGGTGCTGTAATGGGGGTATTCGGGCTATACTTCAGAATTCAAAATAAAGAAACACCAGTATTTGAAAAATTAAAAGCAGAAAATTATCAGCATAAAAAGACTCCAGTAATTAATTTAATACAAAATAAAAAATATGCTATTATTTCAATACTTGCAATTGCAGCAAGTGCAACTTCCATAACATACCTGGTAAGGGGATACTTAAATGTTTTTTTAACAGATTGTATGGGATATAATACTCAAGATGCCCTACAATTAACTATTTTCACCCTCACCTGCCTTACTCTGCTATTACCAGTTTGCGGTATATTAACAGATCGGTTTGGTACAAATGCAATATTGAATTTTGGAGCTTTTTGTACATTTTTTGGTATCCTACCTGCCTGGTCACTCGTAGTAAATACAAGTGGATTCACACAGTTATTAGGTCTATTTTGTATATCTGTAATGGGTGCCGCGATGGGTGCTCCTGCATATCCTTATGCTATCAATTCATTCCCTCCAGCAATCAGATATTCTGGAATAGCATTAGGTTGGAATCTTGGTAATGCATTATTTGGTGGTACAACACCTGTAATCTGTACGCTTTTATTTGAATATTTTGGGAAACTTGGTGCAGCTTTATACCTAATCTTTACAGCATCTATATTCATAATTTTAAGATGGTCTGTAAGTATTTATATGAAAAGACTAAAAAGATCTAAATTGTCATAAAACTTTAATATTCATAGTATAGAGTAGCTCATAGTGAAATGAATTATAATATATAACATGTCTCATTTAAAATTAACTAATAAAACTTCATGTTCTAAAATAGGTGCTGGCCTTGGTATCATTATGGGTGGCTACATGTTTAGGAATGATGCAGGACACAATATTGTTTTTGGAACATTAGTAAGTATTGCAAATACTATTCTTGGTGTTGCAGGAAGTGCTATCGGTAGCCAGATCATATTATCTAGCAGTAAAGCTGAAATCACAGAAAAAGACTTGGAAAATCAAGTAAAGATTGTCAAGAATCATTTTGATAAAATAAATCCTATAGAAACAAACTATAATTTATATAGTTTTGATCCTATTGGTGAAAATTTTATGTTTAGTTGGATAAAAGACCTATTGAGCAATAGTTCAAAGGAGGATTTCGATAACAAATTCTTATCGACTAAATACTTAGTATTTGATTATTTGCGAAATGCTACACCTTATGATGTGGCACTTGACGCAGCGCCAGCAATAGGTGGTGCAGTGAAGATTTTAATTAATGGAAGCTATACTCAGTGTTTTGCCACTTGTATTGAGGTCAGCGCAGTATATGCTGCAAGGTCATATTTACTAAATTATTACTTGTATAGAGAAGGGTTTTTGAATGATATAGAATTATTAGAGTTAGAGTGCAATAAAAATGAATTACAGAGTTTCCAAGAAGTTATTCCAGAAGAATTATATATAGAAATGAATAGAGTTGCAGTTTAGTTTTTATATATTTTAAGTTGTCTGCATTTTGTATAATACAAACTATATAGACCATAAATCTTACTTGTGCAGCATCGACCAAAATATTATCCACCTCTATTATATTAAACTCATCGAGTATCTCATAATCTGCTGTTACATCCATTATTTCTGAAACATCATATATGATTTTTGGATTGAAAGAAACCCAAGATTCTACCTTTTGCTCTATAATATATTTCAAGATATGTTCATCTTATTTACAAACCAATGTCTTTGTAGTGATTGCTTTATTTGTTAAATGCATACCAATTGGTCCTATAATATATCGTAAAGCTGTATATTGCCAAGGTAATAACACTACATCATAGGTCGTCGCAGAGCTATTTCTTCATCGATAGTCTTTAAACTATTAATGTCAATTTTTGTTTTCATATACTCTTTCTTATTAGTTAATTTGTATATATATTACAATTAATAGTATACATAATATGTTTGAATCATATTAAAGTTTTTATTTAAATCTCAAATTTTTTAAATACTTGACTGATTGGATTTATGATGAATCCACCTATATTTATTCCTCTTATGTTTGAAAATTGTATATCTTTACCTTCTTTATATATTGTATTTAGTATTGTTGATGCTCCATCTGGAATAAATGGCTGCAATAAAATCCCTATAACTCTAATATTTTCTATCAGAACAAATATAACAGTTTTCATTCTTATAGGATTCTCATTTTTTAATTTCCATGGTGCATTTTGCTCGACATAAGCGTTTGCATTATGCCCTAGTGCTAGGATTATATTTAAAGCATCATTGATTTTATACTTACTCATCAGATCTCTAATGATATCAATTGCATTATGGCACTGGTTCAATAAATGAGTATCTTCATCAGTAAAATCATTCCCTTCAGGTACTACTGCATCACAATGTTTATATGCAAATGATACAACTCTCTGTACTAAATTCCCTATATTATTTACTAACTCACCATTGATTCTCTGCATCAGTGCATCTGTTGAAAAACTTCCATCTTGCCCTACTTGCATCTCACGGAGCATAAAATAGCGCATATAATCATTACTAAATTCATCTATAATATCGTTGGGATCTAATACATTTCCTAGTGATTTAGACATTTTTTCACCTTTGTTTTTCCACCACCCATGTGCAAGGATTTGTTTGGGGAGCTCTATGTCTAAAGACATTAAAAATGCTGGCCAATATACTGCATGAAATGTCAAAATATCTTTCCCAATTATATGTACATCACATGGCCAAAAATCATTTTTATCATTGATACTAAGTGCTGATAAGTAATTAAATAAAGCATCTAGCCATACATAGATTGTGTGTTGTGTATCATTAGGTACTTCTATTCCCCACTTAACTGATATCCTTGATACTGATATATCTCTTAGCCCACCCTTAACAAAAGCCTTCACTTCATTAAATCTATAGTTAGGGACAACAAACTCTGGATTATCTTCAAAAAACTGTAATAATTTTTCTTGAAATGCAGATAGTTTAAAGAAATAACTAGGCTCTTCTACCCACTCAACCTCAGCACCAGTAGGAGCCTTACCATCAAGTAGTTCTGACTCAGCATAGAATGCTTCATCTCGTACAGCATACCATCCTGAATATTTTCCTAGATATATATACCCCTTATCAATCATCTGTTGCCATATCTGTCTTACAAATTCTTTATGTAAGGGATTGGTAGTTCTAATGAAATAATCATATGTACACCCCATTTTCCCCCAAAGATATTTGAAATTTGGTACTATTTTATCAACAAACTCTTGTGGTGTTAGCTTTTGTGTTTCGGAGGCTCTGAAGATCTTTTGTCCATGTTCATCTGTACCAGTTACAAACATTACATTGTGACCATCTAATCTTTTAAATCTAGCAATTACATCTGCAATTATTGTTGTATATGCATGTCCAATATGTGCAAGGCCATTCACATAATAAATTGGTGTGGTAATATAAAAATTATTCATATTTTTAAAAGTATTTTTATGAAGGAAATAAACATATATAAAGTCTCACAAAGTAATTTCCTAAAAATGGTTACAAAACTTGTTGAATCAATCATAAATCAAAACCAAAAGATCTACCTTTTATGCAATAGTCAAGAGGAAGAAAAGCAAATAGATGATGTTCTGTGGTCATATAGTCAGCTTTCATTTATCCCTCATGCAATATCGAGTGATCCATACCTGGCAGATCAGTTAGTAATCATAGGGTCAAATCCTTATATGGAACCTGAAAACAAGCCTGAAATACTATTGGTAGTTGATGATGGTAAGTCTTTTAAAGACCAAGATGTCATACAATTTTTAATTAATCAATATACAAAAGTTCTAGTTTTAAACATTTTTGAAGATGAACAGTACACAAATACAGAGCAGCCTTCAAGTTTATTTTTTCAAACTACAAAATTACTTGGTATGGCAGTGAATTTCATAGAGCAAGATTTAAATGGCAAATGGATAAAAAACCCTCTATAGACAATTTTATAGAGCTATTAGTGTATTGTAATTTTAAAGGTAATTTTTAAATAAGTATTAGTATGAAAAAGCAAGTAGCCATTCAAGGAGATAATTTAGAATCTTTGGATCTTTTATCAGATACATCATTATTTATAGGTAGTGGCTTATATGATGATGGATATAAAGTTTTCTGGTATCCTCCAAAGTCTTTAAAGTATAACAAAGATAAATTTCTCGCTACAGGGCACTATATAAAGGTCTTTTATAATCAGACGATAGAGTATGAAGTGGATTCAGATAAGGTTGAAGTCAATCTTGAAGATTTTTCATGTATTATGATTAGACAAAACCCTCCAGTTGATATGCATTACATTGCTTCAACACATATTTTATCATTATTAAGAGAAAGGAATTCTAAAATATTATTTATAAATAATCCTGATGTTGTACGAGATAATGTAGAAAAACTTTTACCAATTAGCATTGCAAAAACACTACAAAATAATGAAATAATACCACCAACACTGATATCAGCTGAATATGATGAAATCAAAGAATTTTTAACTACACAACAACACATAGTCATCAAACCAATCTATGGATATGGTGGGAATGACGTTATTCAAGTAAAATCTGGTGAAGAAAATAAAATTTTAGAGTATTTAAGACAACAAAAAGATATGCAGGTAATTAGTCAAAAATTCTTACAAGAGGTATATGATGGATGTAAGCGAGTTATTACATGTGATGATGAGATCATCGGGACTTTTGTGAGGAAAGCTGCTGTAGATAGTTTTTTAACTAATAGCAGAGCAGGCAGTATAATACAAAAAGCTGATTTGACTCCACAACAGCAAGATGTATGTACAGAAGTTGCTAAAGAGCTAAAAAGAAGAGATATTTTCTTTGCAGGCATTGATTTAATTGGTGATTTCATAACTGAAATAAATATCACATCTCCTAGTGGATTAGTGCCTCTAATGCAGAATAATGGCATGCATTCAATTAAAAAGTTTTTCGATAAAGTTAAGGGAAGGATGAACTAAAGAGAGTGATATTTGGCTCACGGAATTGGGCGGAGAGTTAATTATAATGCAGCAAGATTTATAGCTACTGTGAGGGTTTTTATTTCATCTAGGGTTTAAGAAGTCATCTCAAGTCTTTTAAACAAATTACTAAGTGGGATATATTATCTTTCAATTCTGCTAATATTTATAGGCATTAAGAGTTGTACAACATTATATCAAACATATATTTTTAGTTGGCTCATGGAATTGGGTGGAGAGTTAATTATAATGCAGCAAGATTTATAGCTGCTGTGAGGGTTTTTATTTCATCTAGGGTTTAATAGAGGCATTAAGTGTTAATATAAACATAGCTTGAAAAAAAGTTTATAAGATGTTAGGATCTTGACTAGTCTGTAATGTTTGGGCAACTGCTGCAAAAATTTGTAGAGGAAAGTCCGGGCATCATAAAACAATGGTGTCAGGTAACGCCTGGCAATGTTTTAAATAACATTAGGGAAAGTGCCACAGAAAATATACCGCCTTCTTTGAAGGTAAGGGTGAAAAGGTTAGGTAAGAGCTCACCGGGTTTTCAGCAATGAGAATCGCATGGTAAACCCCACCAGATGCAAGATCAAGTAGACATGCTGTATAGATATTTGTTTATACGGTCAGTTTTAGGCTATAGCATGAGGGTAGATCGCATGACTGTACTAGCGATAGTACAGCTAGATAAATAGTTGCCACCAAGAATTTGGTACAGAACCCGGCTTATAAAGCATTACAGCTACTTATTGCGTTATCCCCCTTGTATCTTTTTTTACATTTTGAACTGAACTCTCTTTGTCTGAATGATCTGCCTTTGCATTCTTTATTGTACCAAGCAGTGCTTTAGTCTGATGGTTGACTTCTTTTTTTAGACCAAATTTATTTGGGCCACTTTAACTTGATTTGCCTTTTGAGCCGACTTCTCCTTCTCTGAAGGATTTGCATTCTTTATTTTACCCAACAGTGCTTTAGCCTCTTTATATACTTTCAGTGGTGGAAGAATCGTGATCGCCTTAAGCAGTATTTTATTGGATCTTGTTAAACCTTGTTCAATTTGGGTATTTAACTTTGGATCGCTTTTAATTCTTTTCACTAGATCAGCATTGTTTTTTGGTGGGTCTTTTATTATATCATGCTTACATAGATTATTTCCCTCATCTTGTAGTAAACTATCTTTCTTTATCACGGTAGTCTCTTTGAATTCAACCCTCTCAATCTTATGTTCTTGTGGTTCGATATGTAGAAGATATTCATGTTTCTTGATATCGAATCCACTTCTTGTAGCTCGTTCTTTCCTTTCGTCAGTGTCGACATTCATGTTATCGACCGCAACAACCAAACGTTGTCCCTTGCTACCCTCATCTATACAAGCAGCCTTTGTAATCTTAAACTGCCCTCCTGCTACTAATACTTCCTGCTCACCGTCCATCTGAGATATTGGAGCAACATGAAGGCCTCTACCAGAATTAAAAATCAAATTAATCTTGTCTTGATCTGGGTTCGCAAAGTGATGCATAGCCTTCTCTGATGTACTGACCACAGTATTATTCTCACTGAGAAGGTTGCCTAGAGCTTTATCTTTTAAATTTTGTACATTATACTGACCCTCGACACGTAAAGTAGGACTATTGAAAGGATTATCTAATTTTGTTAGTAAATTTTGTATAACAAGAGCGTCAAGAAATGCATTTTTTGACTCATCTGAGTTATTACTTCTCTTGAATTTCGAGTTTGTACCCCTGAGAATCCCGTTTATTTTTTCATAATCATTACCAGTATATGTCCATATTGCTAATTTTTCACCATCAGACAAGCTTTTCAAGTCGTCTAATGACTTTAACTTATCGTTGTCATCAGGATTTACCTTTTCTCTCTCTTGTGCAATCTTTTTATCAAGATCCTGAACTTTAGTGGATTTTCGTGATGATGATTTATATCTATCAGCATATTTACCCATCAAAGTCTTATCTAAGGTCAAATTTCTTAAATCTGCTTTAGCAAAAAGTTCAGAAACATCCATATCTTTAACATCTATGTCGATTACATTAACTTGCATATCAAACCCTTTTTTACCATATTCATTTTGCTCAGTGGATAATTCATTATCTTTAAACTCCAATGGACCTAAATATTGTATAGGATCTTTTGATGTAACAGATATATTTTGGTTTCCCGCAGCATTTTTTACCACCTTAAAAGTTACTGAATCTGGATCATGTAAAATTTTATTAAACAATCCTTCAAGTAAGTAGTCTGCTGGATTTTTATTTTGTGGGCTAAATTGAGTCTTTTCAGGCAAAAATCCCATCACAGGCACCGATGTGTGTTCTGGATCCGAAAATATTTTATTATTTGCCCTATATGGCAGCTTGGCTGCAATCTCGTCAATTAAATTTTTTTGATAATTTGGTTCTGCTAAGTCTTGAAGAAGCTGTTTATTTATAAGCTTTTCTATCACTTTCTGTTCATCGGTTTTTTCACCGATAAGATTATTTTCTTTGGGCAAAAGTGGTTCATTGTTATGTGGCAGCTTGGCTATAATCTCTTTAATCTTAACCTCTTGAAGTATCTTCGCTTCCTGCTCTATCTGTTCATCGGTTTTTTCACCGATAAGATTATTTTTTTTTATTTCTTTCATTTTTTGTAGTTATTATTTTATTATTATA
>CAMCJK010000044.1 GCA_945875075.1 Candidatus Fokinia solitaria | reverse complement strand
AATGGATACAAATAATAAGAAGAGTTAGATTATGACACATGAATGTATTTTATTGGAAAAGGGACTTCTAGAGCACTCAATAAGAACTGATAGAGATTTAATAGAAAAACTATTCGCCGATAACTTTGTTGAGTTCGGTAGTGCGGGTATTTGAAACTAGTATACGTAGGAAAAAATAAATTCGAATGAAGATGCAGTAGTCATACCAGCAATTCTGAAGTGCTTAACAGTATCAAATGAAGAGACAAAATGGTATTAAAGGACTATAGAGTTGGTAAAAAAGCTATCTCTAAGCTTTGAGATAAGGCTTTAATCCTTAAACTCCACATAAAAAAGAGAATTGAGTAGCATTCCAATACCTGAAGTTGTCAAAGTTGTTTGTCAGATAATATCTAGTTTTGCACATGGATCTGAAGCTAGAATTGTTGGTGGGTATGTACGCGATATTTTAAATGGTAAAATCCCCAAAGAAATAGATATGGCGACGAATATGTTGCCTGAAAATGTTATAGGAATATTTTCAAAACATTCCCTACACACAATCCCTACAGGCATTAAACATGGTACTATAACTGCTATTATTAATAATATACAAATCGAAATCACTACCCTAAGAGTTGATGTAAAGTGTAATGGACGTCATGCAGAAGTTGTCTTTGGAGATAGCTGGGAAGAAGATGCACAAAGGCGAGATTTTACAATTAATGCTATGTACGCTGATGTTAATGGTAATTTATATGATTATTTCAATGGCCAGGATGATATAAAAAATAAGATTGTGAAATTTATAGGTGATCCTAAGCAAAGAATTCATGAGGATTACTTGCGTATAATGCGTTATTTTAGATTCCTAGGGTATTTTGATTATACTGAGGGTCTGATGCTTCATTATGAGAGTTTTGATGCTTCTGTTGAGCTATCTGAGAATTTACAGCATATATCAGCTGAGAGGATTAGGAGTGAGTTAATGAAAACTTTATCATCAGCTTATCAGTATGTACCAATTAGTTTGATGTTGAAGCATGGTATTTTGAATAGAATTGGCTTGGATTTCAAGCTAGAGAATATAGACAGTTTATACTTTTGTGATGACCCAATAATAAACTTAGCTGCCCTATTAAAACTTTCTAATATTATAGATTTAAGTATTTTAAAAACTCTAAAATTTAGCAATAATGAGCAGCAGATTATATATAAGTTGTTGAATATTGAATTTTCTGAGATTTTTGACAATATATTAAAAAAACTTCTCGCCAGTGAAGAAGTATTTGATGAAATTCATGTTGCAATGCAGGAAATTGGTAAAGATACTTACATACAGCTATTCGAAATGCATTATGTGATGAGAATTAAGCTTTTTAAAGTTGCTGACATTTCAAATACACTCACACATTTTCTGATGATATTAAATAGTATTCCGACTGCAATAATGCCAGTTAAGGGAGATGATATCATGAAACTAGGGTTTACAAATGCAGATATCGGGAATCAACTGAGAATAGCAAAAAAACTTTGGTTACAGCATAAATGTAAGATTGATAAAATCACTATTCTTAGACTATTGAGTAATGTACTATAACTTAGTATTGCATCCTAAATAGATATTGTATATAATTTTATTGTAATGAGAAATCAAATAAAAATATCAAAATGTTCAATAAATATAAATTTTTAGGCTGTATTTTAACTACTGTAATGTTAACTGCGTGTACAATAAGTCCTCAATATTCTACAAGACATCATCACCATCAAACTTACTCGAAACAAAGTACAGGTACTCTTGTTGGAGCTGGTCTTGGAGCGCTTGTAGGTTCACAATTTGGTGGCGGACAAGGGCGTATTCTTGGTGTCGTTGCTGGTACTCTTGTTGGGGGATACTTAGGTAATCAAGTGGGACAATCCTTGGATAAAGCTGATGCTGCATATTACCATAAATCTATGAGCAATTCACTTGAATACAATCCTAGCGGCGTTACATCAACATGGAGAAATCCAGATTCTGGAAATTATGGTAGAATTACTCCTGAAGCAACATATGTTAGAAATGGTAGGAATTGTAGGGAGTTTGTACAGGAAGTATTCATAGGTGGGAAAAGACAGCAAGCTTTTGGTAAAGCTTGTAGAATAAGTGATGGGTCTTGGCAGATAGTGCAGTAATCTTCCTATATTGAGTCTTTCTCAGTGTCTATTATCTCCTTGCCCTTTCTCATTGAGAAGTACAGTTGAGTTTTAGACACTTTCCCTGACTTACCTACCTTTGAAATTGTTTGGCCTTTCTTAACTTCATCACCTTTTTTTACAAGAATTTGGTTATTGTGTGCATAGGCTGAGAGATAACCATCTGTATGTTTAATTATGATGAGATTGCCATACTCACCATTATCATTTTCTGCAAAGATGACCTTACCACTACCTGCTGCTCTTACAACTGTATTGAGTGGTGCATAGATTATAATGCCATCTTTTTTATCTCTTGAGATAGTGCCACTTAAAGGCCAAATAAATTGTGTTGAGTTGAGTGGTGTAGATATTTTAAAAGAATTTTCATTATTAACAGTAGGTATATTTATTTCCTCTTCAGGCTTATTAAGCGTTTGTTTTAAATCATTTTCAAATTCTAGGGTTGTATCATCTTTTATTTCCTGTTCTGCCTTTCTAGGCTGATTATCTTCATATGAAACATCATTTAACTCTTGGATAGGCTCTTGTACTTCATCTAACTCCATAACATCATAATCTTTTGTAGGAACATAAACAGGTGTTAAAGAATCATTTTCTACATGTTGTTTTATATTTTTATCCTGTAATGGGATTTTAATTATTGTACCTATTTGTAAAGTTTTATTAGCCTGTAGGTGATCCATAGCATTAATATCAATTAAATACATCAAATCAACATCATATTTTTTTGCAATTGATTTCATAGATTCAGATTTTTGTACCTTATGAAACTTATCTTTAGGTAATATCATTGTTCTGACATTATAAAGATGGTATGGATATGATAAACGATTTGTTGCAGCTAAAACCTCAACTGGTATATTATTTTGTTGTGCAATTGATTCAATTGTATCATTAGGATATACTCTTATAATCTCGATTGTACCATGCCTTGTGAAGACCATATTATGTCTATCTTCTATTTGTGCAGGGGTCTTTGATGTACAGCCAACCATTGAGAGTGAGACAATCACAGCTGGAATCACTGTTGTTTTTCTTATTTTGAAGTGGTTTCTTTTCATTTATTTTTATATTTTTTTAACCAGTATAGTCTAATTATTATGAAAGATAATAAAGTTTTTAATAGCATACAGTTTCTTGCTGGTGCAAACAAATTTATAGCATTACCAAGTAATAATTTACCAGAAATAGCATTTTGGGGGCGATCTAATGTTGGGAAATCCAGTGCAATCAATTCAATTTTTAATAATAAAACAGTTGCACGGGTATCTAAGACCCCTGGTCGTACACAGCAGATAAATTTATTTATTTTAGACAACAATGTAGCTACTATTGCTGATTTACCAGGATATGGATATGCCAAAGTTTCAAAAACTGTTGCTGATAATTTATATCAATTGTGTTATGATTATTTGCATGCAAGAAGTCCATCTAGGATATTTTTATTGATAGATGCACGCAGAGGAATCATGGATGTAGACAATGATGTAATTGATGCAATGAGGTTTATTGGGCATAAAATTTGCTTTATATTTACTAAAATTGATCTCATAGAAAGAAACGCATTGGAATCTTTAAAATCACAAGCACAGGGTGATGAATATTTAATGATAAGTAATAAGTCTGGGTATGGGGTTGAAGATGTCAGAAAAAAAATTATTGATATAATTAATGCAACAAAAGATAATAATAGAAAAACTATTTAAGTCATTCAATGGTAATATTGTTCTGGAGAATATCAACCTTACAATTCATGATAAAGAATCAGTAGCAATAGTAGGAGGCTCTGGGTGTGGAAAATCAGTTTTAATTAAATGTATCTCAGGCCTTATTACAGCAGATCCTGGCAGCATATTGAAAATTAATGGCTTAGAATGTAGTCAACTGAAAATTGCAGAGCGCCCCGATGAAATAAGACAATCTATAGGGATGCTTTTCCAAGGGAATGCTCTTTTTGACAGCATGACGATATCTGACAACATTACATTTGGTATATATAATCAGATCGCAAAGAATGGTTTTATAACAAGTGCGCAAAGAATAGAACTAAATAAGACTGCAAAAGAGCAGCTAGAAGTAGTCGGTTTAGCAGCTGATAATCTGGAAAAATATCCTTATGAGTTGTCTGGTGGAATGCAAAAACGCGTTGCAATTGCACGTGCTATTAGTACTAATCCTGAGATTATCTTGCTAGATGAGCCAACAACAGGGCTTGATCCTGTGACTTCATATAATATAAGTCTGCTAATCTGTGAGATAAAAAAGAGGACTGGTGCAACAATTATTGCTATCACACATGATCCAATATGCGCTTCTGAGTTAGCAGATAGGATAGTTTTAATAGATAATAAGACAGTGAGTTGGAGTGGTACAATGGATGATTTAGGCAGCGCTACAAGTCCATATATTGATGCTTTCAGAAGAGCCATCAAGACTCAATAGTTGAGCCTATAGGGATTTTATACCCACAGAGAAAGTCACGAGTTTCTAGGATTTTAGCGCTAGGTTTTTGGAGTTTTGTAAGCCGTATTACTCTGTTATCACCACAAGCTATATCTAATTGCTTGTTTAGTACCATCCCTGGTGGCTCATTTGTCTCTTGGTCAATTAAAACTGATTCAACTGCCTTGATCTTCAAACCTTGATTTATAAAATAGGCATTTGGAGTTAAAGCCATGATTTGACCATGAATTGCTGTAGCATTTTTATTCCAATTAATCACCATATCTTCTGATGTGATTTTTTGTGCATAGGTTGTGCCTATATTCGTTTGTGGGAAAGCATTAGCAACGCTTTTCTCAAGCTCTTTAAGTGTTTGTAAAAGCATCTCTGCACCAATTTGTGCATAATCCTCAGTTAACTGATGGATGTTTTTATTTTTATCTAATGTCAGTTGTTTTTTAGTAAATATAGGCCCTGTATCGACCCCAGCATCAAGTTGCATGATGCAAATTGCAGTTTCAGAGTCACATGCCATCATACTTCTCTGTATTGGAGCTGCACCACGCCATCTTGGGAGATCTGATGGATGAACATTAATACAACCAAACTTACAAGCATTTAAAATTGATGCCGGAATTATTAGCCCATATGCAGCAACCACAATAATATCTGCCTCTATTTCCTTTAATTTATCAACCTCAGACTGATTTTTGAATGTTTTTGGTGTAAATATAGGAATTTGATGTTTCTCAGCTACTTTATACACTGGAGAACAATGCAATTTCATACCACGAGAATGCAACTTAGGCTCCACTGTATACACAGATTTTATTGAGTGTTGAGAGTGTATCAAACTATTAAGAATTGGTACTGCAAACTCAGATGTGCCCATGAAAATTATCTGCATAATCAACTTATAGTCTTTATCGGTTAAAATTTTTCATTATTTCTGTCGCTATAAAAAGGATTGCATTTTAATATTCGCAGAAATATTTTATATATTGCTACGTGTGGCATAAATTTACTAAACATATCAATTGCATAGGTTGAACAAGATGGTATAAACCTACAACTAGAGATCATATATGGTGAAATGCAAAATTTATAAAAATAAACCGGTATTTTAAATATAAGACCAACAATTTTTTTCATTTATCTTTTTTATCTTCTAACATAAATTGCTCAAACTTGTTCGGCACTCCATTCATTTTATCTGCATCTTCTAAAGGAGCTTTTCTTTTTGTAATTTTAGGCCATGTGAAGGCAAACTCTCTATTAATCTGCAACCATTTTAAACGATCTTTAGCATCCGGTTTTATTGCATCAGCAGGACATTCTGGCTCACAAACACCGCAATCTATACACTCGTCAGGGTTTATTACTAACATGTTATCTCCCTCATAAAAACAGTCAACAGGGCAAACCTCAACACAGTCAGTATACTTGCATTTTACACAATTATCAGTAACAACATATGTCATATAAATCTACTTTAAAGAGAAAAATTATTGCCATTATATAAACCAATTATGTTGATAATATTACCAGAGAATTCTCTGATAGCAACCCCTGCTTCATTAAGCATTTCTCTTGATATTTCAATACTTCTACCCCATCTTTCACTTGTATAGTTACCAGGAAAATCTTTATGAAAAACAACTTCTGTTATACCTGACTGAATAATAGCTTTTGTGCAGTATGAACAAGGAAACCAAGTGCTATAAATTGTACATTTTGCTGTTGAGACTCCTATTCTTGCACAATGTAAAATAGCATTTTCTTCCGCATGATTGCAAGCGTAGTGCTTATAATCTTTGTCATCATACCTCTGTATTAAATCTTTTACACCTCGTGGAAAGCCATTATATCCAGTCGATCTTAGTTCTTTATCTGGACCCACTATTACTGCTCCAACTCTAGTGCTTGGATCTTTGCTTTTCATTGAAATAAGGTAAGCCATAGTGATAAAATACTGTTCCCAATTATAGCTAGTAACTTCCATTTTTTATTTTCATTCTAGCATGACTCTAACCAAATTCATACAATATTGACATTAAACCTTACATCAAGGATTATAATATATCTCTTCTAAAAATGCAATAACGTATTTTTTATATTTCTGATAGACATAATAAAGTCATTGCGTTATAATAAAATATAGGGGTAGTAAAAACATTTAAGGAAATACACTAATATGATTAAATATCGAAGTCTTAAAAATGAAGTAAAATGTTTGTACTATAAATTTGAGTATTCAGATATTTGTGCTGAGAGAATTTTACATACACATTTGAGACTACCTTTAAGTGACCTGGAAGTGTTGAGGAGTGCAGTGTTTGAAAAGATTACAATTTGTATGCCACAGTTACTACAACTATTACCTTATTATGATAATGATAAAATCACTAAACTTAAAGAGATCGCAAATGATTTTAAGCAAAGGTTTAAAACCATTATTGTTATTGGTATGGGTGGGGCAATTTTGAATAGTAAATGTCTAAACGATTTTATAAGTCCTACAGATGATTTTAAAGTGATTTGCATGCATAAAATATGTCCAATCCAATTAAAGCAAACTAAGGAATCAATAAATATCCATGAGACAGGATTTCTATTTATAAGTAACTCAGGTGATACGATTGAAACATTAATCCTTGCAGAGTTTTGGTATGATAATTTGAAACAATCAGGTTGTAATGATTGCTCAAACAGGTTTATATACGTCTATGGATTGCAATCAAAATCTTTATTGGGAAGCTTACATGAACGCACTAAGGGTGTGTTTTTAGAATATGATAGCAATATGGGTGGAAGATTTTCTACTTTTACTACTCCAAATATTTTGCTAAGCACCCTTCTAGGATTAAATATTGAAGACTTTTTTAAAGGGGCTAATGCTGTTTTGAAGGACTTTTTATCTGGAGCTGAAGTTACTATAAAGGCTATAATAGCAGGTGCAGTTATGACTTCAAATACTCTATCATCAGAAAACTTTTCTATGTCTATTATAAATTCCAGTTATGATTCACGCTTTAATGGAATGATCCACTGGTATTCTACATCACTTGCTGAAACTTTATGTAAAGAAGGTATAAATCTAGTTGTTTCTTCTCTTGATTTACCAATCGATCAGCATGGTCTAATGCAAGGAATTCTAGAAAATAAGACACGCCAACAATTCAATCTTTTTAGTATACAAGGCCAAGTTGAGTCCAGACTTAATGAGATGATCTTAATGCTAGAAAATGAAGTATGTCTTCAGTGTCATAATCATCAAATACCATTCAGGAAAATCATTCTGGAAAATAATAGCATGATAAGCCTTGGAGCCATTATGATGCATATGATATTTGAAGTCATAACTGCAGCTGTGTTAACTGGAGTTGATCCTTTTACACAGCCTGAAATTGATAATATGAAAAGGAACTTAGCTATTAGTTATAGAGAACAATTTGTACCTTGATGGAATATCATTTGCCAATTACCATTAGCATCATGGCACCAAATTGAAGATCTAAGAGTAGCCTCTGTACCTTCGAAAAGTTTATATGTGATAAGTACGCAATTTTCACTTAAAATTTTTGATTCAAAATCTATGGCTTTAAATTCTCTAACTGCTTCAGCACTGAGTGCTTGGTGCACATCTGCCTTATTATAGATTTTACCCGCACTACCGAACTCAACAAAGTTATCGGCGAATAGTTTTTCTATTAAATCTCTATCAGTTCTTATTGAGTGCTCTAGAAGTCCCTTTTCCAATAAAATACATTCATGTGTCATAATCTAACTCTTCTTATTATTTGTATCCATT
>CAMCJK010000043.1 GCA_945875075.1 Candidatus Fokinia solitaria | reverse complement strand
CTAACTCTTCTTATTATTTGTATCCATTTGTGCAAAAAACTCCTCATTACTCTTTGTATACTTTAGCTTATCTATTAAAAATTCTATTGCTTCAGATGTGTTCATTCCACTCAATATGCGACGCAATATCCATGTCTTAGATACTTGACCCTTACTAAGTAGTAAATCTTCTTTCCTCGTACCTGATTTGCTTATGTCTATCGCAGGAAATATCCTCCTCTCCGATAACTTCCTATCTAAAATATTTTATTGATTTATAAAAAAATGGCTCCCCGGGCCGGATTCGAACCAGCGACCAAGCGGTTAACAGCCGCTTGCTCTACCACTGAGCTACCGAGGAAAAGTTATAAAAGCTCCATGACATTTTAGATCAAAACTATTATTAATGCAATAGGTGATCTTTAATAAAAGATAAAATTTATATTTTTTTTAGAGCACAATTATAACCATAATAATGAAATTCTTTTTATGATCTAATGACATTGTTAGCATACCAGTATAGATACTTGTGGCACATATGATAGAACATAAAAATTAGTAACTATTTCCAACTAAAGATTTATTTTCATACCATCATATGCCAACCTTATATTTGAAGGTAGGATGCTTGATAATAGCTCATAATCTATGTTATGACCCATATGGGTAATAATTGCTTCTGCAGGATTGATTTTATAGATCTCACGGATTGTATCATCTAAACAGAAGTGAGTTGGGGAAGTGTGATATTCGAGACAGTCTATAATCCAAACCTTCACACCTTCTAAGGCTCTATAAGCATTTTCATCCAATTCATTCACATCAGTTGAATAGGCAAAATCTCCAATTCTGAACCCATAAGAAAAAAACTTCCCATGCTTTTGTTTAAATGGAATCACAGTGATATTTGGACTTAATAATGAAAATTCACCAAAAAAGGCATTAGATTCTAAAATCCCAGGAAAGGCATATCCGAAAGTATTTTTTACCAGTTTATTTGTTGCATTGTCTGCAAACATAGGAATGGCTTTAATGCCTCTATTAAACATAATTGCCCTTAAATCTCCTATGCCCCCTATATGATCAAAATGTGCATGTGTGATGAGCACTGCATCAATCGTTATGATTTGCTCCCTCAGTGCTTGTAATCGAATATCTGGACCTGCATCAATTAGTATCTTAAATTTATCTATTTCTAATAGAATTGAAGCCCTAGTCCTATTATTTTTTGGATTGGTAGAATTACAGACGGTGCATTTACATCCAATCTGCGGCACTCCATCGGAACTACCACATCCTAAAATTGTTACATGCATTCTTTCCATTATGCTTCAACTTCTTCCTCACTATTTTTACCATCAATCACTCTGCTAACAGAGCTTATTATGTCACCCTCATTTAGATTGATTAATCTAACGCCACTTGAGCTCCTACCACTTATTCTAATCTCATCTGCAGACATTCTGATTGTTATTGCATTTTGTGTGACAACAACAACATCATCACTTTTTGTTACTGGGAAAGCAGCTATGACCTTACCAGTATATTTTTTTAGAGTTGCATTTATAACACCTTGTCCGCCACGTCCAGTGATACGATATGAGTAAGAGGAGCTACATTTCCCATATCCATAACTTGTAACTGACAACATAAACTGTTCATTTAGAGCTAGTTTAATTGCAGTATCAGCAGTTAAAACTTTATCTTCAAGCTTAGAAACAGCTTTTTCAGCTGTAATTTGCGCAGCTTCTATATTATTTAAAGCTTTCTCAGCAATCTGTAATCTTTTTTCTAGTCCAATTTTTAAATATCCTTCCTTCTCTTCATTTGATACAGTTAGTCCATTCAGAATTGCGAGCGCCACTACTGCATCATCATTTGAAGCAAGTTTTATACCACGCACACCAGTTGATGTTCTGCCCTTGAAAACTCTAACTTTTGCAATTGGGAATCTGATAGCTTTACCCATCTTAGTTGCTAAGAATATATGATCATCACCTTTGCATATATTGACTCCAATAAGTTTATCATCTTCTTCAAGGCCTATAGCTATTTTTCCATTTGCTGGGATATTATAAAAATCTTTGACAGAATTACGTCTAATATTACCTTTAGCAGTTGCAAATACCATATATTCAGCAGTATCATCAACTAACTGTTCTTGCACAGAATCATTATCTTCTTCAATATCTTCAACAATTATATCTACATCTACTACTTCCTCAACATTCCTCTTACTTCTTTCAAATTTGACATAAGGCATAGCAATTACATTTGTAACCTTCTCATTATCACCAACAGATATCAGATTCACCATTGCCCTACCTTTACTCTGTAGAGAACCTACTGGTATTTGATATCCAATCATTCTGTAAACCTTACCTAAGTCAGTAAAAAATAAAATATGATGATGTGTAGTTGTAATAATCATTTGGGTTACGCAATCATCATCACTGATATTCATGGTTGCTTTACCCCTACCACTTCTTTTCTGCCCTTTATAGCTTGATAGAGCTGTTTTTTTAATATAACCATCACGGGTTATTGTTAACACTATATCTTCGCACTGGATAAGGTCCATATCAGTCATTTCAAGTAAATGCTGAGATATTGTTGTTCTGCGTGGAGTTGCAAAATTATCTTTAATTTCCACTAACTCTTCTCTCATCAAAGATAAAAGCTTCGGACGTGATTCCAATAAGCTCACATATTCCTTTATATCATCAGCAAGACTGATCAATTCATCATGTATCTTATGATGTTCTAATGCTGTAAGTCTCTGTAAGCGCATCTCTAGTATTGATTTCACCTGCGATTCAGAAAACATAGTGTGAGAGTCATCTATCTCATTTCTATCATCTCTTATGATATCTAATATAGCTATCACAGAGTGAGCATTCCATTTTCTAGAAATTAAATTTTCTTTAGCAGTATTAGTATCTTTCGCACCTCTTACTAAAGGAATTATCTCTTCTATATTCTCTACAGCTATCAAAACCCCAACTAAAGTATGAGCCTTATCTTGAGCCTTTTGTAATAAAAACTTTGTCCTGTTTCTAATGACTTCTTCTCTGAATTTTAAGAAGTTTATAATCATTTCATATACGTTTGTAACAAGTGGCTGCCCATCTTTTAGCGCAACCATATTAACACCAAAAAATGTCTGTAGTTGAGTTTTCTTATATAATTTATTTAAAATGACTTCAGCTTCTGAATCTTTTTTCAAATCTAATACAACTCTAATGCCCAGCTTGTTTGATTCATCTCTTATCTCAGATATACCTTCTATTACTTTCTCATTAGCAAGTACTTCGATCGATTTGACTAGTTCAGCTTTATTCACTTGATAAGGTACTTCAGTGATAACTATTGTCCTCCTATTATCACCTTCAATTGCAGTTTTTCCTCTTATAATAATACTCCCACGGCCGGTAGATAGTGCTATTTTAGTCCTATCAATCCCAAGTATTTCACCTCCTGTAGGGAAGTCAGGGCCAGGGATATACTCCAGCATCTCATCCATTGTGATATTTTCATTATCTATATATGCACAACATGCATCTATTATCTCCCCCATATTATGAGGTGGAATATTTGTTGCCATACCAACAGCAATACCATTTGCACCATTAATCAAAAGATTAGGGAATCTGACTGGTAATACTCTTGGTTCAACTTCTGAGCTGTCGTAGTTATTTTGAAAATCAACTGTATCTTTATCTATATCAACTAGTAATCCGACGTCTGCAAGCTTTGCAAGCCTCGCTTCTGTATAACGCATCTGAGCCGGCTCATCACCATCTATCGAACCAAAGTTACCCTGTCCATCAACAAGAGGTGCTAATAATGAGAAATCTTGTGCCATACGAGCTAGTGATGCGTATATTGCAGCATCTCCATGTGGATGGAATTTACCCATTACTTCACCAACAATTCTTGCTGATTTCCTATATGGTTTATTGTGATGATTCCCAGCAGTATGCATTGCATATAAAATCCTTCTATGGACTGGCTTCAAGCCATCTCTACAGTCTGGCAATGCTCTACTAACTATGACACTCATTGCATAATCCAGATATGCTCTCTGCATCTCAGTTTCAATAGACATTGGCAGTACTCTTGAGACCTCTACTGGTATAGAATTGTTATCTTCAATTGTCATTTATATATTTCAAATTAGTTTGGTGTTGAAATTTCTGTAAACTTAGTGTTAGGCACTACTTCTTCTTTATCAACTTTTACATTTTGTTTAGTATCAGATTTATCCTTTGAGACAAGCTTTGAAAAGTCTATTTCTTTTATTTGCCCAAGTAAATATTTTAGATTCAATGCTGAAATCACCATATGAGCTTTAGTTTGGATTAATTCATTTCTAGCATTTTCATAGTGCTGCTGTCCCTGTAGTAACTCTGTCAAAGTTTTAGTGCCAATTTTGAATTCTTCTTCTAAACCCTCAATATAGACTTTATAGTACCCTACACTTTCAGAATTTGAATGCACACTACTTTTAGCTTGTGAGTAATTATTCCAAGCTGATATAGCATCTTTTTGAGCTTTCAATACACTATCATTCCTTATGTTTAGAGCATTTGCTTCATCTAATAATGCCTTTTTTATTCCTACATATTCTGTACCTTTTTGAAAAATTGGTACATTAACAGATAACTGATAAGTCGTACCTTTGAAATCATATTTTCTTCTCATACCACTTAGATCTGATTGCCATTGTTCTTGCTGCACAGCAGATATCGAAGCTGTAACAGTCGGTAGCATCATTGCTTTAGTGGATCTTGTAGCATACTTCTGAGCCAATAAATTCTTCTCAGCAACTTTTATACTCAGATTACTGCTATCTATTTCATCTAAGAACACCTCAGGGTTTTGAGGTAATAAGAGACTTTTTATGTTTATTTGTTTCATATCTTTTGGCGGGGTCTCACCTGTGAAATATTTGAAATTCTCTTCTGTATTTCTCATATCAGCATAACTCTTTTCACTTGTGGCTATTGTGCTTGCAAGACTTGCTTGTGATTCCAACATGTCAGTTCTTGTTATAGTACCAATACTAAGTTTGACTTCAGATTGATTAACCACTTTTTTCAATAGCTCAACTTGTTGTTGGGATACTTTATATTTATCTCTTGAAGCTATGACACTTTCATATACTTGAACAGTTTGTAGGATAGCATTATCAATACTGTTTTGATAACTTATTAGGGCTGCTTCAGAGCTGAACTTAGAAGCTTTTAATGAGTATATCCCTCTGCCGCCAGAAAAAATCTCTTCACTGATCGATAGTGAGTCTTGTCTTGGAGTGCCATTTTGAGACTTTAATCCATCAACAAATGTTGCTGTTCTTGTTGTTTGTCCAGCAATGGATGGTAGGAAGCTAGTAGCAGCATTAAATCTTTGTAGCTTAGCACCTTGAAGCGATATTTCACTTGCCTTCAGCTGAGTATTGTTTTGGAGCGTTGCATTGATTGCATCAGTAATATCATATCCAAAAGCAGATTCGTTAATTGCTAAAAATGCAACTATGGTTTGTATTATTTTGACAACATTCATATCTCTATCTAAAAAGTTTACTGAACACAGTATACCAATAGATGATAGCTTTGCAATGATTAGGTTTATAAAGATTCTCTTGTAGATTACAAGCTAATTAAATATGTATTTAGGAAGGTTATTTTAACATTTTGGTAATATTTTCATAATTTATTGACTGCACCTCAACATTGTTAATAAAAAGACATGGTGAATGTGACATATTAAGCGCTTTCATAGAAAGAAATGAATTGGAAACTATGTTAGTTGCAATTTCATTATTTTTCATACAAATAGATATTTTTTCTTGAGGTATACCAACAATGCTCAAAATCTTACTTAAACTATTTTCATAATCACCTGTAAATGCCCATGAAGACTGAGAATTAAAAAGAGTTTGGAGTAATCTAAAAAACTCATCTTGGTTGACCTTATGATTCGCATCCATAGTAATACATCTGATCAAAGCTGTGGCTTTCAGTGCAGATCTTGTTGTAGGAAAATCTCTATAAACATATTTCGCCTTACAGTTATTAATTAATGCAGACTTAATCTTTGGAAAGACATTTTTATAGTAATCAGCACAATGAGGACAAGATAATGATGAGTATTCTATTATTATGTTTTTTGCTTCAGGGCATCCAAGTATTATATCATTTTCTTTTACACGGAGCACTTCTTCCTTTGATGGCACTACATTTGTTATATAAGGGGTACTTGCAAATCCTACATTCAACGGGATAAGTAAAATTACAAATAAAATTCTAAGCATAAATGGTTAATGAATATTTAAATAATATTAGGAATTGTATTTAAATCACTGACTTTTTCAAAATTCATACAATTAATTCTAATTAGGATTCTGTTAATCAAACCATTTAAAACTTTACCCGGGCCAATTTCAACAAAATTTCTTGTATTATATCTATCAGAGATAATTTTAACTGAATCAGTCCATCGCACAATATTAGAAATCTGACCAACTAATAAGTGTAATATTTGTATCTGTGAAAGATTTGGCCTTGCTGTGTAGTTAGATACAACAGGAACTGAAGGTGCTAAAATATTAACTTTATTCAATGCTTCTTCCATCACCCTAGCAGCTGGATCCATTAACTTGCAATGGAAAGGTGCGCTGACAGGCAGTCTAATAGTTCTCTTACAGCCATATTCTGCTGCAATTCCCTCAGCATATTCAAGTGCTGGAATTTCACCACTAATTACTATTTGTCCAATACAGTTATCATTCGCAACTTCACAAACACCATATTTTTCAGCTTCTATGACAATATTAGTTGCAGTATCAAAATCAATTCCTAAGAATACTGACATCCCACCTTTCCCAATAGGAACAGCCTTTTGCATAGCTTGACCTCTAATCTTTAATAGCCTTGCAGTATCACTTAGTGAAATTGAATCTGCTGCACATAAGGCACTATATTCTCCTAATGAGTGTCCGGCCGTCACTGCACATAAATCCTCCATACTACTAGCACCATTTTGCTCAGCAAAGACCCTATAAGCTGCAATTGAGACTGCCATAATAGCTGGCTGAGTATTTTCAGTTAAATTTAGCTCATCCTTCTCACCATAAAAGATCAAATCTGAGAGCTTCATAGAAATTGCTTCATCAACCTCTTCAAAAACCCTCTTTGCAACTGGAAAGTTATCATATAAATCCTTGCCCATCCCAATATATTGAGATCCTTGACCAGGAAATACTATTGCAACATCTTCTCTACGCATTATTTACTTTTCGGTTTTTTAGAATTTGTATCGGCTGTGTTGACTTTTTTCTTTTGACCGTGCATTACAACTTCTTTTAAAGCTTCAAATTCTTCACGAGATACCAAATCTTTTGATGTCATTAATGAATCAATGTGTTGCTTTATAAAGTCCATTAAACTATCTTTAGCTTGTATAGCTGATGAAAATGCTGTACCAGCAATTTTATTGATATCGTCTAGAAAGTTTTTATTGTGAGACATATATACATTATAATTTGAATTACATGGAGAAATTACCATATACTAATCTTGATTCTATCCTATTAAAAATATGTTAGCAATACTTTTTCCACAAATTGATCCAGTGCTTTTTCAAATTGGACCGCTTACAATGAAGTGGTATGGCGTAGCTTATGCAGTAAGCATTATTATATCAGCTTACTTATTACAAAAATTTTCTTTATATAGATGGCAGAAGTTTCATACAATACCAGCACTTAATGCTAAACAGATAGACTCATTGAGCATATATTTTATCATAAGTATTATACTTGGTGGAAGGCTTGGTTTTGTTATGTTTTATAGACCTGAATGGTTTATCACAAGACCATTGATGGTCTTAAATACATTAGAGGGCGGTATGTCTTTTCATGGTGGCTTGATAGGCTATGCAATAGCACTACTAGTATTTGCATATAGAAATAAAATTAATGCCCTATCACTCTCAGACTTAATATGTTGTGTTGTACCAATTGGATTGTTTTTTGGAAGGTGTGGAAATTTCATCAATGGGGAGTTATATGGTAGAATTACTGCAGTAGAGTGGGGGATGATATTTCCTTATGGTGGTAATATCCCTAGACATCCGAGTCAATTATATGAAGCAGCTACAGAAGGTTTGTTACTTTTCATAATCTTAATGATATTGATTTTCAAAACAAAGCTTAGCATTAAAAGAGGTGCACTTACAGGGTGTTTCATGATAGGTTATGCAATAGCTAGAATAGCTGTAGAGGAATATAGGGAGCCAGATTTACATATTGGCCTTTTCATGATAAGAATCTGGAGCAATACCAATATAAATATTACTATGGGGCAGATGCTTACAATACCTATGCTGATAGGTGGCATAGCACTGATACTTAATGCCAAACAAGATGATAAAATGAAGTAAATGTGTGGAATTTATTGTATAATTTCTTCTGATAAACAATATAATATCGCTGCAGATCTCATAAATGGGTTGAAATTACTTGAGTACAGGGGATATGACTCAGCTGGTATTTCTGTACTTAATCATTCTACAGATGATTCAATATCAAACGGCGTAACTACTACCAAAGTTTTAACTCTCAAAGCAGTAGGTGAAGTAAGTAACTTAGAAGCTGCATACAAACAGATGCCAAT
>CAMCJK010000042.1 GCA_945875075.1 Candidatus Fokinia solitaria | reverse complement strand
ATATGTCAATTAAGCTGCAGAATCATCAGAGTTGATCATAAAATCAATTCCACCAAATTTCTTATTGAACTTCGCTATTTCATTAGCTTGTAGATTCACATAATTTTCACTGTTCTTCCTCCATGCAGGATGTGTATGGATATCTGTATCGAGGTTTAAAACTTTATTGTGATATGTCGAGCGTGTTTCAAAAGTGTCACCATTAGTCATCACAACTGTGATTGCTTTGTAGTTTGGATGTAGATTAGCCATTTTTCTAATAAATTTTGTTTACCTTCAAATATAACACACAGATCTGATCTGATCAAATCAGAGTTTATGTGCTATTGTAGAGAATATTCTCATAATATGGGCTTGTAAATAGTTGTCATATGTTGCTGTTGATGCATAGGCAATTCCCTCTACATAGAGAGATTTGAGTATTTTAGCGACCCCATCAACTATTGAATTGAAATCAAAATTTATATCTTTTATTTCATTTGATGAAGATATCCCTGTAAGTCTTATATATCTTAATATAATTTTTGTCATAGGAATTGATTGAAAATTATAGCTCAATAGATCAAACTTCTCATTCAAACCCATAATACTCATTATCATACCTTCAAAGCTCAGCTGAGGCTTCAAACCTGTTATTATTTCATTTTTTGTTGGTAGCTGTCCAGTTTTATAATCACAGATATATGTCAACTCTTTTGTGTGATCGATTCTATCTGCATAAGCTTTTAATTGTATTATAATGCTGTCATTTAAAGAAATATCAATGGATATTTTTTTTTCAGTTTCAGTTAAGACATCTTCATTGCTATATAAATTCAAATTATAATCGTACATATAATCAATAATATTATTGATTTTCCCTTCCCATAGTCTCATTCGATATACTGCATATTTCCCATATCTAGTCTGTAGAACTTCACCAGCTATTGTCAAAAAAACTTCTCTATATTTTTCTAATGAATCATAATGATTATCAGTATTAGAAACTTTATGTAATATATTATGCAGAACTATTCCAAAGTCTTTATTACTAGGTAGCTCCAGCTTCTTACTGAAAAATTTCGGTAAATATTTCAGCTTTAAATTATATTCCATTGAATATAGGTAGGGATTTTTCATCAACCTCTCAAGGCTAGTAGCTGAAAATGATTTTGGCCTCTGATCGATTGGTACATTCATTAATGCCACTTCTGATACACTCACCACATCATCTTTAGTAGTAAAAATATTTTGTATTTCACTTGATAATCTATTTTTAAAACCTCCAATTATGTTATGTACATATAGTAAAGATAAAAACCTACTCTCAATTACAGATTTCTTCATAACATCAAATACTTGAGTTTCATGTAATGCACTTATCATGACTTCTCCAGATGTTGCTAGGATGCTTATAAAATCGCTTGCAGCATATCCTATTTCATAGCTAGCTGGTTTTGAATAGCCAAATTTCCTCCTTGTTTGCTCTGAGATAAAGTAATGATCTTCTGACTCAGGTGGCCAAATATCTTCTTTTAAATCACAAAGAATTGTCAAATCATATGATAGTAATCTTGCTTCTATGGAAGTCATAACATCAATCTCAACTACTTCCTCCCAACTTTTTGTGACTATATCACTTTCATTTGCAGATATTATATGTCTGTTGAGTAAAGATATTATAGTAGACTTATACTCCTTAAAACCAATATTTTTCTTTGAAAATGTTCTGAAACAATTTTGTGCTTCAAGTAAGATATTTAAGAGTTCATTTGTTGCATCATTCTGTATAAAATCTTGTGAGATGATTGAAAAAAAGCACATCAGATGAGCTTTAAGTATCTGTTCAAATTTGTTTTCTGCTACAGTATTTAAAATTTCATGGTTAATTTCTATATTTATTTCTGGATATTTCCCTCCAGTTATCCTTTGGAACTGAGATATATTCACTACCAATTGAGCTACTTCCTGCATATCATTTTTCTCAAGTAAATATATAATTCTTTTTAAATCATGTACATTTAAATCTTCTATTCCAAGTAGATATTTCTCAGCAACTAATACTATATGATGATTTTGTTTATTGGATGCAGGATGCTTTAAAATTGTAAATATATCTGAGATATTCTCTTCTTTATGACCTATATTTTCTAAAATTTGTATAAATAATTTAAGTTGCTCATAATCTGCACAATATGTAGGAGCTGAAGTAGTTAAAATTAAAGTTTTATTTAAATTATTTAGAACACTTGAGTTTTTCAAATACTTATAAATCATTTTGATTTTTTCAGACTTCCTACTAATTACAGCAATCTTAGGGCTGGTATTATTTCCTATATATTCACTTATAATTCTTACAATTTCATAAAATTCCTGAGCAATTGATGTTGAGGAAAATCTCCCTATATGTTTGAAGTCATAGAGCTTCGATGAGTGCAGTAGATGCAGCATTGAAGGTGGATACAGAACTTCCAAAACGGCTTTATTGATACTTTCTGGATGTTTTGTATTTTCAGATATTAAATCCATCACTTCACTCACTTCAATCGATTTCAAAAACTCCTTCATATAAAATTGTGGATGTTCTTGAGATATCTCATAATCTAATTTCTGGTCATGTCCATGCAATACAATGTTGATACCTAAATCTTTATGGAAAATCTTAAGAATTTTATATAGTAAAGGTGAAAAGATTTTTGGCAGAATAGCATAAACAATTCTATTGGAAAAAAATTTGCCACATTGTTCTATCTGAGATTGTCCATTCAACAACTCATACAATGTACTCGCTCTGAGAGATAGATTATTTTCATTGATTTCTTGTATTATTTCTACAATGACCTCATACATCATTGTATGTTGATTATTAAGAAGTGCTAGATCTTTTATCTGTATGCCATAGTAAAAAAATTCACTAATAGCCTTTTTTAATGCATTTTTTACTAGATGATTTGCATTCAGTTTTTTGTTTATGACTCTATCAATTAAAATAGATTCAGCGATGTTTGTAGCTCTTTTAGGGAAGATTTTAAACCATAAGTCATCATATGAGATACACTTAACTCCTTGTAAGGATACTTTATCAGTTAGATATTTTCCAGGTAAAATCAATAAATACTTCTCATTTAATACTTTATTTATTAGGACATCAATAAAGTTTTGATTATATGGTATGTTATAAATCATTATTAGACATAAAATTAATTTGAACATGATACCTGAAATAGATAAGATAGAAAAGACATTAAAGGTTGCGCTAGTAGGACCTCCTAACGTTGGTAAATCAACCCTCGTTAATGCAATTATAGGTCAGAAAATAGCAATCATAACTCATAAGCCGCAAACAACTAGGAGTTCAACATTTGGAATTTTAACAGATGGAGAGCTGCAAATGGTATTGGCAGATACTCCAGGTATTTTTGAGCCAAGAAAAAACCATAAACTTGAACAATTTATAGTTAAAAATGCTCTAAACACTATTGCTAGGACAGATCTCATTTTACTCTTAGTAGACGCTTATATTGTACAGAAAATAGTTGAGGAAGATATTGATGATAAGATGTCTTCAAGGCTTTCTATGTACCATGAAGCAATGGAAATACTTCTGAGGTCTAAAACTCCAAAAAAAATATTAATTGCAGCAAATAAAGTTGATACTCTTGATGATCAAACAATAGTTGAAAACCTTAGTGAGGATGCAAAATCTTTAGTATACAGTACAATCATAGGGTCTGAATATAAATCTGATGATAAAAAAATCATACCTGTATCAGCACTGAATGCTTTGAATATAGACGTCCTGATAGATACAATTAAGCCATATGCAAAGAATAACCCTTGGGAATTTGGTGCAGACCAGTGTACAGATATTTCTGAGAGAGCACTTGCTGAAGAAATCACTAGGGAGCAGCTATACCTCGTGATGCATGCAGAAATCCCATATTCAGTCAAATTGGATACTGACAGCTGGCAAGAACAGGAAAATGGCAGTATTTTAATCCATCAATCAATAATAGTATTAAAAGATTCGCAGAAAAACATGATTATAGGTGCTGGCGGTAGAATGGTAAAATTGATAGGTGAGAGAGCTAGAATTGCTATAACTGATGCTTTAGGTACTCCAGTGCACCTTTTTTTACATGTAAAAGTTAGGCCTGATTGGGTAGATAAATTAAGAATTTAAAAGATATATCACTCGGAATTTTAACAGATTTTTTAAGCTAATCAGAGTTTATCTATTAGTATATATAAAAAAGTTATAGTATTCAGACGTTGGAGGTTGTCAATGAGATTTTCATAGATATTAATCAAATTTTTGAGATTGCTTTGAAGTTTTAATAAAATTTTAATATTTATATGTTACAATTCTTAGTAGATATAAAGCAAATAAAATATAGAAAATGCAAAACAATCTAAGTATTAATGAAAAAATGAACAATTCAATACCTTTGCAGCTAAATAATGAAGAGTTGATATATAACGTTTTAAGTAGCTGCTTTGATAATAAGAACTCTGTAATAAATGAAGAGTTATATATGAAGTTTATATATCAAATTGTTAGCCAAATCGGTCGTAAGCATTATAAATCTAAGTTAGACAAATATCAGTCAGAAAGATCCAATAATAAACAATACGCAGAGCAATTGGCTGATGATAATGAATTTGTAAACATCTACAGAAGGTTTTACGATGGCGATATGTTCAAGAGTGATGAAAGCATCAAGGAGAGCATCAAGAATAGTGCCGATATAATCTCATTACGATTATTAAAATTAACACTTGTGTTCAGGCAAGAGTTAAAGGACAAAAATCTTAATGATTCAATGGAAGAATCATATAAAGTATTATATCAAGAAATGCATAAGCATTACGAAAATATTAAAAATAGTTCAGAATATGATGAGGGTTTATCAAGCAATGAAGTAAAAGATTTTTTTAAGATACATGCCAGCCAGCTATCACAGCAGCAGCAGAATAATGTTGATGATGCAAGTAATATAGCAGAAGAGGGTATATTTGCCAAAATATTACAATGTTTCAAGTGGCTTTGGAATATGATTGTTAAAGCTTGGGAATCGCTTTGCAATAGTCAAGAGTCTAAAGCAGTTGATGATAACGAAGATATCAACAATATTATATCTTCTGATGTATTATTTAACAAATATGAGAACAACCTTGAAGTTCCTAGAGAATGGGCAAACTATACAAAGACTGTTACATTACTCAATGAGATTCAAGTAATGGCTTGGAATTGTGCAAACACTTCTCTATAAGCATCATGTACAATCAGCTCTGACAATGTATTTTGATGCAATTACAGTTGATAATGCTAAGTCACTAGATAGTGTTATCGAATGTTTTTTCAAATCACTACCGATGAGTGAAACATATGCAATGCTAATTTTATTATAACTATCATCAAGTGTTTTATAGCACTTTTCTAAGTTGATAGTTATTCCATCAAAGGTGGTTTTTTCTCCTAATTTAACTTCAAGATCTGATTTCTTCCCACTATGTATATTGACTATCTTGAGTTTTACTGCTGATAGCTCTTGAAAACGTTTTGGTGTATCTTCTGACTTGTTTTCTTCTTCTGAATTTTTGTCTAAAGGTTGGCTTTGCAATGTACTTATCTCATCTTGTTTAGGCTCTGCTGAATGTATTGCAGCATCATTTCTATCATCATCAGCTGTGTCATCGCCCACCCCCTCAATATCAAATGGAGATGCAAATGATAAACGTTTTGGTGTATCTTCTGACTTGTTTTCTTCTTCTGAATTTTTGTCTAAAGTATGGCTTTGCAATGTACTTATCTCATCTTGTTTAGGCTCTGCTGAATGTATTGTAGGATCATTTCTATCACCCTCAGCTGTGTCATCGCCCACCCCCTCAATATCAAATGGAGATGCAAATGATGAATTGTTCAAAGCAAGAAATAATATAAAAATTTTAGCAATAAATTTGAACTTCATAATTTATATGGTATGAACTTTTGAATTTTAAAATACATAAAATGGCATTCATATCAATAGAGGGCTGTGATGGAAGTGGAAAAACAACACAGTCAAAAATTTTACAACATAACCTTATAGAAAGAGGGTTAGAAGTAGTCCTTACAAAAGAGCCAGGAGGATCTCCATTTGGAGAGATTATGCGCAGTATATTGCTGTCAAATGAGATAAAAGATAGTATGACAGAATTCCTACTACTGAGCGCTGCACGACGTGATCATATATTAGAAATCAATAAATGCCTTGCAGGCAATAAATGGGTGATAACTGATAGATTCAGCGACTCGTCAATAGCATATCAAGGCTATGCTAAGGGGTTGGGCATAGAAAAAATAGATCTGATAACTCAAATGATTACAGAAGGACTTATGCCTGATCTGACTATATTGCTAGATGTTAGCATCGATGTAATGCAACAGAGGATGGAGAAAAGTACAAAACATACAAGTTTTTATGATATGAAAGGGATCGACTTCCATCAAAAGATCAAAAATGGCTTCTTAGAAATAGCTAAAAAGTATCCTGAAAGAATTGTTATTATTAACTCAGATAGGCCAATTGCAGAAGTTGCTGACCAAATTTTGGAAATTGTTTTAAAGCTATAATAAAATTTTAATATTTTCTTAATATATTGATATTAGAATTAGTAATATATATATATAAACCACTATAAAAAATCCAAATGCAAATAGATAATTAAAAAAATCAAATCATTAGTGACATTATTAGTTGCAACATTCTATTAATGTATGTATACTATAAGTAAACAACTATAAAAAATCAAACAACTATAAAAAAATGCAAAATCAAAACAACCAAATTATTAATGATGAGATATATCAAATTATAGCTAATGCTTATAATTGTGCAATGGATAGGAAACAAGCATTGTATGATAATGAAATTATCGCATTAGGAACAAGAGATGATGATAAAGAAAATAATGGTGCTACTGATAACAGTATCCCAAAATTTTTACACAAACTTAAAAATTATTATGTAGATAAGTTTAGTGATGATCTGAATAAGCTCAACGGAGTAGTTGGTAGTTACTTGAAGATTATTAATGAAGGTACAAAAGAAATTGATAATGAGGCAATATTACGTGATCTGAGTGAGCTCTCCAACTATAGAAAGAAACTAATGATTGAAGGTCGGAAAAGCTTTGATTATAATGGGATAATGTTAGCTGAAAGTGCATTTGAGGGATTAAATAGTATTAAGGGACCATCAATAAGCAAAGATGATTTACAAAAAATACCAGCAGAAAGAAGTGCTTATTGGCCACCTGAATATTCAGAGCGTATCACAAAAATGGAGGTAAAAGTTAAAGGATTTTTAGAGTTCTATAATGGTTTTGCAAATAATTGTCAAAATCATCTAAACAAACTAGAAGACTTCAAACAATCAGAACTATATAAAGAAATAGTTAGCACAGTAAAACAAAATGAACAAGGAAAACATACAAAAGCACTAACAGATTCTAGAAATCAGCAAAAGAATAATGAAAGATTTCCTAAATACTTCTAACTATCATATGATTCTCAACTCGAAAGGATCAGGAGTCATCTTGGGAGGTAAAATTTTTAAACTTTCTTAAGTGGCTGGGTAGCTTGTTTGTGAAGGTAGATCGATCTATAGCTATAAAAGTTGTCGAACAAGAATTTAAGATTGATGATATATTGCAAAGCAATCAAAAAAATTATGCAAAATAAAAACAGCTTAATCATTAATGATGAAATATATGGAATTATAGCAGAGTAATATATGTTATTAGTTGCAATATTCTATTAATGTACATATAATAGTATATGTTTATTATAATAAAATAATTATAAAGAGATAAAAATGAAAAATCAAAAGATGCTTAGTGATGAAACGTTTGAAATTATAGCTGCTGCTAAACGTCTGGAGGGTTCCAGAGACGTCGGTTCACCTGATTCTTTCCCTGCATATTTATTAACACAGTATATGTCCAAATATTCCGAGAAGACAGGCCGCGATCGTGATAAAGTCCCTGGTAATGACTTGAATGAAAAATTAAGTGGTATAATAAATGCAAATACACAAGGGTTTATTGATCTATTTAGGAGTTTATCTCTCAAAGATGAACAAGAAGTAAAAAAATTTCTTAAGGGTAACCTAGAAGAGGCAACTAAACAAGTACTTTTGGAGTGTCAGGATGAATTTGCTCGATGCGTCAAAAAAGTAGAGGTCGAAAATCATGATAAAATATATGAAATTATAGCTAATGTTTATGCTTTTGCTAATTCTAGTCAAGAATTTCAATTGCTTTTAGAAGATCAATTTCAGGCAATCCTTACAAGTAGATCCGGCAATTACAGCAATAGGTTTTGCTATAAACTATCAGCTGAAATCAAGAGTCAGTTCAGTGAAAATCAGGCAATAATAGATGAACTATATGAACAATTACAAATTTATTATCCAGGACAGGAACAGATTATACAATCATTATCAAAAGATGAAGTAAAAACATTTTTTGAAGATCAACAGCAATTAGTTGAAAAAAATAATGAGAAATCTCAAAAGACAGAAAGTGATAATCCAATTAAACAAGTTTTAAAATTTCTATATGGTTGCTTCATAAAAGCATTGCAGTTTTTCAGAGCGTGTAGTAATGAAGATCCAAAAGTTATTGAGAAAGAAGATCCAAAAGTTATTGTAAAGTGGGCAAACTTTAGTAAACTTGATGAAGTATTGAAGAAGTGTCAGAGAATAGATAAAACATTCACTGCTAAAGAAAAACAAAGATTAATTCCTGAAACAAACAAAATACAACTAGAAACAATGTAATTAATGGTTAAACTAGATTTTAAGTTTTTCGATACATATAGGGAGAGGGCGGTACCTGTATGTGTTTATTTACCATCAGATATTACTAAATATAAAAAAGTTGTAGTCTTTAGCCATGGATATCAGGAGCAGCAGATGTTATCTCTCAATGGAAATATTCCAGGATATAAAAAATATCAGTATCTAGCGGAGTTTTTTACCGATAGAAATTATGCTTTTATATCAATCCA
>CAMCJK010000041.1 GCA_945875075.1 Candidatus Fokinia solitaria | reverse complement strand
GGATTCCCTCGTAGTTTAGAGCAAGCAAAACTTGTAGGGGAGCTATGTAGTGATACTCATTTCAATGTTATAATAAATATTAATGTGGAGCTTGAAATACTTATAAAGCGTCTCATTGGAAGGTTTTTGTGTACAAACTGTAACGCAATATATAATAAATTTTTCTTTCCCCCTAAAAAAGTTGCTATATGTGATAGTTGCGGTGGCTCAGAGTTTTTACATAGAAATGATGACGAAGAAGATATTATTAGAAATAGAATGTTAGTTTATCAAAATGAGACTAAGCCCTTGATAGAATATTATGAACAACAAATGCTAAAAAATTGGCAAATGAATAACTTTAATGGTGATAACGATGTAGATAAAATTTTTCAGGAGATTTGTACTTATTTAAGTGCAGTTATAAAAAGCCAGGTTTAAGTATTAGAAATAACCTTTTTATAGTGCTTGTGGAGTTGAGTTTATACTATGGATCATAGCTTATTGAATGCTTTTGTTATAATTTATAAAATAAGGTTTAAATGTCAGAAATAATCTTTTACTGTTTTGCAGGACTTCTTATTATCAGCGCTCTTTCTGTTGTCTTTATTAATAGCACTGTGAAGGCAGTACTTTCACTTGTCTTTTGTTTTGTGAATGCAACAGGGCTCATTTTAATGACTGGCGTTGAGTTTGTATCTGCAATACTAATTATAGTTTATATAGGAGCAGTAGTTGTGCTTTTCTTATTCATAGTTATGACTCTCAATACACAAGGGCAGCTCCAGAGGAAGGATTTGCCATTTAAATATTTGCCATTTTTCACCCTAATATCAACAAATTTTATATGTGCTTTTTACTCATTAGATGTTGACTTTTTTAGCTCCAAGCAAGCTCTTGGTGAAAAAATCAAAAATACTCAGGATATAGGATTGAAGCTTTATACAGATTTTTTCTTACAATTCCAATTAGCTGGGATTATGTTACTTGTTGCAATGATCGGAGTAATAATTTTATCTCAAAGAGACAGAGCAGATGCTAAAAAGCAAGATGTGTGGAAGCAAATTACTACTGATCCAAAAGATAGAATAACAATTGTTAACAAATAGTATAGGTTACATAAAATAAATATGCTAAAATCTCAAAATAAAAACTGATATAAATGAGTAACATAGGTTTGATTCATTACACATCTCTTGCAATAATACTCTTTATCATTGGAATTTTAGGAACGCTTTTAAATAGGCAAAACATCATTGGGATTTTGATGTCAATAGAGTTGATGCTTTTAGGAGTAAATATAAATATGTTAGGGATTGGAGTTTATATAAATAACTTATCAAATCAAATATTTAGTATTTTTATACTCACAGTGGCGGCAGCAGAAGCAGCTATAGGCCTTGTAATTTTAGTCCTTTACTTCAAAAAATCTAATAATATCGAAATTAATTCAGCGACAGAATTGCGAGGATAAGATGGAAAGATATAGAATAATTGAGCTCTCAGTATATATTGCTCTGATACTACCACTTATTAGTTTTATATTTGCAAACTTTATGAAGAATAAAGTCAATAGATGCTTTGTAGTATGGATGAGCGCACTAATGGTGGTAGGTGCAGCAGTTGTTTTTGACTTAGCATTTTATCAGCTATACCAATATTTGAATTTTGAAAATACATCAGCAACAGGGGTGAATTTCCTATTATGGAACTGGATTAATATATCAAATGAATTACATGCAAATCTTGCTATAAATCTTGATATGCTCTCTGGTGTGATGGGAATTGTTGTTTTAAATATATCAGCTTTAGTACATATCTATTCACTTGGATATATGTCAGATGATGAGCATCAGGAGAAGTTTATGTCTTATCTGTCCCTCTTCACATTTTTTATGTTGCTATTAATTTTTTCAGATAATTTTTTACAATTATTTATAGGATGGGAAGGTGTTGGTTTATGCTCCTATCTTCTGATAGGGTTTTGGTATCAAAAAAGAAGTGCTAACAAGGCTGCTATGAAAGCTTTTATAGTTAATAGAGTTGGAGATGTTGGTTTGATTATAGCAATGGGTTTAATGCTTATGGTATTTAAAAGTATTGAGTTTTCAACAGTACTCGATCATCAGAAGATAGAGATTATAAAGTTACAAAAGATTTGCTGCTGGAGTGCTATTGATATAATTTGTATCTGTCTATTTATTGGATGTATGGGTAAATCAGCTCAGCTTTTTCTACATGTATGGCTACCTGATGCCATGGAAGGTCCAACGCCTGTTTCAGCTTTAATACATGCAGCCACTATGGTCACTGCTGGGGTGTTTTTAGTTGTTCGATGCTCCCATCTTTTTGAGCAATCTACCTTAACACTTCAAATCATAACAATTGTTGGGGCTTTAACAGCAATATTTGCAGCAACAGTTGCACTAGTTCAAAATGATATCAAAAGAATCATAGCTTATTCAACTTGCAGTCAGCTCGGATACATGTTTTTTGCTTGTGGAGTGTCAGCATATTCTCAAAGTATCTTCCACCTGTTTACTCATGCATTTTTTAAAGCTTTGCTATTTCTAAGTGCTGGGAGCATCATACATGGAATCAATGGAGAGCAGGATATACATAAGATGGGTGGGTTGAGGAAGTATATGCCAATTACATATTCTATGATGCTTATTGGGTCACTTGCATTGTCTGGAATATATCCTTTTGCAGGGTTTTTCTCAAAAGATTCTATAATCGAAAGCGCTTATATGTCTGGAACTATATATGGAGAGTTTGCATATTATGTTGGTTTGATTGTTGCATTTTTGACAGCTTTTTATTCTTGGAGGGTTGTAATCATTGTGTTTGAAAAGAAAGCTCATCATTCAAATCATAAAGCACATGAATCAGGCCCACTGATGATTATACCTCTAATCATTTTATCAATAGGTGCAGTTTTTAGTGGTATTGCAGGGAAATATATAGGGATGATAGATTCTAGTTTGACATTCTGGAAGGGCAGTATTGCCTTGGCTAAAGTGGGTGTAGAAGAGCAGTTACATCATGGCAATAATAATATTATATTTGAATTTTTACCTATGATATTAGGTGCTCTTGGAATAGCTTTTGCATATGCGATATATTGTATAAAGAAAGATCTCTCACAGATAATCAAGAAAGGTTTTATTTATATTCATCATATGCTAACAAAAGCCTACTACTTTGATTGCCTATATTATTACTTATTTATCAGGACTACCAAGGCAATTGCTTCTTTTTGCTTTAGAATATTTGATAAAACCATCATAGATTCAATCCCAAATGTTTTATGTACAATAGTGCAGATGATTGGGGGGATCCTAAAATTAATCCATACAGGTAATGTTAGGCATTATATACTTATGTTTTTTAGTTTTATCTCTTTATGTTTCTACCAGCTAACATTTAACAAATTGAGTTATGAATTTTGGATTATATCATTTACATCAATGATTATTTATCTTTTAATTTTTGCTAAAAATTCCAGAGACAAATACATTAAAACAGATTAACTTATTTGGTAGTAAATATGAGTGATATTCCAATTCTTTCAATTTTGATAATATTACCTGCAATTGCAGCAATATTTCTTTTGTTTTTGGAAGTATTTATAACGAAAAATCATAAAAAGAATCTCGATATCTTTTCAAAGTACTACAGTCTATCCGTTGCATTTATAGAGCTTATACTAACTTTATTGCTATATATAGATTTTAAGCCTAATCATTGGATACAATTTAATGAAGGATATGACTGGATAAAGCTTGGTGGTGTAAATATTAGTATTTCACTTGGAATTGATGGTATTTCTTTGAGTTTTTTATTATTAAATGCAGTTTTAATGCCGATTTGTATGCTTGCAAGTTGGAAATATATAACAAAAAAGATACCACTTTATTTTACATTACTGTTGTTCACTGAATCAATATTGATGGGGTTTTTCTCATCACTAAATATCCTGCTTTTTTATATATTTTTCGAAGCAGTTCTAATACCAATGTTTTTAATCATTGGAATATGGGGTGGTAGTAAAAGGATTTATGCTACATATAAGTTCTTTCTTTATACGTTTTGTGGGTCAATTTTAATGTTAATAGCTATCATATACATATCTATACAGCATTGCATTCCAGTTGAGAATACAAGTGGATTAGCCTGTGAGGGAGGGCCATCAAATATGGTTGTTCTTGGCGGATTTATCACAGAACAATTCTGGCAAACAAAGGAGTGGTTGTGGTGGTTTATATTTATAGGATTAGCTGTGAAAGTCCCTATGTTTCCATTCCATACATGGTTACCATATGCACACGTTCAAGCTCCCACAGGTGGATCTATGATACTTGCAGGTATATTATTGAAGATGGGTGGATATGGAATGTTAAGGCTGTTAATAGACCCATTTCCAAAGCTTTCTGCCCAGTTTGCAGACATAGTAATGATAATAAGCATTATAGGAATTGTTTATACATCTTTTATTGCATTGGCTCAAACAGATATGAAAAAGCTCATAGCATACTCGTCTGTTGCTCATATGGGGTATGTTACTGCGGGAATTTTCTCAGGACAAGCTAGCGGCATGAGCGGCGCTGTCATTCAGATGATAAGCCATGGAGTTATATCTCCAGCTCTCTTCTTTATTATTGGCATACTTTATGAGAGAACTCATACGAAAAAGATTTCATTTTATAGTGGAGTTGCTAAAGTCATGCCGAAGCTTGCTATTTTCTTTATGATAACACTGCTTGGCTCTATTGGACTACCAGGCACATCAGGATTCATAGGCGAGTTTGCTACTATCACCGCTTCAATGTATCGAAATATTTGGTATGGACTATTTATGTGCAGTGGTGTTGTGCTTGGAGCAGTTTATATGCTGAAATTATATGGCAGAGTTATGTTTCATGAGACAAATCAAAATGTTATTGCTCTTAAGGATATATCTCTAAGAGAGATGGTGATTTTAGCAATCCTTGTAATACTTATAATACTCTTGGGTTTATTTCCAAGTATCATTACAACTTGTATTGAGCAACCTGTGAATTATTTTGGACACTTTTATAAGTTTTCTACTAAATAAATAATTTAAATATGTACTATGGATATTAATCAAATCATTTCCGATGCCCAATTTATTACCTCAGAGGTGATATTACTTTCTATAAGCATTATAGGGTTATTATATGGTCTTTTTGTTAAGGAGAAGATCATACATGTACAAATAATATTGGTTGTAGGGATGATCATTAGTGGATTTTACCTTTTTAGTCCGCTGCCTCATGATGGTCTGCTGTTTAATCAATCAATTGAGCTAAATGAGACCACGAGGGTATTTAGATTTTTAATATTAGTTGCGAGCATTATATCAATGATCTTTATGTTGGGTCAGAAAACTCATTTTGAGATACCAGTTTTAATTACAATATCAACTGCTGCTCTCATGCTGATGGTTTCCAGCAATGATCTCATGACTATGTATTTGACAATGGAGCTTTCTGCAATTGCTATGTATATTTGTGTTGCATCTGACTTAACAAGTTATAAAGCAACTGAGGCTAGCCTCAAATATTTTATTCTTGGCAGCATAGCTAGTTGTATTTTTCTTTTAGGCAGTAGTACTATATCAGGCTTTGCAGGGTCTTTCTCATTTGAAGTCATTGGTAGATACTCAATAGATCTCTTAGAGGGAGATATGATGCCAATATTAATGGTTTTTAGCTCAATTATGATCATGGCTGCATTTTTCTTTAAGATGGCTGTAGTACCATTCCATACTTGGATTGCAGATATCTATAATGGTGCACCATGGTATATATCATTATTTCTTGGTAGTGCATCAAAGATAGCTATTATAGGCCTTTTTATCCGCTGTATTTTTTCCCTTTTTGATAATGTGCAAGTTCAAATACAACATATTCTTATGCTGATTTCTGTGCTTTCAATGTTTGTAGGATCCATTGCAGCAATAATTCAAAAAGATCTCAAAAGAATCCTTGCCTATAGCTCCATTGGTAATATGGGATTTGCACTAGCGGCTATTTCTACAACAAGTTTAAATGGGATATCAAGTGGATTTGTATATATCATTTTGTATTCAATTATTATGTTTATACCAGCATTTGCAATCATTGGATCATTAGCAACATCTGAGAGTGGTTCAGTACTTTTAACTGATTTAAAAAAGTTAAACATCTCTAATCCTTATAAGACGGCAACACTAGCATTTTTGATGTTGTCAATTGCTGGACTACCACCATTTGCAGGTTTTTTTGGAAAATTTTATATGCTTATGCAGCTTATATCACATGATATGATAGTGCTATCTACACTATTTGTGATTGCAGCAGTATTGAGTAGTTTTTATTGCATAAAAATAGTCAAAAATATTTATTTTAGTACATATGATGTGTCTAGCATCGACTGTATAAAGTGTTATATATCGCCACATAGTATCATTCTGCTCTCTATCTTATGTATCTTGAATGTCATTTACTGCGCTTACTCAAGTCAGACAATTAATTTCTTTCTAGAGCTTTTCAGCAATCAGATTTAAGATAATAATCTATCTCTACCTCACTACATGTAACATGTAAAAATCAATTGATTTATCGTAACACCTATAAAGACTATTGTCTACCATACAACACAACAAGTCAAGTACTTTGTTATTAATTTATTTCAAAGAATTCATTGAGCTTGCTACTCTGGGGTCTACCTATTAATTTCACTACATTGCAGAAAGACTTTATTAAAATAAAATCAAATGTCTTTTGAAAACTTTTCAGCAGACTCTGATTAGAGATTAGTAAAAAGATTAGAAAAATGATATGATCTGTAACCATTTTTTATTTAATATATGTCATTTGAAAAAAAGCTTGAAAAAATCCTTGAGAAGTATGAAGCCTTAAATCAAAAGTTTCTAGAGGCATCTAAACTTGATAGGGAAGAATTTGCAGAACTGTCTAGAGAGCAGTCAGAAATAGAGCCTATAGCCCTTACTATTAAGAAATATAAAGCTAAGCTAAATGAGGAAGAGGAGCTAAAAAATATCATCAATGATCCGAGTATGGATCTTGAGCTTAAAAACATGGCATCAGATGATTTGCAAGAAAACAAGGAGGCTGTTGAAAGAGCTCTGTATGAATTAAGAGTCATGCTGTTGCCGAAAGATGTTAATGATAATAAAAATGTTATCCTTGAGATTAGAGCTGGTACTGGAGGAGATGAAGCCGCTTTATTTGTAGCCGTTTTATTAAAAATGTACAGAAGATATTGTGAAAGACATAAATGGCAATTTGAGTTATTATCAACTACAGAAACTGGGTTACAAGGCTATAAAGAAGTCCTTGCATCAATTACAGGTAATGGTGTATTTGCTAGACTAAAGTTTGAATCAGGTGGACACAGAGTACAAAGAGTTCCAGAAACGGAAACAAGTGGACGTATACACACCTCCGCTGCAACAGTGGCAATATTACCAGCTGCAGAAGACATAGAACTACATATAGATGAAAAAGAACTAAGAATTGATGTTTACAGATCTAGTGGTGCTGGTGGACAACATGTCAATACAACAGATAGTGCAGTTAGAATCACTCACATACCAACTGGTATTTCTGTACAATGTCAGGATGGTCGTTCGCAGCATAAAAACAAAGACAAAGCTATGCAAGTCTTAAGATCAAGATTATATGATATGGAGCTTGCAAAGAAACAGTCTGAAAGGTCTCAAACAAGAAGGCTACAAATTGGTAGTGGTGATAGATCTGAAAGAATTAGAACATATAATTATTCACAAAGTAGAGTGACTGATCATAGAGTTAATCTCACCCTACATAATCTCTCTGAGGTAGTTAATGATGGTGCACTTGACCAACTCATAGATAGACTAATTACAGAAGATCAGTCTAGTAAGTTATCTGAAATGAATTAACAACAAAGTACTTGACTTGTTGTGTTGTATGGTAGATAATAGCACTTATAGGTGTTACGATAAATCAACTGATCTTTACATGTTACATATGTACCCGAAATTCATAGATGGCTTTTCAGAATTTGACCTACAACAAAAAAGTGATGTTATCAACAATAAATGGCATGAGGCTTTAAAATCTTCTCTCTTAACAAGTAAGCAAAAAATTGAGATTTTTCAAATGCTTTTTCCCCTTGTAGATTCGGATCTTAAAATGAGTTTATGGAAGAGTTCGGAAGAATTTATTAACTCATATGATTCAGTTAGTAGAACATTAATCATAAGTGGATTTATAGCAGAATGTGACCTTAAACTAAAAAATGAGTTGCTTAAAAAACACTTATTTAGTATCAAACACACAGTAGAAAATCTGGAAAATGTTAGTGAAAACATACTGAAAGTCTTTACACACTTAGAAATATCACAGAAGAAAGATTTTATAGAAAATAACTGGTCTGAGATATTGAAGAGTGCACTTATCACAAGGGAGCAAAAAATTGAGATTTTTAAAACTATATTGTCTCATTGTAATGAAGGTCTAAGGATACAGTTGTCAAAAATTGTAGAAGATTTCAACTCAGATAATCCAAATAATAAAATATCAGTAGGGGCTGACTTTGTATATAATGCATTTCCTGAGATTCTAAAAATAGAAAATCTTAAAGATCAAATTGTCAATCATTTTAAAGACTGTATTGATAATAGAAGCTGCATTGATGCATATAATAAGCAAGATACTATATTGAGAGTTTATGATGAGATTTTGACAGAAGAACCCATTATGCAAAGTTTGAATGATTTATAGAAGTTTTTCAACATATTGTCCAAAGACCTCATACCTCCATCCTTGAGAAAACTTTTGGGTGATTTGATTTTGTGCAATAATACTGACTATATCATCTTTTTTAGCTATAAGTGATTGATGAACTTGATTTTTTTTACTACATGCTTCTAAAAGAGATTTGATTGGCTCTAAAGATTTTGTTTTAGAAAAAATTATTTCTTTCTTTTTTAAGCATTTTGTTAGAACTTCTTCAGCTCTAGCTAAGTCATCGTTAGATATTTCTGAAAAGTTTATTGTATTAATGATCGATTCTAAAATTGGTTTTTTGATTTGTAATTGTTTTATTTTGGAAAGAGCGATAGTGCAATTATTGCTTGCAATTTTACTGACTAACACTTGTAAAACTGG
>CAMCJK010000040.1 GCA_945875075.1 Candidatus Fokinia solitaria | reverse complement strand
TTGGTGCTGCAATAGGTGTCGGAAACATATTTTCATCACTTCTCAAATCAATAGCAAGAAATCCGTCAGCTGAACAGCAAATGCTTAAAGCTGCTTTCATAGGTGCTGGTCTTGCAGAAGCAATGGGACTATTCTCATTCTTATTGGCAATACTACTACTTTTTGCAGTATAACTTTAATAAAATAAACTATGTCTCTGCCACATTTTGATGTTATTACCTTTCCTGGGCAAATCCTATGGGTATTTATTGCAACGGGCGGCAGTTATATTTTTAATAAATTCTTCTTTCTGCCATATTTATCAAACTCAATACAGAAAAGAAAAGAATTAATATTAGAGTATACTCAAGATATAGAAAGAATGACTGAACATGCAAAATCTCTAAAAATTGAAATTGAGCATTTGTCAGGAAAAGCAAGAAATGAGTCTAAAGCTATCATCGAAGCTGCTATGTATAGCGCTCAAGCTCTCCTTACTAACAGTATTAAAAATAATAATGAGACCATTCATTCACAAGCTACTGACTATCAAAAGCACATTATAAAGCAAAGAGAGAAATTGACAGAAGAGCTGCCTGTTATAGTGAATGATGTAAAGAAAAAATTACAGCTATTCATTGCATCACCAAACAATTAATTTAATTACATCATGTTCAATGATTATTTTTATATCTTACTTTCATTTATTGCATTCATAGGCTTATCATACTCTTTTATTAAACATGCAATCAATAATGCCTTAACAAATAAGATAAATGCCGTTGAATCTTCAATTAATAATGCTGAGAAAGCCAGGAAGGAAACACATGATATTTTAATATCTCTAAGGGCAGATTATGAAGAAACAAAAAAGCAATTTGATTCAATAATACAAAATGCAAAACATGATGCAGATACTATAATTAAAGAAGCAGAAGGGAAAATTCTTACATTGTCACAAAAAGCAAATGAGGCATTTGAAGAGTACAAGAATAGAGCTAGAGAAACAATGATTGAAGACCTTAAGGGAAGTGTTTTAGTCACTGTTTTGAGTATAATCGAAAATGAAGCCTTGGATAGTTCTTTAGAGCAAATACAAAACATCGAAAATAGTAAGAAGATTTTAAAGAAAATATGGAATTAAAAACACATAAATAATGGTATTATTTTCAACTGAAATAAGTTTTATGTTAATATTTTTAGTAATACTATTGATAGTAGCCTTCATATCAATAAAAATTGTCCCACAACAGCAGTGTTGGATCATTGAAAAACTTGGAAAATATAATAGGATGATAGAGGCTGGTCTCCATGTCATCATCCCATTTATAGATATAATTGCATATAGACATTCATTAAAAGAGAGAGCAATCGATATATCTGAGCAAGCAGCAATCACTAAAGATAACGTCACACTGCTAATAGATGGGATAATATATGTAAAAATCACAAGTGCAGTTGATGCATCATATGGTGTAGAAAATCCTTACTATGCTGTAACTCAGCTTGCTCAGACCTCTATGAGATCAGCATTAGGTAAATTGATGATGGACAATACATTTCAAACTAGAGAACTTTTAAATGCACAAATAGTTGAAGCAATAAACGAAGCTGCATCTGAATGGGGAATCAAGTGTATGAGATATGAAATTAGAGATATCAAGCCGCCAGCAAATATTGTTAAATCTATGGAGACTCAAGTGGCAGCTGAGAGGCAAAAACGTGCTGCAATTCTGGAATCTGAAGGGCAAAGAATGTCAATGATAAATGTTGCTGAAGGTAAGAAGCAAGAGGTTGTTTTGAACTCTGAAGCTATGATGACTGATCAAATAAATAAAGCACATGGCGAAGCACAAAGTATACAATTGGTTGCTAAAGCTACTGCAGATAGCATATCTATAATTGCCGGTGCTATCTCAATTGATGGTGGTGAAAATGCAGTTGCTCTGAGAATTGCTGAAAAATATATAGAGGCATTTAAATCTCTTGCTAAAACAAACAATACAATGTTGATACCAGCTGATACAGGGAATGTTAGCAGTGTTGTGAGTCAGATCCTGAGTACATATTCACATATAAAAAAATCCACTGAATAAATAAAATTTTCTTAATGCGGAATAAAAATACATAAGTAAGGCTAAGTATTATATCTGTACCTTTGAAAATTGTTTTTTAATGTTGACTACTTTTAATGGTCAATAGATGCTTTTAAAGCAATTCTAAATATATATTGCTATATGAGATATCTAAACTAGTGTGTGATTTTATCGTTATCCTTGCTAGTAGGGGGGAAAACTAAACATTTTTTCCTGGGATTGAATACTTGGCCCTGCTATACCATAAACATATCCTACGCTCTATAAGATATGTCTCCAATAATATTAATTATAGTACTGAAATAACTTCAGGCATTACACCAAATTGTTCTAATTCAATAATGGGATTTGAAAGTTCAACTGCTGCTTCTTCAAATGAATTAATTAAAAACTCAACTGGTATTACTTCTTCAAATGAATTAATTGAAAACTCAACTGGTGCTTCTATAATAATTACTTCTTCAGCTAGTTTCACTAGAGTGCTTGCTTGTATTGACATATTTTTATTTTTTATTTTGTTAAATTTAAGTTTTTATATATTTGCACTATACAATTATCAGTATACAAACCATATATTAAAAATATATTAAGAAATGCACCTCAAATAAAAAAAATTTATATTTTTTAATACTTTACAGACAGAAAAATCATTTAATATCCAACCTTTGAACTAAATATCCATAAAAAATTATCTTTATAGACTATACATATTATCAGATAGATATTATAGTTCTGTCAAAAAAACATATTAAAATGTCAAAGAGTAACAGAGGAAAAGTATTACAAGTCATGGGTGCAACAGTCGATGTTCAGTTTGAGGACAGGATGCCACAAATGCTTAACGCATTACAGTGTAATCTAAATGGAAAAAAACTTGTATTAGAAGTGGCGCAACATATAGGTGATAATGTTGTGAGATGTATCGCCATGCATAGTACAAATGGGCTAGCAAGAGGAGTCGAGGTAGTAGATACGGGCAAGACTATAGAGGTCCCAGTCGGGAAATGTACACTTGGTAGAATCTTTAACGTTATAGGTGATACAATAGATGAACGTGGTGAATTGAAAAATGTAAAGGAATACAGATCAATTCATATGACCCCTCCTAAATTAATAGATGAATCTACAAACACAGAGATATTAGCTACTGGAATCAAAGTTATAGATTTATTAGCCCCATATCCTAAGGGAGGTAAGATAGGTTTATTTGGTGGTGCTGGTGTTGGGAAAACAGTTCTTATAATGGAGCTGATCAATAACATAGCAAAAGCTCATGGTGGGTTTTCTGTATTTGCTGGTGTGGGAGAAAGAACAAGAGAAGGTAATGATCTATATCATGAGATGATAGAGTCAAAGGTGATAGACCTAGAAAATTTAGAAAAATCTAAAGTAACACTGGTATATGGACAAATGAATGAGCCACCAGGGGCAAGGTCTAGAGTAGCACTATCAGCACTCAGTATGGCTGAATATTTTAGAGATGAGGAGAGGCAGGATGTATTATTATTTATTGATAATATCTTTAGGTTCACTCAAGCAGGAGCTGAAGTCTCTTCACTTTTAGGAAGGATTCCATCAGCGGTTGGCTATCAACCAACTCTTGCGACGGAAATGGGTGAATTACAAGAAAGAATTACATCAACACGCTCAGGCTCAATAACATCAGTACAAGCAATATATGTCCCGGCTGATGATCTTACTGATCCAGCGCCTGCAGCATCTTTTACACATCTTGATGCAACAACGGTCCTTAGCAGGAAACTATCAGAGCTTGGTATATACCCAGCAATTGATCCATTAGATAGTTCATCACAAATGCTTACAGCAGACATAGTAGGGGATGACCACTACAACGTAGCAAGGGAAGTACAAAGAATATTACAAACATATAAATCATTGCAAGATATGATAGCAATTCTAGGTGTTGATGAGCTATCAGAAGAAGATAAAGTAACTATTGCAAGAGCTAGGAAAATGCAGAAATTTTTATCTCAACCATTCCATGTTGCAGAAATATTTACAGGTATGAAAGGAAGTTTTGTTAGTGTTGCAGACACAATCAGAGGGTTTAAAAAAATTATTAGTGGAAGCTGTGATCATCTCCCTGAAGCTGCATTCTATATGGTAGGGAACATAGAAGAAGTAGAAGAAAAAGCCAAAAAGTTATGATGCAACAAATCAAATTAGAAGTTATTACACCCACTGGCATTATCACTTCTAAAGACTGCAAGTTAGTATCACTGCCTGGTAGAGAGGGAATAATACAGATAATGTATGGACATGCAGCAGTTATCATAGACCTAAAAGAAGGTGAGATTGTGATCGATGACACTGAAAGAATTAGAATAATTTTAGGATTTGCAATTGTTGATTTTAGTAGCTGTAAAGTAATCATAACTGAAGAATCAATCAATAGTACTAAATAGCCTTAGACCACCTCTTACAGTATTTTTCTACATTGTTAGTAAGTTAATGTTTTGACTCATATAAAATAAGTCTCTTGCTTTAGTGTGAGAGATTTGATATCATGCATAGACTAAAATTAATCCTATTTATAAAAATTTTCTTATGGCGCAATTAATAGAAAAAGAAGCAGAGCAGCAGAAGCTAGTGAATATTAGACGTTGTACCAAAGTAGTAAAAGGTGGTAGAAGATTCTCATTCTCTGCTGACGTAGTAGTCGGTGACGGGAAAGGTAGAGCAGGCTATGGCCAAGGTAAAGCTTCAGAAATAACAGATGCAAGAGCGAAAGCTACTACAGCTGCTAGACGTAACATGATGAGAGTCCCTCTGAAAGATGGCAGAACTCTTCACCATGATGTGACAGCGAAGTTTTGTGCAGGCGAGGTTGTCATGCGTTCTGCACCTGCTGGTACTGGTATCATAGCAGGTGGCGCATTACGCCCATTCCTAGAAGTTTTAGGAATAAAAGACATAGTCGTAAAGTCAATTGGCTCAAGTACACCTCATAATATGATCAAAGCTGCAATCAAAGCTTTATCAAGTGTGACATCTCCACGCTTCATTGCTGAGAAACGCGGTAAGTCTGTAGGTGAAATCATACGTTACCGTAACACTAGAAAGGTAGAGCATATTGATACACACTCAGAAACAACAGACGATACTGACGCTGACACTAGCGCTTAGAATCTTTAGCTATAAAATTACGGCTAATACAAGTTTCAGATAAAATCGATGGAAAGCTATTGAAATTTCATAGCTTGTATATAAATACAGAATAAACTGATGAGCAAATAATTATGTTAAAATTAAATCAATTAAGAGATAACAAGGGAGCAAAGCGTGTCTCAAAAGATCTCGGACGCGGTATAGGGTCTGGTAAAGGTAAAACAGCTGGAAGGGGTGGTAAAGGACAAACAGCCCGCTCTGGTGTTGCAGTCAAGAATAATGAAGGTGGTCAGATGCCTCTATTCAGGCGTTTACCAAAGCGTGGTTTTACAAACTATACAAGAGTTGAATATGAAGTAATAAATTTAGGGACCCTACAGGCTCTGCTCGATAAAGGTACACTAAAGGCTTCAGATAAGATCGATGGAGACCTATTGAAATCCCATGGACTGTATAGAGGTAAAAACAAATTGAAGTTACTTGCAGATGGACAAATCAATGTAGCACTAAATATTGTTGTAGATAAAGCATCTAAAAAGGCTTGCGATCTTGTAGCAGCAAAAGGTGGTAAGGTCACAGTAGCTGAATAAAAATCATACATTTATAGTTAAAACTTTTATGTGAAATAAAATGTCTTTAGCTATAAATTCTTATTATATATAACTTCATTTCCTAATTCTGCAATCTTTAAGAGATTGATTAAAAATCAAACAAACCTAGAAATTATACTGAGTAACAGTTTTGATTATTCGTCAAATAGCATGTAAAGCTAATACTTATTTCCAATTTTCTTGAGTTTCCAATACCTAATGACTGACACTCTTGCTGCATGTGGTTTGTATATTCCTGATCTTGTACATAAAACCCAACATAAAGTTTTTTCAATATCTCTATCTTCCATTTATTAAATTCCCCCTCCTCTATCGCTTGCCTTATAATGTTCAGAGCATTAGATGTATCATTATAATTATAAGGCCATCCCCCCACAGCACAACCAAAATCGATTGGAATGATATTCCCTGTTTTGTCTTCTATTATAAAGTTATCATTTTTTCCATCTTGATCTTTTAACATCTCTCTCAATATCTGTGCATTAAAATACTGCTTCTGTTGTTTCTCTGTAAATGACATAAAATTTTCTTTAGTTAATTTTTCATTTCCAAAATGCTCCTTTAATGTTTTACCTACAATAACTTTTGAAATTAGATTTCGTGGGTCTATACTATTCTTTAGAAGCCTAGCTTTTGCTATTTTTTCAAAACCAAGTATTTTATATATTAAGTTAGCAATTACAACTTCATCTTTAGTGCTAAGTTTAGCAATCCACTGATTTTTATACTTTTTTTTGTCTTTCTGGAGATGGGCATTACAAATCTTTTGAAGATATAAGACTTTCCCACTAGATGTTCTACATTCACTTTCTTTTAAGGTTTTAAAATTACCACAATCTTTTGTAAGATTCTTAATTTTCTGTTTCTGCAATTTTTCTCTTTCTTCTTCTAGTCTAATCCTTTCTTGTTGTCTAATTCTTTCTTGTTCTTGTTTTCTTTCTGCTTCCTTTCTGCTTCTTGTTTTCTTTCTTGTTCTTGTTTTCTGCTTCTTGTTTTCTTTCTTGTTCTTGTTTTCTTTCTTCTTTTTGATTTGTTGTTTCCCATTTAGGATTCAAGAAATCAAAGATTTTCCTAATAGTATCTTCGTTACACAAGAACACAGTCTTTAAAATCCATTCAAACATTTTTTTTATTTATAATTGTTACTTGTACAACCATTTATACACCAGAAATATTGCAAATATATTACAACGTGTACTTCCATCACTTTTAAATGAGTGATAAGCTTTAGGTAAGGAATTATTAAAGTAAAATATGAGTAAAATAAAAGAGAATATATCTATATATATTCATTGGCCATTCTGTATAAAAAAGTGCCCTTACTGCGATTTCAACAGCTTTGTAACAAAAGATATAGACCATCAGAAGTGGACTGAAGCATATCTTCAATCAATTCAAAAATATTATTCAGAAATATTACAAGATAGAACAATCACAACTATATTTTTTGGAGGTGGGACTCCATCTCTTGCAACTCCTAATATGATTTCTAGCATTATAAATGCTCTTGCAGACATATCTGGAATAGCAAATAATATTGAAATAACCCTTGAAGCAAACCCTACATCAGTTGAAGCACAGAAGTTTTCTGAATTTAAATCTGCAGGAATCAATAGAGTCTCGATGGGTATACAAAGCCTTCGAGATGCAAACTTACAGTTTTTAGGTAGGAACCATTCAGTTAAAGAATCACTTCATGCAATTGATGCAGTCAGTAAAATATTTCACAATTACTCACTAGATTTCATCTATGCTTTACCTCATCAAACTCTTTCTGAATGGGAGACTGAGCTACGAGAGGCTATATCTCTAGCTAACGGACACATGTCTTTATACCAATTAACTATAGAAAATAGTACAAAATTTGGTGCTATGGCAAGGCAAGGATTATTAAATGAAATAGATCAGGACATCGCAGCTGATATGTTTGAAATGACTTATAATATCACTGCAAGTCATGGACTGGATAGGTATGAAGTCTCTAACCATGCAAAGCCTGGATATGAATCATTACATAACTTAAATTATTGGAGATATGGTGACTATATTGGCATTGGACCAGGTGCGCATGGAAGGATCACAAAAGATGCCGTAAAAATTATGACAGTAGATAAAAAGCAGCCAGAGATATGGTTAAATGAAGTTATGTCAAAAGGTAATGCGCTAGAAATTAATCAAACTTTGGAAGATGAAGATATCAGAATAGAAAGTATCATGATGGGACTTAGGACAGTCGAAGGAATCAATAGGAATCTGATGAAATGTAAGGATGAAATCATTCAACAACTAATTAAAGATGGTATGATCTCACTGGGAAATGAGAAGATCTGCACCACCAGGAAGGGCCTAGCTGTTCTAAATACTTTAACTGGAATGTTATGTAGTTAGTATATACCAGGCTATACAATTTTTTATTTACCTTGAGGATATTTGATTCAAATAACACTCTATAATATATGAGTCACTTTAAGGGATTATTCACAGCTATAGCTCCACAAACAACCCTAATATCGTTGCCTGTAATGGTTGAAACTGGAACTACTAAGCCTAAATGTATTTATGATGCTTTTAATAAATTTAACTTGGCCTCATGATTTATACATTAAAACGCAGAGGCAAGACTATATCTATTAACTGCAAAGTCTAAATAATGTTTTATACAACATCATCACAAGATGTATCTTGGTTTAGATAACTATTCTCCACATATCTTTACTGAAATTAGCATCATTAAGTTTAAGTATATTTTTGAGTCCACTACTCAGTATCTGGACTATGTGTTAGTTTTAGCACTCCAATTACACTCAGAGATGCTAAAAACTTTGGTGAGTTAGTAAGTTTAGTATCTTGATCAAAATGAGTGCAAGATAATAATCTTAATTTAAATAACCACCTCTACCAACTTCAAGGTATAAATTCCTATAAAGTCTATAAACTCTCATTGAGAGGTAAGATTAACCTCCAAGTCTAGGTATAATGATCACAACCTTCATCTGTGTCTGGCCCACTTGTCAACCAATGTCCTATATCTAGCAATGTAATCGCTGCCATTGTATAAGCAAGCAAAGGGTCATTCATTGTATCGCTATCTCTATCAATAATACAAGCAAGTGGGAAGGCAAGCATAGCATGGAGATTTGGTGTCCCAATCTTTTGAGCGCAAGTATATAATGCAACTCCAGCAAGTGCAGGAGCCACCAAGTTACCACTATCTATTTTTGTATTGAGATTTTCCCAATTCGGTTTATAAGACTTGTCATATTGTGCAGCACCAGATAAAAATTGTATCACATCAATTGCATAAGGCTTTCCTGATATTTCGTTTAGCCCCTGCTTAAAACTGCCATTTAATTGAGCAATAGCATCTGCTACTTTCTGATGTGTCATAACCTTTTGTCCGTATTCTGTTATAGATGCAGATCTTCCAATAGTATAGGTATACAAACCGACACTAGTAAGGTCAAGGATTGTATTTGTGGTTCCGAAAAAC
>CAMCJK010000039.1 GCA_945875075.1 Candidatus Fokinia solitaria | reverse complement strand
ACTATACATCTGGATTAACCTTCTGTAGCTATCATATGCAAAGACAGGATTACCTGAATATTTTGCAAGGCATTCCACAATGTCGTCATTCAGGCCAATATTTAGTACTGTATCCATCATTCCAGGCATTGAGACAATTGCACCAGAGCGTACTGAAACTAACAAAGGATTATCTCCTACCCCAAACCTTTTAGAGAGTGTATTTTCAAGTTTTTTGATATGACTCTGGATTTCTAGAATCATTTCTGGATTCAACTTAGAATCATTTTTTGTATAGGCTTTGCAAAATTCTGTGCTCAATATAAAACCAGGCGGTATAGGGATACCAAGCGAACACATGTCAGCAAGATTCGCCCCTTTATTACCAAGCAAATATCTTTTTGTTTCTAAACTAATTTCTGTATTACCTACTGAAAAAGGAAATATTTGATTTTTCACACAAAATTTTTATAAAACGTGTAAATTTGAACACAAAATTGAATATCATACATCAGATGTGTCTTCAACATTATCTTTAACATTTTCATCACTAGGTACGCTTAAACTACTAAAATTCTTTATCTTTAAAGCAATTTCATCTGCGATTGCAGGATTTTCTTTAAGATATTTCTTAACATTTTCCTTACCTTGTCCTATTCTTTGATCATTATATGAAAACCATGCACCAGCCTTATCTATAATGTTATGTGATACTCCGATATCAATTATCTCACCCACCCTAGAGATACCTTCACCATACATTATATCGAAATCAACGACTTTAAATGGTGGTGCGACCTTGTTTTTTACAACCTTTACACGTGTTTCATTTCCAATAGCATTCTCTTTATCTTTTATTGATCCAGTTCTTCTGATATCTAATCTGATTGATGCATAGAATTTAAGAGCATTACCGCCAGTCGTTGTTTCAGGGCTACCAAACATCACACCTATCTTCATTCTGATCTGATTTATGAAGATTAAGACGCAGTTATACCGAGCAACATTTGCAGTTAGTTTCCGTAATGCCTGACTCATCAATCTTGCCTGCAGACCGATGTGCATATCTCCCATATCTCCTTCTATTTCAGCTTTAGGCACGAGCGCTGCTACACTATCTACAATGATTATATCAATTGCACCAGATCTCACAAGTCTATCAGTGATTTCCAATGCTTGCTCACCATTATCTGGCTGTGAAACAAGAAGATTGTTGATATTGACACCTAGTTTTTTGGCATAAAGTGAATCAAGTGCATGCTCAGCATCTATAAATGCTGCGTTACCACCTTGTTTTTGAGCTTCAGCAATTGCATGGAGTGCTAATGTCGTTTTGCCAGAGCTTTCTGGTCCATATATTTCTATAACTCTACCACGAGGGAATCCTCCAATACCTAATGCTATATCCAGTCCTATAGAACCACTTGATATTGCTGGTACTTTTGATACTGGCGCCTCTCCAAGTTTCATTATTGAACCTTTGCCAAATACTTTATCTATTTGCTTACAAGCTTCTTGCAAAGAAACCTCTCTTTGTTCTGTCATTTACTGATGATTTTGTTTTTTATTGAAACATCAACATACTAAGTAATATTTTTGAATATACAACATGATGCTTTGATCTATTATATCATAAAATCTATATCATTACTAAAATTCTTTACTTTTTGACTTGCAATCAGATTATTTTTCTATGTGTTATATAAAGTCCAAAAATTCATCTTCAGGCTGTGCTATGATTGCTATATATTTACTTTTGAAATGTTTGCAACCTATCTAAACTAAATCTTAAATATTTTATATATGAGCATGAGGTTTCGTTTAAAAATATTGTATTAATTATTTTGTTAAATATGCTTTTCATCAAAAAATAAACTTTCTTGATCTAGTTTATTTGGCTATTTTTAACAATCTTCATTATATATAATCACATGCTTGTACAGCACTATAACTAGATTGAGATATATATTGCTCATCAAAAAGTTCATCAAAATATTCAAGTAAATACTGTAAATTTTATATTATACAAAACAGACTATCATTTTTTTGCTCAAAGCCCCCTAGACAAATACCTATAAAGGTTGATAGCCACCCCTCAGCCTGTTGCAAAATTAATAATGGTAATTATCTAGATGGTCTAATTTTTGTCGGCTTGGTAGCCTTGGCTCGATAATTTCACTTATATTATCAACTTTTTATAAAACTTTCGCAGATCAAGATATGAGTTACAGGGATCATAAGTATGAGTAATATAATGGAAGCACTTAGGGAAATATAATGGCTCGATAGTAGCCAGAAAAATATTGCTTTACTGGATTTGATTGCCTTGCCCATGATTACTAAAAATGCCATACATGCTAGTCATAGCACCTCCTACCTTAAAGACGAAAGAGAATGTTAAGAGCCAATCCACTTTTTATATCAATAATGTTACAGATAGTGCAGGCTTATATTGTATATGGTAAAAAATGTTCAATTTTTGCTCTTTGCCTATTTCCTATATCATTTATTTATGAAAGGTCTTATAAAAACTCAGCGATTCCTTTTGTAGGCCTATCAGAAGGATCTTCTATCACTATATTTATCAATGAATAGCTGATTTATATTTGGAATCTGCATTTACTTTCTCAAGTGCATAATCACGCCATATAGTAAAATACACTTGTTACAAAATTATTAAAATTAACTAATGAAAAAATTTTATTGCTCAATATCTTGCATTAAAGTGTAAAATGAGATATGATGTCTTTAAGTAGATGATCCCTTCGTCTAGTGGTTAGGACACCACCCTTTCACGGTGGTAACACGGGTTCGAGTCCCGTAGGGGTTACCACTAATGCCTATTTAATATAGATTAAATACAGAATTCTCGATAGAATATCTATAAATCCCTTAATAACTCTATAAATATTTCCTCTTCCTAACCTACCATAATAAGTAGCAACTCAATGTGATTTTTAGATAAAAATTCCAATATCTCACCTAGAAAATTTACTTTACTATACATATACCTTGTATTTTCACAAATGGTTTTACTAATAATATTTCATATTATAGCTTTGCATTTGATTTTACAATATATTCTTTATTGATATGGTAAGATTAATATGGTACATTCCTTCGAAAGTTTTAATTAAATCAAAATACTAATATGTCTACTAAAAGAACATATCAACCAAGTAAATTAGTTAGAAAGCGTCGTCATGGCTTCAGAGCAAGAATGGCAACAGTTGGCGGCAGAAGAGTCATTAATAACAGAAGAGCTAAAGGCAGAAAAGTCTTGTCAGCATAGATATCAGTGTCCAAGCTATCTTATGAAAGCATAAAACTTTCATCTGAGTTCAAGAAAGTCACGACATCTGGCATGAAGTTTATCACACCATTCTTCATTGCCTTCAGCTTAAATTCACATAACGAGATAGTAAAGCTAGGTATAATAGCTAGTAGAAAAGTCGGAGGTGCAGTGAAGCGTAATAGATCTAAAAGGCTGCTGCGAGCATCATTCTCAGAAAATCAAAGGGTCTTAAAAAATATTTCAATAGTCTTAATAGCGAGAGGCTCTATACTAAATGCTAAATATGAAGAAATAAAGAGCTGGATGTCAAATTTGACGACGAAGGTCATAAATTAAAAACCCCATCTCTACATAAATTCAGAATTACTTATCTAAGTGAGATCTACTAGGAGCTTTTGATTATAAAATGGTGCCGAATATCTGATTTGAACAGATGACCTACCGCTTACAAGGCGGTTGCTCTACCACTGAGCTAATTCGGCTCTCCAAACTTGGATTTATTATAACATATAATGTTGAAATTGTACAATAAATATTCTGAACAATCACCAATAATATTTTATACTACAGCAAATCACTTAGCGTCATATAGTAAATAAACATATTATAATTAGATAATACCCACCTACATTCAAAGCTCATAGTCTGTAATCTCTATGTGCTAATAAATCACTTAGTCTCACATCAGAAATATTATCCCAGCATTCATACTCAAATCCATTATAGTGATATCATTGTGGAAATACATATTGAAGGACCTTACAACATTTCTTGTTTGATCATCAAAAACTGCTGTGCGTTCTATTTTGTATCTATATGTATGCAGTTTATTCAGTAAATTTGTTATGTGTGTGTGCCACCATTATTTTATGACTATAAAATCTGTGGAGCTATCATATCTAAGATATAAACGATGACCTCTTTGTGCAAGAGATTTTCAATCAAAAAACATCCCTAGATCAATCTTTCTAGCATCATGCCCTATAATATTTCTATAGGTAATATTAGAATGTTTATGCTTCAATTGATATATTAATTGGCTCAGAGCTATCATTTGTTCTATTGAGAATAAATCCACTTTTCCCCACTGCAACTTATTATTATCAATTTATTGACCGCCACCCCTGTTTATGAGCTCTATTTCTATTGAAAAATCGTTTACATGATCTTGATTCAACCAGCATGCTTACACCAGCATGCCATGCCATTTTATCATCAGCTACCAAATTAAGTATCTATAAGGTAATGAGCACTCACATTTCTAGGGGCTGTTAACATTAAGTATGATCCTTCAAAATCTCTTACTATAATAATGTATCACAATTGTGTCTATAGCAGCTCCATCAGTTCTATATCGGAAGTTGTGAGTTTTTTCATCTTTTGGTTGTCTGAACTCAAAAATTTCTAGTTTATTTAACATTCTCTAATAATCTTCATCAATTATTACAGATTCATCATTGGCTGAATGTACACGGTTTTGGCTTCTTCTTGAACTATAGCTTCCTTTTGCTTTTTTTGCAGCTTTTAATGTATCACTTATTGCAGTTAAGATTTGATCACCTATATACTTTCTAGCTGCAATTTTATTAAGATTATCTTCGAGAGCTTTTTGCATATCTGCTATTAGCCTTGATATTGTTTTAATCATCTCATCAGTATCATTGATAAAAACCACCTCTAAAATAGTCTTGAGCTCTTCTCCTGGGTGCATTATTGTGAGTGTTGATATTTTATCATTACCAATTACCTGACTGGATTTCAAAGGTAGTGGCATTTTCAAAGTATTGTATGTAGAATTCATTGCCATAGCACGTATTGCAAGGTTACTAATATCAGCTGCATCATCAAGATCATTTTTATGCATTTTAATATATCTTACAATCAGTGGTTTGTGCCAATCAATAAAATTCATCAAATCTTCTTTTTCTGCATAAATTTTGTCTAATTCCTCTGTATTTATATTCGCCCTTGAAGTAAGTATTTCAGATTCTGCATTACAAATCTCAATTATTCTTCTTAAAGCAAATTCTAATAAATTAAGATCAAAATGAAGTTTTGTATCATCATGTATTGCTGTCATGTTAAAAGTCATGTCATAAATTGTTCTTTTAATATGCGTTCATCAAGAGATAAATCTTGATCAAACAGTATAGATATCTTTATATCACTTCTTTCATAAACTTTAACAAACTCTACGTTATGTATTTCATATGAGTCTGCAAAAGCGTTGACTGGCCTTTTAGAGGCATCTAAAATTGTAAAAGAAATTATGCTGTGTCTTGATAATAGAATGCTATTCAAACGCCTTGGCCTAAATGGATTTATTGGCGTCAATAACAAAATATTTGAATTCAATGGAACTATTGGGCCATGAGCTGCTGCATTATATGCTGTGCTACCGGCAGGTGTAGCAACCATTATTCCATCACCAGACATCTCACTTAACCTCACTTTGCCATTAATATTAATTGATATTTTAGCTGTTTGTGATGTACGTCTCAGCAGTGATATCTCATTAAATGCCATTGCAGTTGATATCTGACCATCTATTGATCGTACTTGCATTTCAAGTGGTGAAAGTTTTGTTATAGTTGCCGTCTCTATTTTATGTAAGAGTTTATTTATATCATATTCATTCAAAAGGAATCCAATTGAGCCTAGATTGATTCCATACACATCTACATCATCATTTATGAACTCATGCAGTGCTTTGAGCATCATTCCATCACCACCAAGTGTTATTACTAACTGTTTGTTATTGCTTTTGAACAACTTTGAGTGATTTTCTTCTTGCCAATGTATATACCCTATCATTGGATAAGCATTTGAAATTTCACTGTAGCTCTTTACTGCAATTTCAGAATTGGGATCGAAATAACAAATAATACCACTGTAATAACTTTGTATTGACACAATATTCTTGATAAGAGTTTAAAAAATCATCGTTAAGTAGTGAAATTTAGCACTATTTATGTCATATTGCAGGGCCATTAGGTTTATTTGCAACTTTTGCTAATGATTGTTTGCTAATATCTTGAACGGCATTCGAGTCTTGCGAGATTGCACTCTGTATTAGAGGCACTGCTTTCTGCACTAACTTTTCTGATATATTCGAGTTTTTTATTTCTTCACCTACCTCTTTTGTAGTTTGCTCCAATGCTTTTTTTCCTATATTTCCAGCACTCTCTATAACTTTGTCACCATCTTTTAATGTCTCAGTAAGCTTCTCGAAAGCTTGTTTAAAAAAATGCACAATGTTACTCAGACTTTGAGAGATGTTATCAAAATCAAATGGTTTATCTACTGCAGTCTTTAATTCATTTATATTTTTATCTACATTTGTTTTTAGATTCTCAATATTGCTTTTTGTAACACTCACCGCGGCTTGCAATTCTGGATTTGTAGCTACTTTGTCGATAAGTTGCCCAGCTTCACTCTTAAAACCCTCTAAATTCTTAGCTGCTGTCGGTGCTTCTTTGACTATATTGACACCACCCATGAGTGCACCACGATAGTCACTTGATGCTATTGCTACTACTCCTTTTACCCCATAAGTTGCTATTTTAGCAACACTTTCACCTGAATTTATTGCTGCTTCAACTAATTTTGCCATATATTTTATTTTTAATTTGTTGTTTAGATATTAAAAATATTCTACCAGATGTTGTACTATTCATCAATAAAATTATTTATTCAATATTTGTTTTTGAATATTAATATTTTCAAGTTGAGCCTTACCATTAAGCAAAATCGATAAATATCTGGCATCACCTATAATAGGTGGCATTATGAATTTTAAGTCAAATTCTCTATCACTTTTGAGCATCACATATGGCTGCAATTCAGATACAGCAATTACATTATGAAATGTATCAAATACAAGCACTGTTACATCACTTATTAAATCTGTTTTATCGCCAATATTATTAATTTTGATATTAACTGTGAGAGATAATTTTTGATCATTAAGAAGCTTTACTACATTAAAATCAACCTTAGAAATCATTATTGTTTTTTGTGGGAAAATATTAATTGCTTTGTAAAGCTTAGAAAGCATTGGGAACTTTTCATCTAAAAACTCAATTTCTATAATTCCTATAATAAAAGCGATTAGTAAAACTTTTAAAAGTATTGTTGTTATTACGAAATGCTTATGTATAGAAATATCATTTTTATCTACTGGTTGAGCATCCGTATTTGTTTGCAAGTCCTTTGTTATGTCACTAAATCCACCATACTTTAGGTCTGTATTCTCAACATGATGCTCTAAATCGAAAAGCTTCACTAAACAAGGGGATTTACAATGAATACAAGATACCATTGAGTCTTTTGTGATTTGATTAAGCTCGATAGGAAATTTAGTATGACATTTTGCACATGTTATCATATATGCTATATAAATATTAGTTAGTTTTATATATATTGTAACAGCAATTATACATGCTCAACACTGCAATTCAACAAAACAAAAATTTATAGAAAAGTTAAATAAAGATTTTATAAATAATGATAAGAAAAAAAAATACCAATAATAGCAATTTGTTAAATAGAGTTTTATTTGTAATTTTTACTCTACTAATTTTTAGACTAGGTACTCATATACCACTACCAGGGATAGACGGGGCCGTGCTAGCTGAGATAACAAAAACAAATTCAGGTGGGCTGCTAGGTGTCTTTAACATGTTTACTGGAGGAGCACTAGGAAGATTATCAATCTTTTCACTAAACATAATGCCATACATCACAGCATCTATAGTGATGCAGCTTATGACAATTATATCAAAGGATTTAGGGGCTTTGAAAAAAGAAGGTGAAGTCGGTAGACAGAAAATCGCTAGATATACAAGGTATTTTGCAGTGGCACTCGCAACATTTCAAGGATATGGAATAGCAGTTGGTGCTGAAAGTCTTGATGTTAATGGTAGCCCTGTTGTCTTAATGTCCGCTCCTATCTTTACAGCTGTTGCAACAATAAGTATGGTTGGTGGCACTGTATTTGTAATGTGGCTTACTGATCAAATAAGCTTATATGGCATAGGGAATGGAAGCTCATTATTAATATTTACAGGTATCGTTGCAGGCTTGCCGTCAGCATTAGCAAGTCTTTTTGAAATGGGAAGATCTGGTACAATATCAACTGGAATGACACTGTTAATAATTCTATTAGCAGTATCGACTGTAACGCTTGTAGTTTTTGTTGAAAAATCTTTTAGGAAGGTTAGTGTACATTATCCAAAGAGAGTTATTGGTAGAAAAATGTACGCTGGTAACAGCACCTATATACCTCTAAAGCTAAATACAGCAGGTGTATTAGCGCCAATTTTTGCAAGTGCTTTACTACTATTTCCGACCACAATAATTACAATAGTTGGTAAGGATATAGACCCTGATTCTTTTTTATACACTATACTTCTGCAGCTAGGGCATGGTAAAGCTCTATTCATTATATTGTATATTTTCTTGATTTTCTTATTTAGCTTTTTCTACACATCAGCTATCTTTAACCCTGAAGAAACCGCAGATAATCTTAAAAAAGCTGGTGCAGTAGTGCAAAATAAGAGACCTGGTAAAAACACGGCAGAATATCTTGATAAAATTTTAACGAGGCTTACATGCATTGGCGCAACATATGTATCATTCATATGTATCATGCCAGAAATCCTTATGTCTCAGTATGCAATCCCAATGTATTTAGGTGGTACAAGTATTTTGATTATAGTGAATGTTATTTTGGATATCTTTCAGCAGATCCAATCACATATGCTCACCTCTCAATATGGAAGTATGATGAGAAGTAATATGTTGACAGCTAGAAAGTGATTAGAGATTACTGATATTACTACTATATAGCTGATTAAGCACTGGAGAAGTTCTAGCACATGGATCTTCTTCTAATTCATCGAATTTCACACTCACACATGGGCTTTTTAAATCATAAAAAGATGGATCTTTGATTCCACAACCAGCCAAGGTAAGTGCTGCTGCTATCACTATTATTAATCTTCGTGTCATTTATTATATATACTTTTTAGTTTACAGTATTTTAGCTATCAAATTAGACTATGTCTAGTCCTAATTTTGTATGTAGAGTTCTGACTACTTGATCTTTAAAAATTTGCTCAACTACAAAC
>CAMCJK010000038.1 GCA_945875075.1 Candidatus Fokinia solitaria | reverse complement strand
ATATTCTGATTTTGCATTTTTTATTTTAATTATTTTGTTTATTGTTATATATACGATACAATCCTTAAGAGAATGAATCTTATACAATTATTACGGATATATTTCAATCCTTAATATAATTAATATCATATAAATATTACAAATTTATTACAAATGTTCAAAAAATTTGAAAAAATAGAAAATCAAGTTATTATTAGATATATCTGATAAAAAATTTTATGATGCCATTTCTGTTTGGGATAGTGATTGCCTATATTTGTGGGCCAGCAGTGAACTTTCTCAATAAAAAATTCAAATTATCTATAGGACTTTCCTCACTATTATTAATAATGATTATATATATAGTTGTGATTTTCCTCACAGTGACCACATTGCCATATATATATAATAATCTCATAGAGATAGTTAATAAGACAATGCAGCTTGATACCAATCAAATATCTCAAGATATTCTTAAAAAATTCGAATTTTTGATGATTAATGAGTATGTTATTGAAGGGATTAATGGGTTTAAACAATCTATGGTGTCTAAAATACCAACATATTTGAATGCAACTGCAAATGCACTTATATCATCTACTCAATCTATAATTTCAATAATATTTAGCTTAGTATTTGCACCAATAATATCATTTTATTTCTTATCTGATTTATATTTTAAAAATTTTGATAGAAAGTCATTTTATGGAAGCAATTTATTCAACTATATAAATAATTTAGCTAAGACCTTCATACAAGTGCAATCTCTGATGATAGTGATATATTTTGTATACTATTTTATATTAATGTCTATTTTGAGTTTAAATAATGCTCTAACACTATCTGTAATATGCGGAATTTCATGTGTGATTCCATATATTGGACCAATCATAGGTTTAGTATCATGTATTTTTATTAACATCCTACAATATGGTATTGACTATAATATTCTGATTTTAATTATTGGTTTTATAGTAATTGGTGTGATTGATACAGCATTTATAAGTCCGAAGTTAATAGGGCATAAATTTGGACTACATCCTCTCTTAACAATATTTAGTATTCTTGTGAGTGCTAACCTATTTGGCCTGATTGGGGTGATCTTTGCAATCCCATTGGCTGTTATAATGAAAGACATTACAAAGACTTTTTTCAATCATCAAAATTAGAGAAGTGTTTAATGAGTTGCAGACATACATCTCTCTGTCATGACCTTGAAAGGGGGGGGGACATCAGAGGATACCTTTGAAAATGGTTGAAATGCAGTCCCCCTATTCATAATATATCTGAAGATATTCCACTGTATAGCGTATTAGTTGAAGCATCTCTTGCAAGTTCTAACTCAGAAGCAAAAAAACTAATTATTGGGAAGGGAGTTAAATTGAATGATATATTGGTGTTAGATGAGAAAATACTGCTGAAAGCTCAAGGTACTCAATACATTAAACTCTCAGTTGGTAAAAAGAAAAATATCTGATTGAATTTTACTTTAGACCTATAGAATCCTTTGATTCTTCCAGTTTGCTAGTAACATAGTTTCTGAAGGTTGTGGTTGGTTTATTAGCCATATCTATCTTTCTGCATTGTTGATCTCTTGTTTGTGCGTCAATATATGTTAACGCACACTTTATGTATGCAATAGCCTTATAAACAAAATCTTTGAAGGCCTCAAAATTAAATGATGACGTTGCATCAGCATATTGCTTTTTGAATTCATCGCTCTCTAATAATGTTTTTATTTCATTTGTAAATTTTTGAACATAAGCATTGTCATCAGTACAATCCTTCAAACACTTTTTGATCTCATCTGGAGTCGATGGTATCTTTATTAGATCGTCTAATGTTTTTAATATTTGTTGCTTATACTTTTCTTGAGTGATAACTTTTGTCGCAAGTTGATACTCTACAACAAATCCCTTAATTTCTTGTGGTACCCAATTTGGCATCTCCTTCTGACCTTTAAGTACATTAAGTGCTTCTTCATATTGTTGTTTATAAGCAATACTTCCGGGAGATCCGCCACATATTAAAAGAAAATGCTCATAGTCAAGACGTATTATTTTTGTCTCTGGGTTTTTAATATCATGAAAATAGACTGTGGATATATATAAGCGCTCTTTAGTATATGGATTCCCAAGTCTGGTATAATGTACAGTACAACCTGGACCATCATCAGCCCGTGCCAAGAAACTTTGTTCATTGTGAAGAGTATCATAGTCTAGAACATTACCAGCACAACCATCATTAATATATCCTTTATCATATGTACCCGGGATATCGGAGTATTGCACTATATTGTATAACATTTCCTGCAATAAAGCATGTACAAATTGTTCTTGTGTGTCATCCAATTCGAATTTTGCCTCACCCTCTGCATTTCCATATAACCTTTTGAATAGCTTTCTCCCCTCTTCTGCTAATGGACTCTCTTCTGTATATTTTTCTATATTCTGATTTTGCATTTTTTATTTTAATTATTTTGTTTATTGTTATATATACGATACAATCCTTAAGAGAATGAATCTTATACAATTATTACGGATATATTTCAATCCTTAAAAGAAGGAATGTCATATAAATATTACAAATTTATTACAAATGTTCAAAAAATTTGAAAAAATAGAAAATCAAGTTATTATTAGATATATAGCCTTAATTTGCTCTCTTATTAGATTATTTTTAATACAAACTTCAGAAGCAAATCAATTTTTCTAGTTGTTGGTATAGGGCTCCAAATCATTTCCTGACTTAATTTTCTTCATTAGTCCTAAGCTAATTATAAAACATATCATTAACACTATTGGAACAGATGAGATGCCTAAAATAAAGTTATCTTCTGTATAAGCACGCAATCCATCTTTAGTATACTGTCCATCCCACATTATATCTATTAAAATACCAACTGCATATTGAAAGATAGCATTGAATATAATGCTAAATGAATTTATGACACCTACAGTGAGTGCGCTTGCATTCCTAGGTACAATATACCATGCAGCATTAAAACAAATCATCTCAGCTCCACAGAAAAATCCAATTCCACATACTAAATAATATAGCTGTTCAATCGTAAGTTTATCTACAAATAGCATCACACAAAAAAGCGACGCATTACAAAGCAATGCAATAATAATCACTAAGTTAAGTTTTTTTATTTTCTCACTAAAATATGGTAAAATGAGGCTACCTACAGCTAAGCCTATATACAAACTAAGAGATATACTTATTGAATCTGATTCAGAAGTTCCAAATTTAGTTGTTAAAAATCTTCCCCCCCACAAGTCTCCAAAGACACATGCAGGTGCATAAATCCCACCAGCAATGATTGAATATAGAAGGATTGGCATACTGAAAACATATTTGAACTGCCCAATTGTTTCTTTAAAGCCATCAGCCGCTTTATATTTTGTCTTTTTTATAAAGAAAATAGTGGCTAAAAATAGTAAAAATCCGCTAATGCCAATCATTATCACAACTATTCTCCAATCATGTATCAGCATTATGTGCTTTATTATTTGCCCTCCAATTATCGGACCAAATACACCAATTGTTAATGTTAATCCAGAAAGCACACTCCGCGTAGTACCAATAAAGTTTTCACTTATGACTTTCAAAGTAATGCCAAGTGATGCTCCAGATCCTAATGCAATTATAAATCTTGCGACTTGCATTAAATAGAAATTTTTTGATATTCCAAACATCAATGCTCCACCAATACATAATAAAATTGCTGCAAGTGTAATGTTTTTGATATTTGTTCTGTCAAGTAGGAATCCTACAGGTATTTGGACTATTCCATAAGTTAATGAATAAATTGAGCCTAATGTCCCAAACTCCTCAGCTGTAATTTTAAAAGTTTCAAAAATCTCTTTTGAAAGGATATTTGGGAAAACTCTCAGCATATATTGATAAAAGAAAAATGCAGAACAAATAAACCATGTTAAATATATTTGTGAGGACTTTAAATCACTATTAGCTGATGACATATTTTATAAATAATAATTGCATAAAGTTAAGTATAATTGATTTCCTCTTGAAATTAAAGTTTATATATAATATGGTGTGGAAGTGCTGCTTGTAGCTCAACTGGACAGAGCATTAGACTACGGATCTAAAGGTTGAGGGTTCAAATCCTTCCAGGCAGGCCACTAATTCTCCGAATCATACCTAATACGAAAATGCGTTAGTAATCTTCAAGAAAAATAAAACTTGGATTTAACTCCAATTATAGGGTGGAAATTTATTTATATTTGGCAACAAACTCAATAATTGCTTTTGCTAATTTTTATTATAAAGTTTGTCAAACTGTTTTTTATTCTCTGCCTAAGCCAAATATGCAATCAGTGCTGTTGCACATCCAAATATATCCAAAGGAATTAAAAGCATTAAAGGATTAGCCTCATCATGACTTATATTGGTCATTTGCATGGTCAATATTCTCATAATTTGACAATTCTGGATAATTGTCATCATATGCTGTGAGCGCTACTGGATATACTGCGCTCATTTCGCTCATTTTTTTAATTTTTTATTTTATTATTTACTCTTCAATATAATAATATACACAAGGAATATTACAAAAATGTTAAGGTTTTAACAAAAAAGGGATTTTTTTATTTGCTGGGGCTGATTTTAAAAATAGTAACAGCTTTAAAGTGTGATGATGGGCAGCAGCTTCTATTATTAAAGCTGCTATACACCCAAATGTAAAATATAATTAAAGAACAGTAATTTCCTCTCCATACTGGTCAATCAAGCTATAATCACCATCATCATGCCATTCTAATGTAATTGGAAGCTTGTCTCCACTCTTATTATAGAATGCATATAGATAATTTCCTGGAGTTGAGTCCGATATTAGAGCATAACTTGCAGCTATTGCAGCGGCAACACCTAATAATGCTATTGCAGCATCAGGATTTACATTATCACTATCATTTGAATGACCACTATTTCCTTGATTTTCAAGTTTTATATGAGTCCCAAGATTTATATTCACATTATTGCTATTAATTTGATTATTGCTATTAATTTGATTAATGCTATTAATTTGCTGTATATCATCTTCAAAGTATGAATCTATATGACTATTTGAGTCATCAGCACAAGCTTTGAAAATCAAATTTCCGATGAGACCTCCAACTACAGAGACTCCTTTCACAAAAAGATTGTCAGCAGCACAATACCCAGCCATTCCAGCAATGAGTGATATGTCACTTAAATACACTGACCAAGGTACAGTACCCTTAGCAATTATTTGAGTTTTATTCCCATCTATCTCAATATTCAAAAGCTTTTGAGTGCCTTGCTGTGATTTAGTATAAAGATCTTTAACACTATATATTGCTAATGCAAATAATAGTGAAAGACTAGTAGTAAGTGCTAATGATCCTGTATTTGCTAAAGCGTCTTTTCCTGCATCATAAGGTAGGAATGGATTAATAAATTTGGTGGCATTATTGATTATCTCTTTAGGAAAACCATCAACTTTAGCTGCATCAGCAAGAGGTTTTGCAGCTCCAGCTACTAATGGTAGTACTCCTAAAATAAGGAATTTTGTGTATCCAGATGAATCATCTTTAATATATTCTTTCTTTATGAATGTTTTTTTTGATGGCTTTATTGATAGCTCATCTATTTTTCTCGATAATTCATCTATTTTTCTTGATGAATCATATATTACTATTTTTTCTTGTGGATATTTTGCGCTCATTTTTTTAATTTTTATTTTATTGTGAATGTCTTAATATAAGAATATATATGAGAAATATTAAAATCATATTACAAAATGAAACTTGAAGAAAAAACTTTTTTGAATGTAATAGATAATTTGTTTGCTGGCTGGGACGGATGGATTCGAACCATCGTATGCTGGTATCAAAAACCAGTGCCTTACCGCTTGGCTACGTCCCAATTTAGAAAGTTGGTTACAAGTACTATATCACATAATATGATCTGTAGGCAAGTAGGGTCTGTATAAATTTATTTATTAAGTCATTTGTATATACATACTTATTATTATATACATATGTGTGGTAAATATTAATTTCAAAGTTGAAAAATCTCACTTGTTATTAGGTAATAAAACTTTAAGATACTCAGTATTATGATTTTAGCATATGTTATCGATAATGGATCTATAGTGAAGAAAGAAATCATGGCTGGTGATCCATTGCCAGCAAATATGGTTTGGATAGACATGCATGCCCCATCAATCGATGAGAAAAAATACATAGAAAAATGCTTCAATATAGATGTTTTAACTAGTGAGGAGATTAGTAGAATCGAAGTTATGAGTCCATTTTATAAGTCTAAGGAAGCTTATTATATGACCTTAACAACAATAAATAAAAATGAAAATGGGCATTTTGGAAGTCCATTTACATCTGTCATGACTAATAGTTGCTTAATTACATTACATTACAGTGAAATGTTTGTAATAGAAACCTTCCTTAATCTCACAAGACATGAAATTGACATATATAAACTACCATCGGTTTTGCTGAGTGCTCTGACTGAAGTTTTCATCCATGATGTTGGTGAAATACTTGAAAAGACTGGTAATGAAATGGATGTGTTAATCCAAAATGTTTTTGAAAAAAGGCAAGACCCTAATAAATCAGTTGGGACGAATAAATATAATGAAATCATAGCTAGAGTTGGGAACACAGGTAATACAATTTCAAGATGTCGTGAAAGCCTTGTTAGCATCAATAGATTAATAATATATTTCACACAAATAGAAAGAGAAAAAACAGCTTATAAAGAGCATGGATTAAGATTAAAACATATATCTCGTGAAATTAGTTCATTGACTGAATATGCAAATTTCTTATCTCAAAGAATCGGTTTTTTATTAGATGCTACACTTGGTTTACTTTCAGTAGAGCAAAATACGATAGTGAAGGTTTTTACAATTGCGTCTGCAGTTCTAATGCCTCCAACACTGATAGCTAGTATATATGGTATGAATTTTCATTATATGCCAGAATTAGTTTGGGAATATGGCTACCCAGTTGCCCTATTTTTAATGTTGATTTCAGCTGTAATACCTTTTCACTTTTTTAAGAAGAAAGGTTGGTTGTGATTGTCTATGCTGCCATTAGATATTCATTGTAATAAAAATCTTGAGGTTGTGTTACACCATCTTGGTCTAGCATTCCCACCTCATTATCTTGAACAATAATTGAAGTAATATCCTCTTGACTGATTATTTGTCCTGTTGTTGTGTCTATGACTTCATATTTTAATTCACCATGAGGGCTCTTATGGAAATAAGGTAGTGCCAAATTTTCAATAATTTGCAGAGGGGAGACAAGACAAAAGTAAAAAAATCGCACCTTCAATTGAATTTCAGGAGATAGCGGTGAATAATTAGATATTATCTCACTTATCAAAAATGTTTGACACAACTCTAAACTAGTTTTCTGGAAAACAAACAAACCACCACGTTGTGGTTGTAATATAACATCTATAAATCCTTCATGGTCTTTTAATCCTATTTTAGCTGTTTTTGTAATAGATTTATTATATTCATATTGATTATTCAAATTGTTCAGATTGTATATCCTGTGAAGTGCATGATTCGAAACTCCCAATATAGGAAGTATTCCATTTGCTGCTAACAATTGTAGATTTTCTACTGACTTTATCTCCTTTTCTGCAATACAATCTAATGATTTAATAATGATACAAAATGACATGACAGCTTGACAACCCCATAGTAACAAAAGATTGTTGCAAGGTTCACTGTATGATTCATAATACAAATCTGAATTGTTTTTATATTCATGATTTTTATATTAGTGAATTTTATTATTTTCCAGTACTCTTATATTTATACAACATCAATATTACAAATGTATTACAAGAATCACTTTTTATTAGTTATCTATATAATATAGCTCCTCGATGTTATTAGGGTTGATTTCATTGCTTGTTTTTAAATCTAGTATGTCTAGCTCATTATTTTGAATGGTTATTGCACTTTGGGATACCTTTAGTTGTTGAGTGCTCAAAGTGCAGTGCTGTGTCTGGATTAATTCTAGAAAATGCTGTATGTACAGCGAGAGATGCTTCTGCAAAGCCAGTCAGGATGAGTTTTAGCTTACCAGGGTATTGACATATATCACCTATCGCAAAGACCTTATGAAGGTTTGCTTCCATCGTACTAGGATCAACCATGATATATTTATTGTCTGATGTCATATTTAAGTTCCAACTACTTAGTTCATGATGGTCCATTGCTATTCCGAAAAATGGTAATAGATAATCACACTCTAGAGTTTTAATCTCTCCATCTAAATTTTGTACTACTACTGACTCTAAGCACCCATTATTACCGTTCAGACTAGATAATTGATATGGTACAATCATTTCAACTTTATTTTGATTTATTAAATCTTTCAACTGCTCAAGGCTATTCTGCATTGCACGGAATTTATCTCTTCTATGGACTATATAAACATGCTTTGCAACACAAGCTAAGTTTATAGCCCAATCAACTGCTGAGTCGCCACCACCAGCAATAACAACTGTTTTATCTTCAAAATTTGAAACATTATTTACACTATAAAAGACACTTTTCCCTTCGAAGTCTTGAATGTTTTGTAGTGGAGGCCTGTTGGGAGTGAAATTTCCACCGCCAGTAGCAATTACTATTGATTTTGTTTTAAATATAGCATCCTGTGTTTTGACTAAGTAGTCTCTATCAGATATTATATCTAATATTTTCTGATTTAAAATAATTGTTTGATTGAATGGCTTGATTTGTTCATATAATTTATTTATGAGATCATTGCCAGTTATCATAGAATATGCAGGGATATCATATATTGGCTTTTCAGGATATAGCATTGCACATTGCCCACCAATAGCATCCAAACTATCAACGACGATGCATTTGATCTTTAGCATACCAGCTTGAAAGGCAGCGAATAAACCTACTGGCCCAGCACCAATTATTAGTAGATCAGTTTCATACAGCATATCTATAGTATTAATATTATGATAAAAACATCTGAATCATACAATAGGATACAAATAATGCAAAAAGAAAAAGTTATACTAACTGTTACTGAAGATGATAATAATAAAAAAATAGATAGATTTATCAAAAAGTTTTTTCAACATTTATCTTTTTCTGAAGTTGCTAAAATGCTTAGAAAAGGAGATATAAAAGTTAATGGAAAGCGTCAGAAAGTTTCATATCTATTACAGACAAAAGATGTTGTGCAAATTTATGGCAAGATGTATGAAAAACAAGAGAAGATCTTAACAGTACAGAATCAAGTATTAGCAAAGAAGCTAATAGATAATCTACTATATACAGATGAAAATATTTTGGTTTTGAACAAGCCACCAGGATTAGCAGTACAGGGCGGAAACAAAGTTAAAATCAGTGTTGATGATCTAGGGGAGCTTTTGACATTAGGTTTAAAAAATAAACCAAAGCTAGTTCATAGAATTGACAGAGACACTAGTGGCGTCCTGATTATGGCAAGGAATGATGAAGCAGCAAGGATCTTGTGTAAGATGTTTCAAGAACCAGGTACAATTAAAAAATATTACTTAGCGCTGTGTAATGGCTCTCCAAATAAACAGCAAGGAACAATATCAATTCCATTGGCTAAAGTAAAATTAGATGGGAATCAAGAATTGATGTCATATTGTCCAGACACTGGAGATACAGCTATAACTCATTATAAAGTCTTGCAGAGTAATCAAGAAGTTAGCTTAATACAATTTAATATTGTGACTGGTAGGACTCATCAGGTTCGTGCACATGCTGCCATCAGTGGTATTCCTATAGTAGGGGATTTAAAATATGATCAGGAGTATTCAGAATATGTAATGAGCTTACTCACACCAAAAGAAAGGCAGCTATTTATATTGAATAATAGCCCAAGTAAGCTACCTGGTGAGAAACAGTTGTATTTGCACTCTGAACTGATTGAATTGGACATATATGGAAAAAACATCTCAGTCAGAGCACCAGTCCCATATGCTTTTGCTGATGCAATTGAAAAGTATTTTTAATAGCTTTTAATTATAAATGTATTTTCAGATATGATACCTTTCCACTTTTTTCAGCAGAAAGGTTGGTTATGATGGGCTATGCCGCTGCTGCCATTACATATTCATTGTAATAATCATCTTGAGTGATGTCTTCAATCTCAGATAAATCTTGAGCTTCATCATTACTCCAAGGAAAGCCGTTCCAAATCATATCTATTAAAACTGTTTGCGCTAGGGTATTGAGAAAACATTTATTTGGTGTATGACCCATTGTAATTTTGTAGTCTTGATCGCAGGCAGCTCCGTGAGAACTATGTTTAAGATGATTTAATAAATCAAGATCATCACAAAGCTTATTTAATAAGTAATTAGCACTGCATCCTCCCATTGCCATACCAATATATGATATATATTTGTTATCAAAAAATTTTTGAATGAGCGGTTTAGCTATAAGGGTTGCAACAGTTGCTGGCAAGATACTTGTTACATACACTGCTGGGAATCTTTTAGACATGAAGAGTAGGCATTGGTTCACTTTGGGGTCTGCTAAGTCAATCAAAACATAGAATAGATTACACACAGTTGCCACACATCCTGTAGCGGCAATATTTGAAATTATTGTCATATAATGATTTATTGTTTTGTTTATGACTTATAATACATTACAAATATTAAATTTATATTACAGCCAGAGATAAATAATTAAACTTTAATTAAAACTACCTTTCCACTTTTTTCAGCAGAAAGGTTGGTTATGATGGGCTATGCCGCTGCCATTACATATTCATTGTAATAATCATCTTGAGGCTCTATACCTAAGTCATTTAAGCCTTGCTTTATATCTTCAATCTCAGATAAATCTTGAGCTTTATCATTACTCCAAGGAAAGCCGTTCCAAATCATATCTA
>CAMCJK010000037.1 GCA_945875075.1 Candidatus Fokinia solitaria | reverse complement strand
CTAGGTCTGCTGTCCCTATCAGATGAGAACCTTGGAGCATCACTTCTAGGTCTTCTATCTCCATAGCTAGGTCTTCTGTCTCCAAATCTTCCATTAGAAGGTCTTCTAGAATCAAAATTTGATCTGCTTGGTCTATCATCAGTTCTACGTGGCTCTAGATCAAGGTTTGCATCAATTATATTTTCAACTTCAATTGCAATTGAGCTTTGTGCTTCTTCATTATCGACAACAATAGTGTGGCCATCTGCTTTTGTAAGAATACCAAAAAATACACTTGAATCGTCTATTTTTGTTAATGTTTTTACCCTCACTTTAGTACCAATAAATCTTTCGAAATCTTCTGGTCTTGTAATAGGTCTATTTATTCCAGTAGAGCTAATTTCTAGATTGTATACTTCATCCACGATAGCATCATTTGCATCAAGTATTACTGATATACATTTGGTGGCATTTTGACAATCATCAACTGTTACTGATTCTCCATCAATTTTTTCAAGCATAATTTGTACAACATGCTTTTCACCAGATCTAAAAATTCTTATTTTAACTATTACATATTCGAGTGAATGTAGCGTATTGACTATTAAATCATAAATTCTGTTTTCTATTTGGGTACGGCATACCGTACCATTGGCTAATTTTAATTCCATTTTTATTTTTTTGTAATATAAATTTGTTTGATTTGCTAATACTAGCACCTGCAGAATAACTATGATATTGATCAACAAATGCTACTCACAACAAACATATACATTACAATATGGCAAATAGAAATAACGACTGCCTAGAAACTAAAAAAAAAGATGCAAGACTTGGTGGTGGTCAAGCTAGAATAGATATACAACACAGCCAAGGAAAGCTTACTGCAAGAGAAAGAATTGAGATACTGGTCGATCCTGAGTCATTTGAAGAGTTTGATGCATTTATAGAGCACCGCTGTAATGATTTCGATATGGCAAGTAAAAAGTTTTTAGGTGATGGAGTCGTAACTGGACATGGTACAATAAATGGACGCTCGGTTTTTGTTTGTAGTCAAGATTTTACTGTGCTTGGTGGCTCACTTGGAGAAATGCATGCTCGTAAAATAAATAAAATACAAGATATGTCTCTCAAGACACGAACTCCAATCATATTCATAAATGATTCTGGTGGAGCGCGTATACAAGAAGGAGTTAGATCTTTATGTGGATATGGTGATATCTTTCAAAGAAATGTTGATGCATCGGGTGTAATACCTCAGATAGCTTTAATCCTAGGCCCATGTGCTGGAGGCGCAGTTTATTCACCTGCTTTGATGGATTTTATCCTAATGTCACGTAACACATCCTACATGTACCTGACTGGCCCAGATGTTGTAAAGTCAGTAAATTATGAAGAAGTTACTCATGAAGAGCTAGGTGGTGCTGCAATGCATACTAAAAAAAGTGGTGTCGCAGATATAGCTATGGATAATGATGTTGACTCAATACAAATGACAAGGAGGCTGTTTGATTTCTTACCTCTTTCAAATACTGCAGGCGTACCAACACGTGTCACAATGGATCCAATAGATAGAATTGAGATGTCTCTTAATAATCTTGTGCCAGAAGATCCAAACAAACCATATAATATGTATGTTTTAATAGAAAAGATAGTTGATGAAGGTGACTATCTTGAAATTAAACCAGACTTTGCAAAAAATATTATCACCTGTTTTGCTAGATTTGATGGGCGTACAGTTGGTATAGTGGCTAACCAACCGATGCACTTAGCTGGGTGTCTTGACATCAATGCTTCGATAAAAGCAGCAAGATTTGTTAGATTCTGTGATGCATTTGCAATTCCTATTTTAACTTTCGTCGATGTACCTGGCTTTTTACCTGGAACAGATCAAGAACATGCAGGTGTAATAAAACATGGTGCGAAGTTGCTATATGCATATGCAGAAGCTACAGTTCCAAAAATAACTTTAATTACAAGAAAGGCATATGGTGGTGCATATATAGTGATGGGATCAAAGCATCTAAGTGCTGATATGAATTATGCTTGGGCAAATACTGAGATAGCTGTTATGGGAGCGAAAGGGGCTACTGCTGTCTTATATAAGAATAAAGGGCTTTCTGAGAAGGAGCTGAATGGCAAGATAGAAGAATATAAGGAAATGTTTGGATCGCCATTTAATGCTGCCTCCTATGGCTTCCTTGATAGTGTTGTTCGACCTTATAATACAAGAAATTTAATTTGTAATGCACTTGTATTGCTTGAGACTAAACAGCAAGATACGAGACCCTGGAGAAAGCATGGTAATATGCCTCTTTAATCAAAAGGACTAGTTTGGCCCAAAGGATCCATTCTTCATCTTTTATATACTAGGGGCTTGTTTTGCTGGGGGTTGTTTTGCTTCTTATTACCATTCCCCCCATTCTGTCTTTGATCTTGAGAAGGATTAATCTGAGCAAGGGTTCCTAGTTTTAATATTTCCATAGTTTCTTCTAGAACACTCTGAGTTATCTTAGTATTCTCTGGCTGTGCAAAAATATTCTCACTATTCTGATCATACCTACCAGTCTCAGTATTGTTAAGATAGTATTCTTGCTTTAGTAGGGAATTCTTTATGTTTTGCTCACCATCTACCTTTGATGTAAGCTCCCTTATACTATCATCAACCTTATCGAATGGCTCATTCTGTCTTTGATCTTGAGGAGGATTAATCTGACCAAAGGTTTGTCTACTCTCTTTCTCTATATTTCGACTATTAACCTCATCGAATTCCCCATTCTGTATATTTTGTAAGCTTTGTTTAAAATCTTCAAGCTTATGACCTCGATTTGAAGTTATTTTATGAAGGATGCTGCTGCAGACTCCATTGATTTTTCCTTTGAAGGTTTCTGCATTTTTTAATGCGTCGGTTAACTCTTGAACTTTGATGTTTGGAGTGGGTATTAGAGATAGATCACTAGACTTTATTCCTAGTTTCTTAAGATGTTTTGCAACTCTTGATATATCAAGATTATCATATTGACCTATAAACTCCAATGTTTCATTAATCTGTAGAGGCTTAGTGAGCCAAGCGCGTGCTAATGATGTTATTTTATGGGGTAGTACTTTTCTTGTTGCCATATCATTTATTACACCATGCGTAATGCCATTTTGTAACATCTTTTCGGGACTCAAGAAGCTATGTAAACTGCTGTGTTGATATAGGTCATATTGCTTTTTCACATATTGAGCTTGTACCTCAGACTGGAAATTTTTTTGGTCAAGCGCTTTTATTATCGCACCATGGATTTGATCTTTATGAGTCTCTAACAAATCATCAGCACTACAATTTATTATGACCTTACCATTCTCTATGCTACTTATCTTGGTGGTACCATATTCTATCTCATTTATCAATTCATCATAGTTAAAGATGTCTTCACCATCTTCATCTGCTTTGTATCGCCCTTTTTTTAAAACTTCCATCACTATAAGGTTGAATGTATCTTTCAATATTGGTTGAAGACCTGGTTTATCATCATAAAATTGGGGAAGTTTTACTTTCAGCATTCTTTCTTCTGCTTTTGCTTTTAAAGTTGACAAAAGGCTTTGGAAATCCTCACTTGTATAATTTGCGATATTTGGAGTTTTAACTACCTCACGCATCAATGCTTTGTTCGTGGAGCCATGGTTTAAAACTAATAGATTCATTTCAAGTCTATCATCTACACGACGATCTTTATTACTAATATCTACATTTTTATCACCACTGTTTAATGCTATAAATATATTTTCAAAATAAGCTTGCAATTTATCATTTGGATTATCCATAGACATCTGCATGGTTTGATCAGGAAAGAATGAATACTTTATAGTTCTGGTGACTTCTGGTTCATCAGGTTCTGCAGTTTTGTAAGTGATATCCCACTCAAAATCCATATGAGGGTTTTGAGAATCTGTTGTAATCAATCTGCATCTTCTTATAGATTGAGCTAGCCCAGAATTCTGATCGTCACGAGGTATTTTATCCATCATAATAGATGGAGTGCTAAATAATGTCTGGTTCATATAATGAAGCATTAGTTTTGAAAAATATTCACTAATTTTATCACTTACAGCTTGTTGATCAAATTGGTCCTTAAAATTCTTTACCAACCCTTCCATAAATTTTTTCTGATTCTGTTTCTGAGCCACAATAGTAGTGTTAGTAGTTTCCTGAAGTGATGTTGTTAACTTTGTTAATTCTTCTGTGGTTTTTCCGAAGGGTTTTAAGGGAGATTCATTTATAAAAAGCAAAGTACGACTGCTATCTTTAAGGCACTGCTCAATATCATCCTCTGTTGCAAAATTTCTGCTGAAAAATTTAATTTCTTTATCCTGTAAGCGCACTCTAGGTAATATTAATAGATTATCATTGTTGTATTTTGAGAATTCTTCTTCTATATCTAGATTCATACTTTGATGTATTGCTGTAGAATCCTGATTCTGTTTTAGAATTGGCTTTAATATCTTTTCATATACTTCCTGTTGGAGATTATCAGGCATTTCTGTGTTTTTAGAATCTTTATGATCTATTTTAATTTCTATTGTATTATCTGCATCATTGTGTTTAACTGTAATAGTCCTATTCTCCTCACCTTTCTCCTCATCTTGATACTTGTTAACACTACATGTATAAGATCCATCTATATTTGTTGTTGGCATACCGCAACTATAAAAGCCATCAATTGTCTGCCCTTTTGCGAATTTTTCATCAAATAAAGCAAATTGAAGCAGCATTAATTTTGTGATTACATGATCATTATTCTCTGAGATCTTGAAGGCAATTGTATTATGCTTATTCTTATCAAAGATGGATGCATTTTGCATGTTTCATAGTATATATTTTGTTAACTTTAACTTAATTATATACTATGAGTAGTATAGTTACAACCCTATTGTGTGAATAGCCCCTGGAGAAAGCATGGTAATATGCCTCTTTAATCAAAAGGACTAGCTTGGCCCAATACTTTGCGAAGGTTTTTTTAGTGATTGTTTTTCTCGTGATTGTTGTATTTCTTTGTCAGTCGGAGCATTCTGTATATTTTGTAAGCTTTGTTTAAAAGCTTCAAGCTTATGATCTCGATTTGAAGTTCTTTTATGCCAGAGGCTGCTGAAGCCTCCCTTGATTTGTCCTTTGATGGTTTCTGCATTTTTTAATGCTTTGCTTAAGTCTTTAACTTTTAGATCCTCCCCGGTCCCTTGAAGGGGCATTTGAAGTAGATCAGCAGACTTTATTCCTAGTTTCTTAAGATGTTTTGCAATCCTTGGTATATCAACATTATCCTTTGGACGCATAAACTGCAATGTTTTATTAATCTGTAGAGACTTAAGATCCTTAGTGCTATTTTCTTTTGCTAATGATGTTATTTCAGAGCTTAGTAGTTCGCTTGTTGCTTTATCTTTTAGATTCTCATTATAATACACCTCCCCTTTACGTAAATTCTTGGGAATATTCTTTAGACTATCATCAACCTTATCGAATGGCTCATTCTGTCTTTGATCTTGAGAAGGATTAATCTGAGCAAGGGGTCCTTTTAATATTTTCATACTTTCTTCTAGAACACTCTGAGTTATCTTAGTATTCTCTGGCTGTGCAAAAATATTCTCACTATTCTGATCATACTTACCAGTCTTAGGATTGTTATGATAGTATTCTTCCTGTAGTAGGGGATTCTTATAACCATCCACCTCCACATACTTACCATCTACCTTTGATGGAAGATCCACAAAAGCTTTATGGAAGAGAGTTAGACTATTATCAACCTTATCGAATTGCCCATTCTGTATATTTTGTAAGCTTGTTTTAAATTCTTCAAGATTATCATCTCGATTTGAAGTTATTTTATGCCAGAAGCTTCTGAAGCCTCCCTTGATTTTTCCTTTTTTGGTTTCTGCATTTTCTAATGCTTTGCTTAAGTTTCTAAGCTGATCTGAAACATCACTGCCTAGTAACATTCCACTTACATCATTAGACTTTATTCCTAGTTTCTGAAGATTTCTTGCAACTCTTGGCATATCAAGATTTGTATTTTGATCTAAAAATTCTTCTATCCTATATAGTTGTATACTTTTAAGTATTGCTTCAGGATCCCTACTCTCTCGTTGAATTGGAAGTAATATAGATTCATATAGTTCCTTTTGGAGTTGCTTAGAGTCATATAGTTCCTTATTATTTTGCACTCCTTTGTTTTGAGAATCTATTGTCATTTCTATTGTATTATTTACAGCATTGTGTTTAACTGTAATACTCCCAACCTTATCATTAGATTTTGTGATAAGATTACATTCATAAACTCCACTTTGAGATTTTGTTATGGTATCGTGACTATAATAACCACCCCCTACTGAGTGAGCTCCTTTGAATTGTGTATCAAGTAAACTAAATTGATGATCAATTAAGTGGTGGATTCCCCCATTTTTGTCAAAAATCTCTGGGATATTGAAGGTAATTTTATTATTCTGATTCTCATCATTATCAATGATGAATTGATTTAGCATTTTTCATAGTATATATTTTGTTAACTTTAACTTAATTATATACTATGAGTAGTATAGTTGCAACCCTATTGTGTGAATAGCCCCTGGACAACAAGATACAATATGGATCTCTGAGGTTTTTTTAATTTATTTTCAGATTATTATTCTCTTTTGCCTTGTTGGCTCTTGTATCACGAAGTTGCTTTGTAAATCTATTGTCATATTCCTGGTTATCATCTGCGTCTCTGAGAATTAGTTCATCAAACTTTTGAAACTGCTTTGTAGTCACACCCCATCCGACAAATGTCGCCAAAAAATTTATTACATAATCGATACAATCTTTGATAGTTAAAATAATTTCATGACTCTGTTGTCTTTTTTTAAGTTCAGCTGCTATCTCATTTAATTTTGCTTGTGCATCACCTCCTAAAAGATTATATATATCATCTGATAAAATTTTATTTCCAAAGCCACATTCATCTTTAATACCTTTATCAATTAATCTTGCTTTAATATCTTGATCAATTAATTTTGCAATGGTGGTTGATCTATAATTATTTGTCAGCAATTCGTTTATAGATTTAGCTGTCTCTAATTTTTTTAAAGCAATTGGACTATTTTGTCTTAATAAACTATCACCGGTATTTTTACTATCATATGGTTCAGTTGTATGTAGGTATTCGTAAAGTTTGTAATAATCTATACTTTTCTTTCCTGACATATTTAGTTTAACATTACCTTCGCTGTCAAATAACCACTGTAGTTTTATGGCATTTTCTGAGGGGGTCTGAGCATTTTTATGGTACTTTTGAAAAATAAGTGAAAATTCTACATGTGCTTTCTGATCATCACCTATATGTAAAGTGATATTAGGTTCTTGATTTTGAGGATCATTTACTGTTGACCTATAAGTAAAGCCTCCTTTAAGTAAAAACTCATATATATTATTACCACAGTCTTGACTAGATAAGCAGCACATCAACTTTGGTAGATAATCACCATCAATACCATGTTTTTGGAGTATTCTTGATACTTCCTCTACTCTTATATCGATTTCTTTATTTACTCCTACCTCTTTGCTATTATTAAAATATATTTTATTTTCATACCTTAGCCCCCAGTTTTTTCTTTCAAGATCTTTCTTAAGTTGCCCTTTTGCAGATTCCAAAATATCATCAATTTTTAATTTAGCTCTCACAGCTTCTTTATTTTTTCCAAATCCAAAATCTGAAGATAGTACATTAGATATAATATTTTTTGTCTCATTTGTACATTCATCAAGTAAATCTTTTGTCTTATCAACACTATTCAATTTTATAAAAAAATCTTCAAAAAGATCTTGATATTCATCATGTGGATTATCCATAGATATTTGCATATTATTATCAGGAAAAAATTTATAGCTGAGAGTTCTAGAGCATATTATATTACTATTCGCCATATTCCTTAAATCAAGTTGCCACTCATAATTTAAATATTGTGCTGAACTCTCTTCTGTAATTAGACTTATTTTTCTATTGTCAAAATGTGTAATTATATCCTGTGCCTCAAGAGGGTGTAAATAATTGTTCAAAAAGATACCAAATGGAGTAGCATTAAAACCTTGATTGCATAAATGGGTCATCATCAATGAGAATTTTTCAGCGTGTTCTAGACTGATGTTTGAACCTATAAACTGCTTATGGAAGCACTCTTTACCATTTTCAAATGAGATCTCATTTTTCCCCTGTACTTTAGGTACTACACCACTTAAATCAATCTTTTTAGTATTTAAAAAAAATCCATAATCATCTGCAGCATTTGTACGATGAATATCAAGCTCTATTTGTGACTTATACTGACCTCCTAAATATATCTCACTTTCATGTGGTGGCCTACTAAATAAAGCTAATACTTCTGGCGCCAATTTCATCCTAGGAGAGACTAATTTCATCATTGTTTTGATTACCTATTAAGTTATATTCTTTTACGCTAAAGTAACATAGAAATATTAAACTTATATTATATAACTAAACTTTTTATAAAAATAGTAAACCAGATTATAGACTAACTTAAGCTGGTCTACCCTTCTGATTTATTGTCTCCACGACGTAAAATTGCAGGTATATCTATACTACTATCTGATGTAGTCATACGTGAAAAGTTTGAAGTCATCCTACTAAAGAGATTTTTTTTCTCATTATTTTGTTCGGACTCATTAGAATGATTAGCATTTGTTACAGTGCTTGCAAACCCCTCATATCCCTCGACTTTGTGTTGCGTTGCTGATGGGATAAAAGCTCCTTTATCTTTCACATCCTGTAAATTATCCTTATTTAAAAAAGATTTTTCTTTCCTCCTAGGGTCAAAATGTGCATTTGATGGTGCTGTAAGGCTATCGTTTACTGTACTGTCTTTTCTATGGTCAACATTCTGATTACGGCCTATTGTTATAGGAATACTATATTGGCTTGAATGATTTAACTGAGTTTGCTGTACTTGCATATTTGACTCAACTTTATTAGAAGGAACATTATAATGATTATCTATTCCTGTAGCAACAATGGAAACTCTGATTTTCTCACCTAGATCTTGATTAAATGCAGATCCGAATATTATATTTGCATTTGGATCTGCTTCTTCTCTAATTCTATTAGCTGCCTCATCTATTTCATAAAGCGTCATATTATATGAGCCTGTGATATTTATAAGAACCCCCTTGGCACCTCTCATCGATGCACTATCAAGCAATGGGTTGGAAATTGCAGCTTCTGCTGCTTTTATTGCTCTATTTTCACCTTCAGCTTCACCAGTACACATCATAGCTTTACCCATTTCACTCATTACAGTCCGTATATCAGCAAAGTCTAAGTTGATAGCACCAGGAGTAGTTATAAGCTCACTAATACCACGTACACCTGAATCGAGAATTTTATCTGCCATCATAAAAGCATCTGCGAAAGTCGTCTTTTCATTTGCGAGATGAAAGAGGTTTTGATTAGGTATTACTATAAGAGTATCGATATTTTGAGACATAGCTTCTAGCCCCATTTCACTGATCTTCATTCTTCTAGCTCCTTCAAAGTGGAACGGCTTTGTAACGACTCCAACAGTTAAAATACCTCTCTCTTTAGCTAAGGCAGCTATGACTGGTGCTGCACCTGTACCAGTACCTCCTCCCATACCAGCTGTGATAAACACCATATGGCACCCTTCAAGGGCAGCAGCAATTTGCTCTATTGATTCTCTTGCAGCTCTTGAGCCAACCTCAGGATTTGAACCAGCACCTAGACCCATAGTTGAATCAATCCCCAACTGAATTTTATTTGGAGCAATTGACTTATTTAGAGCCTGAGCATCAGTGTTACCAACCCAGAACTCCACACCATCTAAACCTGCTTCTATCATGTTGTTAACCGCATTACCTCCGGCTCCTCCAACACCAAAAACGATGATTTTAGGTCGCAATTCGTTATTTAGATCAAAAGAAAAAGACATTTTAATTAAGTTAATATAATAAAAGTTTTCATAGTCTACTTGCAGTAAGTCTTGCTATAGGTATTCTGTAAGGCGAGCATGACACATAGTCAATCCCGATTCTATGAAAAAAGTCTATGGATTCAGGGTTCCCACCATGCTCCCCACAAATACCTATTTTTATCATAGAATTTTTGGATTTTATTTTTTCTACTGCAATTTTTATAAGCTCGCCAACTCCATCCTGATCAATAGAAACGAATGGATCATTATTCAAAATACCAATTCTTCTATATTCATTGATAAACTTGCCGCTATCATCACGGGATATACCAAATGTTGTTTGCGTCAAATCGTTAGTGCCAAAACTTATAAAATCTACATAATCACAAACTCTATCAGCTATTAGAGCCATTCTTGGTAGCTCTATCATAGCACCGAATTTATACTTTAGATTGCTTGCTGCAAACATTGTATCTTTAACATGTTCTATAGTATTTTTCATAAATATCAACTCATTTTCTGAAAAAATTAATGGAATCATGATTTCAACATTAGCACTTTTACCTACTTCAGCTTTGTACTGCACCATAGCCTGAAATATTGCTGCTACTTGAGATTTATATATTTCTGGATAAGAGATTCCTAATCTAACACCTCTATGGCCTAACATCGGATTATGTTCATGCAACGCCTGTACAGAAGTCCTTACATGTTCTAAATCATTTTTTGTCGCATCACAAAAGTTTTTTAGATCTACTTCTGTCTGTGGTAGAAATTCGTGTAAGGGTGGGTCTAGAAGTCTTATGCAAATTGGCTTACTATCTAAAATTTTGAACAATTCTTTGAAATCGTTTTTTTGATATTGAGAGATTTTCTCTAGAAACACTTCTCTATCTTCAAGATTTTTAGCAAGAATCATACTTCTAACATCGTTTATACGATCATCAGCAAAGAACATATGCTCAGTCCTACAAAGTCCAACTCCTTCTGCCTCAAATAGCATAGCATTTCTAACATCTTCAGGAGTTTCAGCATTTGCTAAAACTGAAATTTTTTTATGCTTTTTGGCCCAAGACATTATTTGCAACAGCTCTGTGGAAATTCCAGATGCTGTCATTGGCATATTGCCAGCAAAAACCTCACCTGTAGAGCCATTAATTGTAATATAATCACCTTCATTAAAAACTGTACCATTAATTGACACAGAGTTTGTATCAATGATATGGAAATTTTCAACACTACAAATACATGGTTTACCTATACCACGAGCAACAACTGCAGCATGAGATGTAACGCCACCTCTACCAGTTAAGATGCCCTCAGCAGCATACATACCACTTATGTCCTCAGGATTTGTCTCACTTCTTATTAAAATCACAGGATGATTTTTTGCTAGAATTTCTGCCCTCTGAGGTGTTAAAACAACCATCCCCGCAGCTGCACCAGGTGATGCTGCCAACCCTTTAGCTATAACTTTTAAATCTTTTGTAATAATTAACTGCTTATGAATACTTTGTTCAATAGAATTTATATCTATACTATGTAGTGCTTGTTCTTCAGTTTTCAAACCTTCAATCACCATATCTATTGCGATTTTAGCTGCTGCAGTAGGACTTCTTTTTCCACTCCTTGTTTGCAATATCCATAACTGCCCCTCTTGCACTGTGAATTCAATATCTTGCATTTCCTGATAATGCACTTCAAGCTTCATTGCTATCTCAATAAGTTTTTTAAAAATCCCAGGCCTTGAAACCTCCATTGATAAACCCACTGGGAAACTTATCCTTTCAGCATCAAGGATTGTTAAAGGCAGTGTATCAACATAACCAGATACAACATCTTCACCTTGTGCTCTCGGTAAAAACTCACCAAAAATATTTTTTTCTCCAGATATTGGATTGCGTGTAAATAAAACCCCTGTACAGCTGTTTTCATCAACATTTCCAAAAACCATTGTCTGGACTGTAGCTGCAGTTGACAGGCTATGATCTATAAGATTTTTATCTCTATATATCTTTGCTCTTTGTGAATTCCAAGATTTAAAAACAGCTTCTATACTTGATATCAATTGTTCCTGGACATCTTGTGGAAATTGTTTCCCCGTAACCTCAAGCACAATATCTTTAAACTTTTTGATGATTTCTTGAAGTTTTTGCAGAGATTGCATGGATTCCTTACCATATTGTAAAAAAATATAATCAAATCT
>CAMCJK010000036.1 GCA_945875075.1 Candidatus Fokinia solitaria | reverse complement strand
CTGAAAACGTGTGTATCAACTCCAATCCTTAAATCCCCATATGCAACATTAAGTATAACATTTGCAGATTTTCTACCAATTCCTGGAAGAGATATCAGATTTTCAAATGATGAAGGCACAACTCCATCATATTTTTCTAGTAAAATTTTACTTGTTGTAATAATGTTTTTAGCCTTATTATTATAATAATTAATGGATTTTATATACTGTTTAAGCCCTACTTCACCTAGATTAAGCATTTCTTGTGGAGTTTTTGCAACTAAAAAAAGGTCTGGCGTGACCTTATTAACCATTTTATCAGTTGCTTGGGCTGAAAGAACTACTGCTACAAGTAATGTATATGGAGATGCATAAGTTAGTTCTATTGCAGGTTCAGGATTGAATTTTGCAAATATTTCAAATAATTGCTTAATTTTTGTATTTGTAAGCATTATATAGAATTGATTAAATGAGTTTATATTTTTATGTATTAGTTATAGTGACTATAATTGTTATTACTGGTGGTATCAGTAGCGGTAAATCATTTGTATTAAATTATATTGGAAAGCTTGGATATGCTGTATTATACACAGATCTGATAGCCAAGGAAGTTATGCAAAGCGATTATTTTCTTACAGCTTTACAACAGCATCTAAATTTAGATAATATAGATATAAAAAAAGAAATTGCTATAAACCCCTCCTTATTGCCTTTTATTGAATCAATTGTGCATCCAGAAGTAGCAAGAATTAGACATGAAAGAATTAACAATCTTTTATCTAAAACTTCTGAAGTTTTTATTGAAATACCACTGTTTTTTGAGAAAAACCTTAAAAACAACTTTATGCAGTATGGTGAGTTAATTGTAGTTTCAACTATCTGTGGATTGAATAGACAAATAATTAGAGCTAAGAAGCGTGATAAGAATCTTACAGATATAATGCTGCAAATAGTACTTTCAAAACAATTTAATGATAAGCAAAGAGTTGCTGGAAGCAAAATCATAATATATACATGTAAGAGTAAATATAGTGTCAAAAAAGCAGTACAAAAACTTCTAAAGCATTTTAGATGAATAATGAGTGAAATAGTTGAAATAGTCCTAGATATAGAGACAACAGGTTTGAGCCTTAACCAAGGTCATAAAATTATAGAAATTGGATGCGTTGAACTGAAAAATAGAAAGCGTACAGGGCGAATCTTTCATCAATACATCAATCCACAAAGAAAAATAGACCCAGAGGCAATGAATGTACATGGAATAAAAGATGAATTTCTTGCTGACAAACCAACATTTGCAAAAATAGCTCAGACCTTCAATGAATTTTTGAGTCTTAGCAGCAACTCATTCATTGTTGCACATAATGCAGTTGCATTTGATATGAGATTTATAAATCATGAACTAGCGCCTTGCGGCATTCAAATCATACCTCATAATCGAGTGATTGACTCATTACTGATAGCAAGGAAAAAATTTCCGGGAAGTCCAGCAAGTCTAGATGCATTATGTAAAAGATTTGGCGTTAGTTTGGACAATCGTAAAAAACATGGAGCACTTTTAGATGCTGAATTGCTAGCATCTGTATATATTTTAATGCAAGGAGCAACACAAAATCAAATACTTCTTGAAGCTTTACAAAAAGAGTCTTATTATAATGAAGCATTGATAGTAGAGTCATATAGCGAAAGAACATTCAATCTATCTGAATCTGATGTAATAATGCACAAGAATATGTTACAAAAAGTAAATGAACCCCTGTGGCTAAAGCGGTTAAATAGCAAGAAAAAATCTTTATTAAACAAAAGAAATTAATGGCAAATATGAGCACGGTTAGAGATATACTAGTAGTAGAAGATGATCAAGATATCAGTTACATGATAAAGGAGATTTTAGTTGAGCAAGGATATAACGTAAATATTGCAGCAAATACTAGTGCTGCTTTAGAAGTAGCAGCAAAAATAAAACCACATCTGATAATACTAGATATATGGCTAGGCAATAAGCAACTGGATGGATTAGGATTGCTGAAGATATTCAAACCAATGTTTCTTGATGTGCCTATAATAATGATTAGCGGGCATGCAAACAATGAAACAGCAGCTCATACAATAAAGTTAGGGGCTTATGACTATATGGACAAACCATTCAAAGCTGAAAGACTACTATTGTTGGTCAAAAGAGCTTTAGAAAGGAAAGACCTACTTGAAACCAATTCATATCTACAAAATAATACTTATATTAATAAAGTTTATAGAGTCTCTAGTGGTGATTCAAGAGCTGCACAAAAGCTTCGACAAGATATTAAAGCTTTAGCAAATTCAAACTGTAGAATTATTATTACTGGTGAGGTAGGAGCTCAAACAGCTCACATAGCCAAAGAAATACATGATAATTCTCCAAGAGCTCAAAAGCCATTTTTGAATCTCACTACTGTTTGTAATGGAAATTTTGATGATCTACAAAAGGTTATTTGTGGTTCTGAATTAGAGCAATCAATTTTTGAAAGAGCAAATGGGGGTACAATAGTATTAGAAAATCTCCACACAGTGCCTTTAAATATGCAAACAAGAATTCTTGATGCATTACAGAAAGAGTCAATCATTAGAGGAGGTAAAGCTATAAAATTTGATGTAAGGGTTATAGGTACTTTTGAAGTTGAAGCAGAATTTCAAGCAATAGACTTTATACAAAAGCGTTTATTGAATGAAATGCTATATCATAGGTTGAATGTTAAAAGTTTACAGGTACCAACATTAAGGTCGAGAGTAGATGACATAGCGCACCTTTTTGTTTTAGCTATTCAAATGCAACTAGATAAATTTTCTAAGACCAATATTGACTGTTTAAAACATGCTCTGACATCATACACTTGGCCATGCAACACTCAAGAGCTTTATAATACAGCAGATTATACCTTGATAATGTTGAAAATGAGCAATGCAGATAGTATCACAATAGATATGCTACACCCTAACATTTTAGGTATTGTCAAGACAGACTTTGCAAGTTTTGCAAATATTACTGAATATCTTGATAAAGACTATAAAAGTGCTAAAAAACATTTCGATATAGAATATATTAAGGCGCAGCTCAGACGTTTTTCAAATAATGTTGCAAAAACAGCAAGGTTCATGGGAGTTGATAGAGCAGCTCTATATAGAAAAATTAGATCTTTACTTGGATTACAAAAATCTAATAATAAAAAAATAGTTCATCTAATAAGCAAAGAGCTAGATAAAACTAAAAAAGATGAAGAAGCTGTAGTATGATAATAAAATTTATAATATAAAACTTGTTTACATAAGGTGTTTTATGGTATAAAACTTTGTGAAATACATAAGTTGCAAAAGTCACAAAGTTTGTCTTTGCAATAAAATGTCACAAATTATACAAATTAATATCTATAAATTATGCATACAATCATAGAAGCATTTCATGTTTTACCACTATATCTAATAGTTCTTCTATTTAGTGTTCAATTTCTGTGGAAGCTTTTGAAGAAACAAACAATTATTATACACCAAATGGACCCTCTACTGTTGATTTTATCAGCAATAGGAACAGCAGCCGGCGCTAATGCACATGGCACACATTTTGGGCATGATATTTTTGATCCTTGTTTTGGCTATGCAGTAGTTTCAATGTGTATTGCAGCAAGAATGCTTGGCTTAATGAAAAAACTACAGCGCATCAACGTATAATAATGTTCTTGCTCAAAAGGCAAAAATCATGTAAAAGACTTATTGAACTCAGTCTCGCTTCTATCACTGGCTAAAATTCTGGTGGATGACTGTACTATGAATTTTTTAGAAAAATATCACTAAATAAAATATTAAATTTAAAATGGCAAAAGAAACTATAGCAGATAAGCTATCAAAGCTCACAGTATCAGAAGCTGCTGAATTAGCAAAAGTATTAGAAGTGCGTTGGGATCCACGTAGGGAAACTGCTCCTGCAGTAGAAGGAGGAGAAGAAGCACCGGCAGCAAAGATTCAAGCTCTAGTAGATGAGTTATCAAAGCTCGCAATATTAGAAGCTTTTGAATTGGTAGGTGTATTAGAAGGGCTTTGGGGCGTAAGCGCTGCAGCACCAATAATAATGGCGGCAGCAGCACCTGCAGCAGCAGTTGAAGAGCAAACAGAATTCGATGTTGTAATTGTTGCTGTGGGAGATAATAAACTTGCTGTAATAAAAGCAGTACGTGGAATCGCATCACAGCTGACATTACCAGAAGCTAAAACTCTTGTTGAAAGCGCACCTCAAAAAGTCAAAGAAGGTGTGTCAAAAGAAGAGGCTGAAAAGTATAAGAAGGCTCTTGAGGAAGCTGGTGCTAAAGTTGAACTCAAATAATTCATCTTTATCTATGGGGAAATATTTTCCCCTACTTATTTAATATAAGATTTATAAAAGATACTCAAACCAGCAAAGCACTTTAGTAAATTTGGAGTGTAACTATACCGCATATAAAATCCTTCTAATAGAAATTAATTTCTAATATAAAGGCCCTCATGGGTTTAACAAACTAAGATCATCAAGGACATACAGCACTATCTCTTCATAAATTAGACTTAGAGTATGAATAAAGGAAGCTAATTTCACAACTGCACAAGGAGCTCTTTTATTCACTAAAAATAGTGGGATGAAACAAGCTATAAAAATCTTCATCAAGGTGGGTGTCTTGGACTATTGATAGATCAAAGGAGTACATCTCAGACATTAGATTTACCTGCAAGGCTTGCAGTTCAAAATAAAATACCAATTTATATGATCAAGATGATGAGACTCTATATAGATATTTTTTTCATTTCAATTAAGCTATGCACTATCTTTGCTGCTTTGATTTTATGTAATTCTATGAATGCTCAGTTCACCATCGATTCTATTACACAAAGCGATTAGATTCTCATTTAAATTCTCAATTATGAATAATGAGGGATGATTGGGAAAAAACAAATCGGTTAGTTTTAAAACAGCTCCATTAATTATTTTTTTTGCTATCGTATCACTTACAATTTCCCTATGATATTCACGTAATACATCTAAAATTGGGATGATATTCATTGATGATTCGTCAACGCTGAAGTGCCCTATTTTAGTTCTTCTGAGACAAGTAACATGGCCATATGTGTTTAATTTTGACGCTATATCATTTGCAACACTTCTAACATAACAACCTTTTCCACACTCCATAACAAAGGTAGTATATTCATTTTTATGATGTATAACAGATAAATTAATGATATTTACTTCTCTTCTTTCTAGTGTGAATTCTATACCATCTCTAGCTAAATCATAAGCCCTCTTGCCATTAACATGGATCGCTGAATATTTTGGAGGCTGCTGTTGCATAACCCCATGAAACTCATCTATAACATTTAATATATTGTCTAAAGATGGTATGTTTGTAGACTGATTAATAGTTTTACCAGTTAGATCATCTGTATCAGTAGCTTCACCCCATTTAACTGTGAACTCATAGGTTTTCGACATCCCAACAACATACTGCAATGCCTTTGTAGCTTTACCAACTGCAACAACTAAAAGTCCTGATGCGAATGGGTCAAGAGTACCTGCATGGCCTACTTTCTGGCCTTTAGGCATGAGTTTTTTTATTGGATATAGAACTTTGGCTGATGATATCCCAATTTCTTTATCTAATAAAATAAAGCCTGGCTTAAAATTAATCATCCTCAGTTATTAAAGTAATTCCCTTGCCAGATATTTTCAACTCAAGCATTGTTCGTATAAATTCATCTATTTCACCATCTAAAACAGCTCCAGTGTTTGTTTCACGATATCCTGTTCTGAGGTCCTTAACCATTTTATATGGATGTAGAACATAAGACCGAATTTGATATCCCCATCCTATAGCAGTTTTTTTCTCATTATCTTCACTCGCTTTTTCTCTTCTTTTCTGCATTTCTAGCTCATATAATTTACTTTTAAGCATTGACATACACTCATCCTTATTCTTATGTTGAGATCTATTGTTCTGACATTGAGCAACAATCCCACTAGGTATATGTGTAATCCTCACTGCGCTATCAGTAGTGTTAACATGTTGTCCGCCAGCGCCACTGGACCTATATGTGTCAATACGGAGGTCAGACTCAACTATATCGATGTTTATATCATCATTAATCACAGGCAAAACATTAACACTTGCAAAGCTTGTATGTCTCTTTCCTGCACTGTTAAATGGAGATAATCTGACTAATCTGTGAATGCCTGTTTCAACTTTCAACCATCCAAATGCATTCAATCCTTCTATTTTGATTGTTGATGATTTAATACCTGCCTCTTCACCATCTAACTGGTCTATAATTGTGACTTTATATTTATGCCTCTCTCCCCATCTACAATACATTCTGACAAGCATTGATGCCCAATCATCACTCTCTGTACCGCCTGCACCAGAATGAATTTCAACAAAACATGAGCTGCTATCCATTTCTTCAGAAAGCATACATTCTGTTTCACTCTGCGCAGCATTTGTTGCTAATGTATTAAGATTATTTACCAGTTCATTAATAGTCCCATCATCATCTAGCTCTTCAGCTAAACTAATTAGTTCGGTTAAATCATTTAGCTTGCCTTCAATATTTTCAATACTATCTATTTGTTTGGATAAATGATCCCGCTCCATAAAGAGTTTTTTAGCATTTTTGATATCCTGCCATACAGCTTCATGAGCAGTTAACAGATCAAGTTCAGCTAATCTAATTCTTGCTTTATCGATGTCAAAGATACCTCCTAATTATGTTAAGAGAATTAGTGATTTGCTCTATTAAAATTGATATATCTTGTCTTTGCATTTTATTTTTTCATAATTTATGATTACTGAGGGTTTTGATAATATTTCTGGCATGATACAAAGGCAATCCTATGACATTACTCTCTTCATCTCCGCTGATCATTGTAATAAATGCTGTAGCAAGGCCCATTAGGGTAAATCCACCAGCCTTCCCATACCATTGCTTTTTATCTCCTACAAACTCTTCTATGTCATCATGGCTTAATGGCTTGAATTTAATTATAGTCATACCGAGCTTACTTATAACAGTATCACCTCTCATTCCACAAATTCCTGTATAAGTTTTATGGCGTCTTCCAGAAAGCTTCTTAAGACAAAATCTTACATCTGATTCAGTCAAAGCTTTAGGTAGCTGCATTCTTCCAATTGAGCAAACAGTATCTGCCGATATAACAATATCGTTTGGGAATTTCTGATGTACTTTAGATGCTTTTGCAATTGCAAGTCTAACTGCAGTATCTTGAGGTAATTCATTTTTTAGAGGTGTTTCATCTACCTCTGGATGTTCAATGATATCAGGTTTATAACCTATTTTCTCAAGCATTTTAATTCTAGACTCAGAAGATGAGCCAAGTATTAGAAGAGGGCTAGACATATAACCTCTATCCTGATGTCTCTTCCCTGTTTAGAGCTGCCTCAAGCTCCACAAAATTTCTATATTTATGTCGTTTAATAACTCTACCTTTAGTTAAATCATATGGAGTTACTTCAACTGTAACTATATCACCAGTTAAAACTTTAATTCTATTTTTTCGCATTTTACCTGCAGTGTATGCTATGATTTGATATCCATTTTGTAACTCAACTCTAAATGTAGCATTTGGGAGTAGTTCTAAAACCTTCCCATGAAATTCTATTAATTCTTCTTTTGCCATATATTTTATATTTGTTCAACTCTTATAACTTCTGGAATGTAGTATTGTAACATGTTTTCTATACCATCTTTTAAGGTTAATGTTGAGCTAGGGCACCCAGAACATGCACCATGCATTTTAACATATACAACCCCATCTCTGTAACTATCAAACTCAATATCCCCACCATCTTGTGCAACAGCTGATCTAACTTTTGTATCTATCAATTCAACTATTTGCCTTACTATATCTTGCTCATTTAAAGATAGGTGATCAGAAGAAACTTTAACAGGCTGAATATTACCTTCTAAAATAGGCATTCCAGAAGTATGATAATCTAAAATTGTAGCTACAATAATTGATTTTAAACTATGCCAGCCACTTCTTTCACTTTTTGTGATTGAAATGAAATCATGTCCATAAAACACAGTTTCAACATCATTTATTTCAAGTAATTGTTTTGATAGTTTTGATATACCACATTCTTCTAAAGATTTAAAAGATGCTGTCTGACCTTCTGGCATAATTTGGAATCCAGGTATGAATTTTAGTGTGCTAGGATTAGGTGTTTCCTGTATTTGTATGAACATAAATTAGCTACTTTTTTTTTATTAATACCATATTTTAGTTATTAAGGGCAAATCCTGTAATAATTTTGATAGGTATATATCTATAGCCCACCAAAGAAATTTATATAAGAGACTTTTAAAGTCAAATTAATACTAGACAATTTAGGTTCTATACATAGTACCATGTAAATTAATTAAAGACATAGCATCAAGATATAAAGTAGTAGTGCTCACTCATAAAATTGAAAAAACTCCAGCAACAGGTGAGTCTATAAAATCAAGTAAGGAATTGGAATCTGGAATATTCAGCACTGAGTTTTTACATGTAATTTTCTCTCATGATAAAACATAAATTGCAACTGAAGCTTTTATTTGGCGATTCATATCAACTGCGTCAAGCTCCCATGTCAAATTTAGTAATTTTACCTATTACTATTGTAACTGAAGCTTTTATTTGATCAGAACTGACAGAAGCATATTAATATTGAGATCTAACAATATAGTTTTATTTGTTAATATACCACTAGTGAATGAAGATATGTGAAAGATAAATCTATCGATATCATCATAGTGAAGCGACCTGATCCAAAAGTTGTGATTAGTTCGTCGGCAATAACCTTATAAAGAACCATTAATAACAATATAAACACCTTAAAGTTGATTATGTATATTAATACTGAGACCTGATTCTAATTAATCATCTCCATGCATGAAGAAGCGAAAAAGTTGTGATTAGTTCATCAGGAAGCACTCCTAGTAAAGATTTGTGTATATTATACTATCCTTATTATATCAAAATTAGTAATTATCTTTATCCTCTATACTTTGCATGATCTTGTATATTATTTGCTGCAAACCCTGCTAGTCTTAAGAAACAAGCATCACATACTCCACAAGCAACCCCATCATCATCTGCATCATAGCAACTAACTGTGTCACCATAATCAACTCCTAAACGCAAGCCATTAGCAATAATTTCAGATTTTTTAAGAAAAAGTAGCGGTGTTTCAACTTGTATTACTAGTTCATTTGTAACTGCTGAAGCCGTCGCTATCATAGCCATTTTATTGAATGCTTCAAAATATTGTGGTCTGCAGTCAGGATATCCACTATAATCAATTGCATTGGCTCCTATAAAGATCTTTTGTGCCTTTATAACCTCTGCAAACCCTAGTGCATAAGATAAAAATATTGTATTCCTTGCTGGGACATAACTTAATGGAATGTTCTCTTTTATTGGATCATAAGCATCTATAACGCCGTTTTTATTTAAAATTATTGTATCATCAGTTAGTGCTGAGCCACCAAATGCTTTAAGGTCTATATTAACTATTCTATGATCTTTTATTCCATATTTTTTAACAATATTTTTAGCAGCTATGATTTCAGATGAATTTCTTTGCCCATAAGAGAAAGTCATAGCATATATTTCATATCTTAACTCTTGGACCATTCTGAGCATAGTAGTTGAGTCCAATCCACCACTTAATAACACTACAGCCTTCATTTTTACTTTAAATATTTTTTATGTTAAATTTTTGCAGATCTTATAAATAATTAAATTTAAAAGCAAGCTGTGGAATCACATAGTATAGTTTGTAAAAAATATGGCATTGAACCAATCTCTAATTTTATTGGCAAAGATAAAACAGTGTTTTTAAGAGTGGATTTCAATGTACCAGTTGATATAAATCATTCAATCGCTGATGATTTTAGAGTCAAATCTTCAATACAAACCATAGAGTTTTTATTAGAGAGAAATGCAAAAATTATTATAGTCAGTCACTTTGGAGACCCAACAACTCAATCAGATAAAACCAATTTATCATTTACTAACATTATTAATAAGATATCAAAAATACTAAATTGTGGAATACAACTTATTAAGTCAGAAGATCTTAATGAGATTGGTAATGCAGTAGATAATTTTAGGTCAGCCAAAAAGTCTGGTGATAGAAAGTTACTGATGCTAGATAATATAAGATTTTTTCCAGAAGAGATATCTAACAGTGAAGATTTTGCAGGTAAAATGTTAGGAGCACTTAAGATAGATACTTACGTTAATGATGCATTCCCAGTATGCCATAGAAACCATATGTCAGTTGTAGCAATACCAAAAAACATTAAAGAAAAGTATGCAGGATTTTCTCTTCTTCATGAGTTAGCTATGATTGAGAAAATAATTGGTAATGCTTTTAGATCAAGATCTATAATAACTGCAATAATAGGTGGTAAAAAAGTTAAAACCAAAACATCTCTTTTACAAAATTTAGCAAAAAAAGTTCAAAATATTGTGATAGTTGGTGGTATGGCAAATACATTTTTAAAAGCTTTAGGGTATGATGTAGGAAAATCTTTCTATGAGCCTGAAATGTTAGGTGTTGCATCTCAGATAATGAAAGAATCTACAGTTTTATTACCATCTGATGTAATATGTAAAAGTGTTAATGATGATGTGAAAATATGCTCAATAAATGATGAGATTGATGGTGAGATATGTGATATAGGTCCTAAAACAAATAAATTGATCGATCAAGTTATAGCTCAATCAGATTTTGTAATATGGAATGGTCCTGCAGGTATTTTTGAAGATAAACGGTTTTCAGATGGGACAAATAAAATTGCAGAATCATTAGCTAATAATAAGTGCATTACTATTGTTGGTGGTGGTGATACAGCCTCAGCAATAAATAAAACTGGTATTAGATCAAAAATAGATCACATCTCTAATGGAGGAGGTGCATTTATAGGGTTATTAGAAGATGATATCTTGCCTGGCATTGAAGCATTAAACATAAATTGATTACATCTTTATATAGAGATAAAGTGTTAGATATTCTCTCTCAGAGAGTGCCTAATTATCTGATAAAGTATATTTATAAAATAAAATAAAATAATAGACAATGAATTTTTTTAGAAAACATCTTGACTCAAAAGTTAGTAAGTTAATAGCTCTTATTATTATTTTAATTTTTGTGGCCTGGGAATTCTTATCTCCACAAACGCAAAAAACGAACAAATGGATATTGAAAGTTGGTGATGTTGAATATAGCCCAAAAGACTTTCAAGACACATATAAGATTCTAACAAAAGATCCTATGTCATCACAAGAAGCAATAGCTAATCCTAGATATGCTAAGCAGCGTGTATTAGAAGAAATGATAAAAAATGCACTCATATTGCAGGAAGCAGAAAGCATTGGATTTAGAGTTAATGATAAGATGGTTATAAGTGAAATAGCCCACATGAAGATGTTTAAAGATGAAAATGGCAAATTCAATAAAGATGCTCTAGATAAAACTCTCAAATTAAACAATTTAACAGAAGGTGCATTTATTAGAAATATGAAAGAACAGCTTATTCGCAATCAGCTGATGGATATATTGTATAATACAAGCGGTATAATGGGGAAGCCTGTATATGATCTTTTAGTGAAATTAATAGCTGCCGAGCAAAATATTACTTTATACTCACTACCAATGTTAAATGAAGATATAAAATATACAGATGATGATATCTTGAAATATATGCAAGATAATAAAGAGAAATTTACGACTAGTGATGAGGCTGATATTGTCACAGCTTTATTTGACTCAAACTTGATAGATAAAGCAACACTTATACCAGCAGAGAATGAAATAAAAAAATATTATGAAGAACATTCTATCTTTGAGCCAGAACAAAGATTGATACATCAAATAGTGATTCCAAGTTATAATGATGCGAAGTTATTATTAGAAAAAATTAAATCAGGTACGACATCATTCGACGATGCTGCAAAAGTCTATGCAAATCAGCAGTTAATACCATATGAAATCGGCCCATTTACTTCTGAAGGTTTTGATCAAGATATTGCAAAAGTCGTATTTGAATTACCTGTAAATGGTACAAGTGAAATAGTACAAACCCCTCTTGGATGGCATATATTCAGAGTTGGTAAGGTTATAGAATCAAAAAAACAAGACTTCAATC
>CAMCJK010000035.1 GCA_945875075.1 Candidatus Fokinia solitaria | reverse complement strand
GGGAATCCATCTAGAATAAAGCCATTTGTGCAGTCAGGCATGGCCAGTCTTGTTTTTAAAACTTGCATTATGAGATTATTACTTACCAATAAACCCTGCCCTATCTTCTCAGCTATCTCAATAGACACTGCATCTTTAGGACTTTCTGCCGCATCTCTTAACAAATCACCTGTGGAAATTGATGGTATTTTATATTTATTGCTGATAAGTTTTGCTTGGGTACCTTTGCCAGCTCCAGGCGCACCTAAAATTATTATATGCATCTCATTTACGTTTGTACTTTGAACTCTTGAATTTAGAATGGATTTTACAATAAAGTTACATAAATAACAAGAAAAATTGCTGATTCAAGGGCAAGCTATGTATTTTTATACAAATATTATTCTTCAAATTTCACTTTAAATCTCATATCATATACACATAGTATTTCAGAAAACACATCAACTAATAAATCTTTTTTTAATAAAAAATCACTTTGTGTTATCTTTTTGTTAAAAAATATACTGAATTTTGCAACAATTTGTTGTTCTTGTAGCTCTAATATCTCAATTTTTACATTAGGTTCAAACTCCTCCTCCTCAACAGGAACTTTTTGTTCTCTGATTTTTGATTGACACTCCACTAGTGCGTTCCTTATTGAAGGGATATGAGAATGAAAAACAGTCATTATGATCACAAGCTTTCTTTCAATAGCATGGCTAATGTTTTCAACAGATGAGCCTAAAAATTGTATATTAGGTATGTAAATAAGCCTTCTATTGCTTAGTCTTAGTTGAGTTGATATCCATGTGATGTTTTCTACTGTGCCTTCTAAGTTATTGAATTTTATTATATCTCCAATAGAAAACTGTCTATTAGTATAAATCATGATAGTTCCGAAAAAACTAGCCGTTAAATCTCTTGAAGCTATACCTATAGTGACTCCACTTAAACTTAAAAAAGTTATTATAGCCTGCATTCTAACTCCTAGTGTTTGTAAAAGTATAAGCAGTGCTACTACCAGAGAGCTAATAAAACACAACTTCATTAATACAATGATTGTAGACCTTTTAACTGCTTTATCCTTGATATCAGAGAAACTATTATATTTTAAAAAATGCCTTTCTAGTTTTTTTATAAATGCTAGAATCACCCATGTTAATACACTTACTATTATTGTCAGTTTGATTGTATGGAATCTATCATTATTATTATCATCAAATAAAATCTCTACTACATACGTTATCCCAATAAAAATTATCAGTGTTTTTAATGGCTTATCCATTACTTTTACTAGATAAAACTGCCAATATTCTAGCTTTGTGAGTAATAACTTTTTAAGAGTATAATGTACAACACAAAATAAAGTAACTGACAATATCAAAGTAAATATCAGACCATAAAATTCATTAAGACTTTCTATAAACATGAGTTATTTACTTTTCAAATGCTAATATATTTTTGTGTTAATTCTTCGAAAGAGTTTATATGCATATGAGGTACCTTATTATTCAGTAAATGTTTTATTGCAACTACTGCTCTGTCAGAACCATTTATCAGTATAGGAAAGCATTTAGCATTAATTGCACAAGATATATCAACATCACTATCTCCAATCAACCAACAATCTGCTGCATTATTTATACTTATATTGCTGTATATACTGATGATTTCATCAATAGCATGATGAGCATGTATCTCTGATGGCTTATCTTTTAAAGCCTTACCTGAGCCAACTATAGATGTAAACAGATCTCTTATCCCAAACATATCCACTTCACTCATTAGTAGATCATGACTTTTATTACTCACAATTCCCAATAAAATATTATCATTATGCAATTGTTTTAAAAATTTTTCTGCTCCTTCAAACATTGATAAATTACTATTTGTATTCAATATTTGTTTATAACATTTATGATATTCTTCTAAAATCCCTTCCCAACCTTCACCAAAAAGTGCTGGGAATTTATCCCTACCAGACATATGAGCCCCATTTTTACATTCTTGTGTCTCAAAGATTTTTGGGTCTAAGTTTAGTTTGGAGATTAACATTGAACGTGTGTTTTTAAATATATCATTTGTTTCAATTATTGTATTATCCCAATCAAATAAAACAATTTTAGGCTTTATTAAAAGATATTTTGTCATTTTAATGTCTGTTTTTAAGATAAATAATTTACTTCTCTAAATAAAAAAATTTTAATTCATTATTGCACTCTTAACCTAAAAAATATACTTTTAAACTTTATAGAAATTTTCTACAAGTACATGAGAGCAATTGCTAATATATTAATCATAATATTCATATTAATCAAAGAATCAGTATTTTTCTCCCTTATTGGTCTTTTATATAGTAAAAAACGTGACAGAGCAGCATATAATATAAAGCTTAGAAACTTTGGTAAAGCATTATGTAATTGCTTGCCGAAAATGGGCCCTGCATTTGTCAAATTAGGTCAATTTATTTCAACGAGGCATGATTTGGTAAATCATATTATATGTGATGAGCTAGAACATTTACAAGACAAAGCTCCAACAGTTTCTTTTTCAAAAGTTAAGAAAATTCTAATACAAGAATTATCAACAACATATGATAGTATTGAAATTGATCAAACTCCAATAGCTGCAGCTTCAATAGCTCAGGTACATAGAGGTAGAATAATTATTAATGGGATACAGCAAGAAGTTGCAATAAAAATCCTTAGACCAAATATAAAAAAGAAATTTGTAGAAAATATTGATATGATGATGTCAATTGCAAGTTTTATAAATAGATTTATTAATTCTGCAAAGAAATTAAGATTAGAAGAGGTTGTAGGTGTAATTGCAGAGACCGCTAAATCAGAGCTTGATATGCGAATAGAAGCTGCTGCTGCAGATAAGTTAAGATATAATTGTAAGGGGCGAGAAGGAATCTATATACCGAAAGTTTTCTGGGACTATATTACAAGAAGTGTTTTAGTAATGGAGTGGATAGATGGAAATAAAATCAATAATCTTGATACTGATCAAAGTAAAGACATAGCTCGGAAGCTTGCTTATAATTTTTTTCATCAAGCATATGTAGATGGATTTTTTCATGCTGATATCCATCCTGGAAATATATTAGTAGATAAGCACAATAGAATTGTTTTATTGGATTTTGGAATGTTTAGCTACTTACCTGAGAATGACAGGGTATTTGTTGCAGAAATAATATATGCCTTCATAAAAAAAGATTATGAAAAAGTCTCAGATCTTCATTTTAAAGCTGGATATGTCCCTCTAGAAGGGAGCATGTATCAAAGGCATATGTTTGCACTTGCATGTCGTAGTATTGCTGGTCCAATCTTTGGTAAGTCAACAGCAGAAATATCAGTCAGCAAGCTTTTAAGAAGGCTTTTTGAAGTTGCTTCAGAGTTTGACATGCATACACAGCCACAACTGTTACTATTACAAAAGAATCTAATGTTATTAGAAGGAGTTTTGAATTTATTGGATCCAGGAATCAATATGTGGCTACTTGTTGAACCATGGTTTACTGAATGGGCTACAAAAAACTTAAATTTTATTTCAAAACTTAGTAGGAAATATAGCCAAGTTGTTTCCAATCTAGAAATTTTAGAAAAAAAAATCAGAGATAACAAGTGAAGAGAAACTTTTATTACCTTTTAACTCTCATTTGTTGACATAGATCATTTGTATGGTGTATCCTTCGAAGTCTTTTATGAATTTTTAAACAAATATATGCATAGCCTTTTTATCATCTTATTTACAAGCTTTATAATAACAATTTTTTTTGGGAAAAAAAGTATACAGATGCTAAAAAACTGGCAAGGGAAAGGGCAACCAATTAGAGATGATGGGCCAGAAACTCATATGAAAAAAGCGGGCACTCCCACTATGGGTGGATTGTTAATCATAGCTTGTGTGTTGTTTTGTACAGCGGTTTTCTGTCAAATTACGTCCACACTCATACCAATTATTTTAGTACTAATCAGCTACGGTTTTATTGGGTTTCTAGATGATTATTCAAAGGTCAAAAAGCAAACAACAAAAGGAATAAAAGCTAAGCTCAGATTGCTATTAGAATTTGTCGTTGCTGGAATTGTAATATGGTATATAAATCCATCTACAATCATTAACATACCTTTTGTTCAACATGGATTGGAATTAGGAATGCTCTACTATGTACTTGCAAGTATTATTATTGTTGGAACTGCCAACTCAACAAATCTCACTGACGGATTAGATGGTTTACTTTCTGGGGCAGTTATAATGGTTTTTACATGTTTTGTAGCTTCCTGCTATATGATAATTAATCAAATCTATTCTGAAGGGAAATATGGCACAAACTTAAATAGTGCTGAGATATTTAATCTGATGATCTTTTGTTGTATTATTATAGGTGTATTCTTGGGGTTTCTCTGGTATAATGCTAATCCTGCAAAAGTTTTTATGGGAGATGTTGGGAGCTTAGGAGTTGGAGGAGTCATAGGTACTATTTCAATCATCTTAAAACAAGAGATATATCTGGTGATTATAGGTGGTATTTTTGTTGCTGAGGCATTATCTGTCATCATTCAAGTGATATCATATAAAAGAAGAAAAAAGAGAGTCTTTCTTATGGCACCAATCCATCATCATTTTGAGAAGATGGGAATGTCTGAAAATACAGTTGTAATGCGGTTTTGGATTATCAATTTATTGCTTTGTATTTGTGGAATGTTTCTAACTACTTTCTAGTGAATATAAAGTATCATACAAATAATAGGTGTGCAAATTTAGTCATGGTGTGGAAAAGAATTGTAACAGCTCCAAATAAAAATGTACAAGGAAGCAATATAGAAGTTGAAATAAGCCAGAAAGATATTAATCCACTGATAGTATATTTGCATGAATTTAAGTTTAAATATCCTATAAGTTTACAGTGGTTAACCTTCACATGGTTACTCTTTGCTCTCAAACTGGTTGCAGGGAAAAGAATTGTTCACATCTCACTCTCTGATAACAAGTTTATACCATTATTGTCAAAGTAATACATCTTAACTATTTTTTCTGAATATTTGGCAGTTTATATTCACCATACACCATTATGGCAGCTCCTAAACATATTGCGCTATCTGCAACATTAAATACTGGGAAATAATATCCTAAGTAGTGGAAATCTAAGAAATCAACTACTGCACCAAAGATAATCCTATCAATGATATTACCGATTGATCCAGCAACAATCATTGCAATGGCAGATATTATAATGATATTTTTAGATTGCATAAAGATCAGCATTAATATTAGACCTATTATAATCACTACTGCGACGGCTATTAAGAGTAGCTGCTGCTGTCCATTAAACATGCCAAAGCTTATCCCTCTATTGAAAGTTAAAGTTAATGAAAAAAAAGTATATATGGGAACTGACTGACTGAGTGTATTAACTGCAAGATATTTTGTTGCTTGATCTATTATAATGATCATAATACATATAAACATCATCCAGATAATATTTTTTATAGAAAGGCTTTTCATATGAATTTAAAATGAAAGAAATGATACCACAGCATATAATAGATTACATAAAAGACACAAGATTAGTTGTGAGAAGACATAATCAAGTAAAATCTGGATGTGTCTTTGTACTAGCTTCTATTAATCTTTCTGATGCTGCAAAAATTGACTTTATAAAAGATGCAATAACATCTGGGGCAAAATTTATCATTACAGATACAAGCATAGCAACTCAGATTGAGTGTGAATCTGTAGTGGGTGTACAGGATCCATCTTTTGTTTGGGCATTTATAGCTAGCATTCTATATGATAGAACGCCTCAATGCATTGCCGCTATTACTGGTACAAGTGGTAAGACATCTGTATCATACATTTATGCTCAGGTTGCTGCTATCATCTCAAGTAAAGCATTATATATTGGAACTCTTGGAGTATTAAAAATACACTCTGATTTATCTGTTGAAAAGATTGCTGATACTTTAACAACACCTGATGCGCTGGATCTCAGAAAGATATTGTTTGATGCTCAGGACTGTCATTATGCATGTATCGAAGCATCTAGTCATGGGATTGAGCAAAATAGAATTGCATATACTCCAATTACCACCGCAGGTTTTACAAATTTATCATCTGAACATCTGGATTATCATAATAATATAGAAAATTATTTTCAAGCTAAAGAAAAACTTTTCACAGAGCATAATATAGAAAATTTTGTCCTGAATTGTGATGATAAATATGCAATGAAAATTCAGATAGATAATAAAAATGTTATTAAATATGGGACAGTAGGTAACTTAAAACTAGTAGATTTATATCCTGGAAAGTCTATGAAAATTCAATATAATGCTCAAGAATTTGAATTTAAATATCATCTTTTAGGAGAATATAATGCATATAATTTCCTCTGTGCTGTTGGAATGCTGCTTCAGAGTGGGTTTGAAATTAATGAAATTTTAGAAGCGGCTCATAAGATATCTTTGCCTGAGGGTAGAATGCAAAAACTATATAATGATAAATTAGAAGTATATGTGGACTATGCACATAAACCCAATGCATTGAAGGCAGCACTAAATGCCATAATTGATTATAGAGATACTAACGCAAAAGGGAGAATATGGGTGGTATTTGGATGTGGTGGAGATAGAGATAAAAGTAAACGACCTATAATGGGTAACATAGCAGCCTCTCTTGCTGATTTTGTGGTGATTACAGACGACAATCCTAGGTATGAAAATCCTGCGGTCATAAGACAAGAGATAGCACAGGGGATAAGAGGTGAATACATTGAAATTGGAGATAGAAAATCTGCCATTGAGTATGCAATTAAAAATGCAGCTGTGGATGATATAATCTTAGTTGCTGGGAAAGGACATGAAAAATATCAAATTATAGGTAAGACAAAAACAAATTTTTGTGATATAATTACTACATCCGTTATATTGAATAACATTAAAAAAAATGACACAGCAAATAGACAATATAGTTGATAAAACAGGTCTAATCACACTAGTAGAAAGCAAAAATAGTATAAAACAAACAAATAATGTGTTGGAAATACTAGACCTGATTAAACAAGTTGCAGACCAAAACACACTTGTGGTTTTTGATGTTGATAATGTTTTAATGCTACAGGGTGATACCATTATTAGAACAGGCCTTCTAAAGTATATACTTAAAAATATTTTTAAGGTTCAAGATTTTGACTTACATAAAAAAATATTTAGTGCAATTGAAAATTATGAATTATATGCACCAGATCTTAGAGGCGAAATACCTGTAGATGAAAAAATGCAGGATGTTATAAAATATCTTGAAGAGAATAAAATCAAATCTTTAGCACTAACTCATGCTTCATATCTTGCGGAATATAATGGTGTAACATATGATCAGGTGCGGTATGAAGCTTTAAAAAAACTTGGTATAGATTTTATAAAATTATCTAGGATAGGCCAAAACTCAGAAATTATATCATTAGAGAATGGTGATCAAATCAAGCTACATAATGGCATTATTTTTGCTCGCAATCAAAAAGAAGAACAACTGAATAAAGGTGTATGTTTAAATGCTACGCTTGAAAAATTGTCATATAAACCATCAAAAGTTATTTTTATTGATGACATAGAGAAGAATCATTTCAATGTAATGAAAACTTGTTCAGCAAAAAACATTGAATTTCATGGTTTCCATTATATAAAAGCCTATGAAATAGAAGATGTGCACCATGCTTATGACCGAGCAGTTTTACAATTAGAAACACTCGGCAATCAAGGTAAATGGCTGAATGATGCGGAAGCTGATAGAGTAATGATGGAGAAACAAAGTAATGTACTTAGTGATACTGCAGCTGGTGAAGTAAATCCAGAAAATCCATCTTTTCTAGGATGGCTTATAAATTGTTTTTCTTGGTAAAAGATCAAAAAGTTTAAACTTTATTGCCTCTTATTATTAACTAATTATTGCAGAATTTTTAAGGGTAATAATGCAAAATAAATATAATATCTTTTTGAGCTCTTTTATAATACAAATACCATTTAAAGACTTTTCTACTGAGATACGCTACTGCTAATTGGCATGCATATCTCAGAAAATAAAATTATAACTCATGCATCAAAAGGAGCTATATTTATCAGAGATACAAATCATTCTTTCTTATTAATCCCAAATATCTTTGCAGACGTAGTCTTAATTTTTTCTATTATATCTGATGCAGAAAACTCATTTTTTGTAGTTAATTTTGTCATCTCATCAAAAATTTTCTGATTCACATCATGCTTTGCTAGATTTATTGCGACGTCGATTGCATTTGCAAATGCTATATCATCAGAGCTACCATGACTTTTCACTACTATCCCATTAATTCCTATCAACATTGCGCCGTTATGCCTCTTTGGATCTAAAAATTCCAGATTTTTTTTGAGATAAGGTTTTAAAATCAGTCCACAAAGTTTGGTCAAAATATTTTGAGAGATAGCATTTTTCATTTGATTTAAGAAAATTTTACCAACACCTTCAGATGCTTTAAGGAAAATATTACCTGAAAAACCGTCAGTTACAATCACATCAGCTTTCCCTCTTATTACATCATGACCTTCAACATATCCAATGAAGTTATCTATCGATTCAGCAAGTATTGCATATGTCTTTTGCTCGAGTTCACGCCCTTTTGTATGTTCTGTACCAACATTTAAAATACCGACTGATGGATTGGGTTTGCCGAGTACTATTTTAGCAAAGCAGACCCCCATCGCAGCAAATTGACTTAGAGCCACCTCATCACATCCAATATTTGCTCCCATATCTAGTAATACAGACTGTCCTTGAATGCTCCCTAATGTCGGAAAGATCCCTGCGATAGCTGGTCTTTTTACTTCTGTAATACTTCCCAATATCATTCTAGATGTCAGCATCAGAGCCCCTGTATTCCCTGAGGAAATGCATGCAGTGGCATTCTTTGACAAGACAGAATCAATTGTACTTCGCATACTAGAATCTTTTTTATTTTTCAGAGCCTCAGTTGCTTTATCAGTATCAAGAATAACACTATTTGTATTTGAGATTGTGTATTGTGATTCTGCTACTTTAAATTTTTTTAAGAGCTCCATCACTATTTTTGCATCTCCATGTACTAAAAAATGTATATCTTGATGTTTATCAGATGCATACTTGATTGCTTTCACAACTGATACTGGTGCATTTACTCCACTCATAGCGTCTACTGCTATGGTCATTTTTTTTGGCGCCGTATGATATTCCATAAGCTACTTTTATTGAAATATAGTCATATCACTTATTAGCTTTAACATTCCTCTGTGTCAATGTCAGCACTCCTATTGCTGCTATTTAAGACTTTTTTTGTGATGCCATGCTTAGTTTTACTCCAATAAAATGGTCGCCTTATAAGGTCAAAAATAGAATGAAATGCTGCAATGATATGTAAAATAAAATATAGTGGGAAAGCAACAACACACATTGATTTTTTAAACCAAGAAATGTTTTTGAGGAATATAGAGCTCCGTAACATTTTTATTGTTTGTATTGATGTTGTCATGATCCACAAAATTCCTGATGCTAAAGATATATCAATGATGAAGTCTTGATGTTTGATGCTTGTATGTGTGACTTTCAAGAATATACCAGACATTAGCATTATAGTTGTTATGATCAAGCTTATAGTGCTTAATCCAACCATGAAATGCAGTGATATAAGTGATTTTTTAAACCCCACCTTATCAGTTAAGTTGTGATTATCCTGCATATATAGGAAATATGTTTGTATAAAGCCTTTGAACCATCTTGAGCGTTGTTTTATCCAAGCCAGCATTGTGATTGGACATTCTTCTGCCGTGTATGAGTTTATGACTTGTGTTTTATATCCATTTGTTGACAATCTCATGCCTATTTCAGCATCTTCTGCAAGATTATATATATCCCAACCACACAATTTTTTGAGTACTTCTGTTTTGAAATGGTTACTTGTACCGCCTAATGGTAATGGATAATTTTTTTGAGATAATACTGGGAGTATCCTTTCAAATAATATTGAATACTCTAGGCTGAAAAGTCTTGTTAATAGGTTCTCATCTGCATTGTAATAATTTAATTTGGCTTGCAGACATGCTAATGAAATATCATTACTATCAGTAAATTTTTCTAATGCAACATGTAATTGATCTTTATCCGGGATATCATCAGCATCAAAAATCACTACATAGTCCCCATGCACAAATTTCAAAGCATAATTACATGCTTTAGCTTTTGTTCTAGGTTTGAAATCAGGTACTAATACCATCTCATAATTAAGAGCTGTATCAATATTTTGTATATGATTTTTGGTTTTTGTGTCAATTATTTCTAATATCAACAAGACCTGTAATCTTTCTTTTGGATAATCAATATTACTTATTGCTTCAAATAGTTGTTTAATTACTGAATGCTCTTCCATGAACACTGGTAGTAAGATTGAATACATTGGCAATGTGGATATGCCTACTTTCTCTGTTCTAGGAATATCAGCGCTTTTTTGAATATAGTGATCTCTTAAAAAATTACCAATGTTTTGCACTTTATGAGATATAAATATTAAATGCTTCGTAATTGTTAGAAATATATGTAAAGCAGAGCCAATAAGAAAAATACATAAAATTACAATCTCAGGAAACAGTACCCCCGATGTCATGAGCATCATCACTCCTACAACTAAAAAGTTTTTTTGGTATGTAGAAATAAAATTCTCTGATGAAGCACAGGAATAAGGGCCAAGATATGCCTCAATATCATTCTTTACAACAACATCAGTCGCTTCAAAACAATATTCATAATCTACTTGTAAAGAATTGACATCTTTAAGCTCGTCGTCAGGTTTCTTATGCGATTCTTTTTTCTTAGTATCATATGATTTTTTGTTTTTTTTAGATTTGTTCATGCAGAGATGCTTATGTACTTCCTTACAATCCTAATAATAGCATTAACTATCTGCGCATACAACTACATAATACGTTAGATCAGTAATTTATGAAAAAAGTTTTAATATAATTTTAATAAATCTCCTCTATAATAGGCTTCAGATAATATAAAATAATCAATCTAATATAAGGTGTCATTGCCCCTAGCTCAAATTAAAAAACCTTTGACAAAAATTTTTGAGATTTTAAGAATATTAGTATCAAAAAACATTCTAAAAGATCTATCGGAACATCTAGATGCATCATTATGTTCTCCAGGAAATTTATGGAACAACAGTGAAAAAGATAGTATTGTTAAAGGCTTACCACAGAAATTCCGCATCGTAAAAGATTGTAATATACCATTTTCAGCCAGTGGGATTTTTACTAGTAAACAAGCTGGCAATGCTATAAAGACAATCACAAACTATCATGAGGGGATTAAAAGAATTTTTTTTATTGATCTTTTAAAGGAATATCATTGCTTTATAGACCGTGCAGGCAATCACTTCCCATTATCATTTAGGGCAGAAAAAAATGCTGTAAATTATGGAGTCCCTTACAGAAATATAGAAAAATTAGAAAAAATAATTTTTGAAACTTTGAGTCAAAGAAGTCAAACCGTAGGAATTAAGTTTGCATCTTGGTTCATTACTCATGAAGGAGCTATAAAAGAGATTTTTCAATCTATTATCAAAAAAAATATAAACTTTTATACTGAAAGAGATTTAATTAAAAAACTTTCTGATTCATATGAATGTGAATTATTATATAAGCGGCTCCCATGTATGGACCATATGTCACCCACACATCAATCTGTAGTATCATTCGCATCATTTATACAAAATGAATTCAATCCAGAGACAGACTGGCTGCATATTCATTGTCATGGTGGAAGTGGTAGGTCCACTAGTTTTTCAGTACTCTTTGATATGTTTATGAGAATTCAAGATGGTGATCTTCAGAAAATATCATTCTTAGAACTAATACAAACACATAAAGATAGTGGTGGTAAAGATTTGAATCCTGATACAACACAATATGATGCCTCAAAAGATTGGAAAAGTGGGTTTGCAAAGGAAAGGTATGCTGCATTAGAAAATATTTATAAAAATTTAATTATAATAGAAAATTATGGCTTAAAAAGTGTATTTTCTACAGCACTTACGATAATGCTACTAAAACAAGAACATCCACTACACATAAAATTATTGGAGGATATTATTAATGACTCAGGTAATAGTGTCATTGAGAAGATTAATACTGATTTACAACTATATAATAAACTTTCGGATTTCTATAATGAATATTATGATTCAGAGCATGTTTATAAACAAATCAATGGAGATATATCGACCTTAGATCAAACTGAAAATATAGCATTTAATGAATTTGAACTCTAAAATTTTAATCATAAAACAAAATCAAGATTTCAAGAATCCAGATGAGTTCCTTACTGCAAATCTTTTTAAAACCATTGCTTGTATAGACAAAAAATTTCTTACAAACTCTTTAAAATATGACAATTTACTAATTACCAGTCAAAGTGGTGTCTACTCACTCATTGTAAATCTTAACCATTTTGCAGACAGTAAAATATACAATAAAAGAATTTTCACAGTTGGTTCAAAAACCTTCGATGCATTAGTCAATAATGGATTCACAAATGTTATAAGTGCAACATATAATACCAGGTCATTAATTGAGCTAGATGACTTCAATAAAGCAAATATTTTATATCTTTCTGGCTTTGATACTGCCTTCAAAAATTATAAAGATTTTGGAATACAAAGACTAATAATATATAGAGCTGTTAGCATCCCTTTAAAGACAATAATTGTTAATAAAATTAAGAATTGTGAGATATCTCATGTGTTTTTATACTCAA
>CAMCJK010000034.1 GCA_945875075.1 Candidatus Fokinia solitaria | reverse complement strand
CTTAATTTATCGAGGTTGTTTTTCTCTTTATCAATGATATCTAAACATACAATCTTATTTCTTGGGGTCATAATTGTACCAACCTGCATATTCATAAGATTTATTAATCTCTTAAGAAGATCATGCTCAGTTTTATGTAGAGTCCCAACACTAACTGCCTGACTTAAAACAAATTTAATTTCCTCTATAGAAATATTGTTTGAGTGGTCTTTAATTTTAAAAACTTTTAATAAGAATTTTGTTGATGCAGTGAGGATGCAGCTTAAAGGATATATAAGCTTGATTACAAAGCTGACACCATAGGCCGAGAGAGAGGCAATTTTTTCTGGCTGTAGCATTGCAATTCTCTTAGGTAAAATTTCACTAAGAACTGCAAAGTAAGTAATGATCGACAGTGATATAAATGAAGCAATCACAAGGCTATATTCATCTAGATATACACCTATGTATGGTATATCATTGATTTGCAGAGCTATATGTTCACTAATAGATGTACCACCATATAAACCCAGAAGTGCACTCATGAGAGTGATGCCAATCTGTATTGTAGAGAGGAATGTTTCTGGCTGCTGCATTATTTTCATTGCCTGCTTAGCACCTCTATTGCCTTTGGTAGACATTTTATGAAGCTTAGCTTTATTTGAAGTCAGAATCGATATCTCTGATAGTACAAACAGTCCAGTAATTAATATTATTAAAATAATGATTGCAATATCTCTTAAAAATGGACTATTGTCAGACGGCATTATAAGTTATTTTTTTTCATAGAGATAAATCTAGCACAAATCTTACTAACTTTGTATAGTTTTCTCATTTTTTCACCATATTCATCTAAATATCGACCTTTATTGTAGAGAATAATGTTTCTCTATGCTCCATTATTTACAGCTTGATTTGGGATATCTCGTAATTAAATTAAAATAATTTGTCTCTTGAATTTATCAATATTCTGCATACATATACTAATATAAAGTAAAATTTCATATTTTAAATTAAATGACAGAAAAGCATCAACAACACAATTTTAACGCTGCTATAGGGAAAGTTTTACAGCTAATGATCCACTCCATATATACAAATAAAGAAATATTTTTAAGGGAGTTAATTTCAAATGCATCAGATGCATGTGATAAGATTAGATATCTGGCAATAGAAAAACCAAAACTTCTGGGCAAAGATGAGCTGCAGATATCTGTGAGGATAGACTTTGAAAATCAGAAACTTATTGTCACAGATAATGGTGTTGGTATGACTCAGCAGGAGATGATAGACAACTTAGGAACAATAGCTAATTCGGGTACAAAGCAGTTCTTTGAGGATATGCAGAACAATAAAGTTGATGATATTAACCTGATTGGTCAGTTTGGAGTTGGTTTTTATTCAGGATTCATTGTATCAGATAAAATCAAAGTCTTTTCAACTAAGGCTGGAGAAAATCAAACATATGTTTGGGAGTCAGAGGGGAGTGATGGATTTGAAGTATATAAGTCAGAAGAAATCATGCCTCGCGGTACAATAATTGAGTTGTATATAAAACCTTCTGAAATTGAATTTCTTGAAAAATACAGATTACAGCATATCATCAGAACTTATTCAGACCATCTGATTGTACCAGTGGAATTGATAGATAAGGACGGCAAAAGTGAGATAGTTAATAAGGGTACTGCTCTATGGCTAAGACCAAAAACAGATATCACTGATAGAGAATATAAAGAATTTTATAAACATGTATCTCATGCTCCAGAAGATCCATATATGGTACTTCATAACAAGTTAGAAGGTAACATAGCTTATACAAGTCTTTTATTTATCCCTGGACATAAACCATATGATTTATTCCATCCAGACAGAAAAACAAGAGTCAAACTATATATAAAAAGGGTGTTTATTACAGAGGATTCTGCTAATCTAATTCCATCTTACTTGCGATTTATGAGGGGTGTTGTCGACTCAGAAGATTTACCTTTGAATGTCAGCAGAGAAGTTTTACAAAGTAATACTTTGGTCCATAAAATCCGTGGATCAATTGTTAAAAGAATTTTGTTAGAGTTGAAGAAAAAAGCTGAGAAAGAGCCTGAAGAATTCATGAAGTTTTGGATGAACTTCGGAGAGGTAATGAAAGAAGGATTATGTGAGCATGGATTGGGTGAAAAAGAAGAGCTATTAGAAGTCTGTAGATTTAATTCAACTAAGTCAGGTGATTCAATGATAAGCCTAGACCAATATATCGACAATATGATTGATGGACAAGAAGAAATATTTTTTATCACAGGAGATAATCTTGAAAACCTTAGAAAGAACCCGCAGCTAGAAGGGTTTTTAAAGCGTGGTATTGAGGTTCTATTGCTTAAAGATGGAGTTGATGACTTCTGGGTCAATGTCATTAATGCATATAAGAATAAGAGCTTAAAGTCAGTCAATAGAGATAATATCGACCTAGAACAAATTAAACAGATAGATGGAAATATTGATACAGATGAAGATGACAAACAAACTGATAATGAAGCTCTGAAAAATTATATAAGGTCTATTTTAGGGAACAAAATTAAAGACGTCAGATTATCCACTAAATTGATCGATAGTCCAGCATGTCTTGTACTGCCAGAAGGTGCAATGAATGTACGTATGGAGAGGCTTTTAATTGAGCAGAAACAGCTCAATAGAAGAACCACTAAGATCTTAGAAGTGAATCCCAAACATAAAATCATTCAACATATAAGTGCTGCTATTACAGCAAACAATACAAATGCAGATATATCAGATATAGTAGAAATCATGTTTTATGAGGCATGTTTAACTGAAGGGGAGATAATTGAGAATCCATGTGATTTCGTATATAAAATCAATAGGATCCTCAGTAGTAAGTTGTAATCTAACGCTTCAAAGCAGAGGGAACGGTAGTTTGTTGACTCATATGCTTGATGATTTTGTCCACATGTGACTTGTAGTCCTTCTTTAGTTCCACTTTAGTTTTAGTTTCTTGATATGTGCCGCAAATTTTACAACACTTAATCACAACATTATAAATTTTATTCAATACACTAATTTTTTTTAACTGCTCTAAGTCATCAACAGTCAACTGACTAAGACCTTTTATTTTACAACGTCGCTTGATAGCTTGATACACCTGTTCCAAATTATCATTAAGCCCATTTAAAGAGTCTTTCATTGTGGATATTTTATTGTTTTTCTCAGTGTCTAACAGCACTTGTGCATTATCCTGTTGATTTTTTATTTCTTCTCTTAGTGTGCCAATTGTTACTTCTGTATGATTTATTTTCGTAATATTCAATTCATTTTGCTTTTCATAGCCTGCATTTAAAATGCTTTTTTGATTGTTAAGAGAAGGAATTGTTTGTTCTAATTTTACATAATTCTCTGATTCTAGTGTGTCTATCTTATGCTTTGAGGCTGCAATTTTCTCTTCTTTAAGTCTTATTTTATCGATAGCAACCTTTATTGCCTTTGGATAATCATAATCTGGAGATTTTATTTTAGACTTCTTTGCAAAAGCATTTACTAACTGATATATTCTTGTTCCCCCATTCACATCTGGTATTTTCTTGAAATTTTTTTGTAGTGTTACTAAATCTGCTTTTAGTGTTTCTAAATTTAACTGATATGTTTCCTTTTTCTGATTTTCCTCTTTTATTTGACCTTCTTGTTTTTTTATATCATCATCCAATGATTTTATGTTTCTATCGAGAGTTGCCATTGCAGATGTCTGGGTGTCAAGTTGAGTCTTGCTTGTATTATTCAATGTCTCCAACACTAATAGTTGGGCATTTAATGATTGGTCCAATTTCATCATATCTACACCGGGTGCTTTAGCTTTAATGTTTTGATATTCTTTGTTAATCTCCAGATTTAATGCCTCATATAATATACTTTGAAATTTAAATATAAAATCCTTACTACCATTCTGGGATTCAATGTTATATGCATTCATAATTAACAAATCTATATACTTTATATATATTTTATCTTCACTTAGCTGTGCAGTCTTTGTATTATTGTACATAATAGTATTTATATTGTGTGTTACTTTTATTTAATTATATCTATGATTAACCGTCAATGCAATCAAAAATTGCATAATATTAAAAATTTATTAAGAAAATATGGCGAGATATAAAATCATAATTGAATATAATGGGAGTGATTTCCATGGATGGCAGGAGCAAAAAGGGTTGAAATCAGTTCAGCAAACAATACAGGATGCAATACTGAAATTTAGCAGCGAATTAGTTATGATATATGGTGCAGGTAGGACTGATGCTGGGGTCCATGCAACAGGCCAGGTAGCCCATTTCGATTTACAAAATCCAAAAGATCCGAATGAAGTCCGCAGGGCAATCAACCACTTTTTGAAAAATGAAAACATTGCAATTCTGAAGTGTGAGATTGTGCCACAAGATTTCCATGCAAGATTCTCAGCTATATCTCGCTCATATGTATATAAAATTATCAACAGACGAGCACATCTTACAACTCAAAAAGGCTTCGTATGGCATGTCATTGAGCCTTTAGATGCAACTCTTATGAATGAGGCTGCACAGCATTTAATAGGATTTCATGACTTTGAGAGCTTTAGATCAGCTCACTGTCAGTCACAGTCATCCTTGAAATCAATAGACTCGATCAGAGTTGAGAGGCATGGGGGAAATATCGAAATTTTTATCACTGCTAGGTCATTCCTACACAATCAAGTCAGAATAATTGTTGGAACTCTCAGAAAGGTTGGGAATGGATCTTGGAACCCATCTAAAGTAATAGAGATTTTACAAGCTAAAGACAGATCTTCTGCAGGTCAGACAGCTCCTCCTTATGGATTATACTTTACACTTTGTACACACGCCTAAAGACAGATCTTCTGCAGGTCAGACAGCTTCCTCCCTATGGATTATATTTTACACTTAATTAATTTGCATTTTATTTATATTTGATTAGTTTATATATTTTATCATATATTAACATTGAAAAGTGAAAAAGATTCTTCTGATAAAACCTAGGGGCTTTTGTGCAGGTGTTGAGCGGGCTATAGATATAGTTGAGAAAGCATTACTAAAATACGGTTCACCTGTTTATGTTAGACATGAGATAGTGCATAATAAAAAAGTTGTTGATGATTTAAAAAATAAAGGAGCAATATTCGTGAAAGAATTGGATGAAATACCAGTTGGAAGCGTGGTAGTGTTTTCAGCACATGGAGTCTCACAGAAAGTAGAAAATGATGCATATACAAATATGTTAAATCCAATTGATGCTACATGTCCTCTTGTAAAGAAAGTACATAATCAAGCTAAATACTATTCAGATAAAAATAGAGAGGTTATCCTAATAGGGCATGCTAAACATCCAGAGGTAGAAGGAACAATTGGTAGAATTGAAAAAAAGATGTATCTTGTTCAAACATCTGCAGATGTCAGTCTATTAAATATTAATAAAGAAACACCGGTTGCATACATTACTCAGACTACACTGAGCTTTGATGACACTAAAGATATTATAATGGCATTGAAGGAAAAATTTACTGATATAGTTGGTCCAGAACTATCTGATATATGTTATGCAACTCAAAACAGGCAAACTGCTGTTAAAAAGGCTTGTGAAATAATTGATATTTTGATTGTGATTGGCTCAGAAAACAGTTCAAATTCAAATAGATTGAGAGATGTAGCTCAGAATCATGGAAAAACAGCCTATCTCATTGATAGTTATACAGATATTAAGCATGAGTGGTTTTCAGATTCAACAAATATAGTTGGGATCACTGCTGGAGCCTCTGCACCTGAAGAATTGGTTATAGGAGTTGTGGAGTATATAAAGAATCTATTAAAGATTGATATAATTGATGAAGAAGACTTCGGAATAGTTGAAAAAGTTAAGTTCAATCTACCAAGGGATCTTGTATAACTGCTGGAGTTCTGACATCTGAATCTATTAAAGATTGAGGAGGAGTTAAATTTAACTCACTCCATTGCAAGGTTTTATTTTGCTATTAAGTTTTTTGGGCTTGATATTTCTGTTTTCATTGTATTAAAACTTGTCCGCCACTTATGTGATTCCTCTTTTTTTGTCATCTTATTTGATTTAATTTCTTTTATACCAAATAATTTATGAGCAATAAAAAAATTGCGTATTTCTACAAAGCAATGTTTGATTTGTTCCCAAGAATTTATGTCAGGGTTCATCTGCTTTAAAATCCCTTGAGTTGCTCTATGGTTCAAAAACTTTACATCACTCTTTAATGAAAAATTTTTATACTCATTGTCTATAAACGACATCAAATCAAAACATTCATCCAATGCTGATGTCATATTATTTGATAATTCTTTTGATGTATTGAGATCTTTTTGCTGTTTCAAACAATTAGTGTTCATATTATTTATATCTATTTTGCTTGAATCCTCTTGACAATACTGCATTGCCTGCTCAAGAAATGATCTATCAGTCATTAGAGTTTTAAAGTTCTCCAAACATCCTTTTAAAAGCTTAACAGAATTATTTTCATAATCATCAATATTTTGCAAAACATTTTCTTTGGCATGAAAATAAGCTAACATTACTATATAGAGTAATTGTTGATCACTTATTTCAGTTTTATTTATTTCTGGCATTTTTAAGTTGTTGTTTTTCTTTAATTATAACAAGAATCAAGCAGGTATACAGCCTATATTATACTATTCAATAGTTTTAATAATTGTATATTGATCATTTTCATAGGTAATGAGGTGTGCCCCGTGTCTTTTAAAATCTTCTGCAGTAATATTATTTTTTGCTGCATCACATGAGGTATTATCATACATATTTATGAATAATATTGGCTTTTTTTCATTACATTGTGAAAGAACTGACTGATCTAATACATCATTTACAATAAATATATTATTTTTTGATATACATAATTTACTTGTACAACTATTAATGCCTAACCTTTTCTTTTTAGATAAAGTGTTTATACTTTCTTTGAAGAATTTATCTTGCCCAATCTTACTTCGCCAAACTTCCTGGGCAAATCTGTCTTTCTGTTTAGATGAAAAAATAAACTTATCATATACATTTATGTCACTAATGATTGAATGTTTTATAGCGAACGTTTTGGAATTTACAATTAAAATTATATTATCATGCTTCTCAAACATAAAACATCCAGCGATAGACACTACAATGCCAGTGATTTTTAAATATCTTAACTGACTGACACAAAAGATAAATAAACCAATCGATATAACTATAATCCCACCCTTAGTAAGGCCTGCAAGGTGTATATCAGCATGTGGGAATTGACTGATTTTATATGAAATATACAGCATGAAATCTATACTATATTGCAATATAATCAGTGGGAATTTTTCTAGTCCGAATGGCATTAATAGCATACTTAACATCCCGAACGGCATTATTACAAAATCACTAAGAGGCACACATACAAGATTAGCTATAACTCCATATGGAGCGAACTGATTAAAATGATATATAATAAAAGGTGCAGTTGCTAAACTTGCTGCACCTGATGCTACAATGAGCTTAAAAAAATACTCTATATGCTTTTTTAATTTTAATTTTGAAAAAAACTCATCACAGATTGAAAATGTGGTTACCAAAGCAAAACATGCTGCAAATGACATTTGTAATCCAGGTGAAAATAATACCTCTGGAGTTAGTAAAAGCATTATTATAGCAGCTACACAGAGTGATTGTATTGACTCTACATACTTGTCATATACGATACATAGCATTACTATAGAAGATGTAATGAGAGCTCTTTGAGCTGATACAGGTGCTCCAGAAAGAAAGACATAAAATGTTGATAATAAAATTGAAAAAATTGCTGATATCTTTGAAACCGAACAATACAATGCAATCTGAAGGTTAGTGATTGTAGGTACGACATATAACAAAAGAGCTTTTATAAGAAAAAAAGCTATACCTACTACGACCACCACATGCATACCTGAGATAGCTATTATATGTGCAAGTCCAGCAACTCTTAGTGCATAAAAATCATTAGAATTTATTTGACTGTTTTCACCTACAAGGATGGCAGCTGTAATACCACTAGATGGCTCTGTAATAGCATTTTTAATTTTTGATGTAATGGACTTTCTTAATTCATTGAGTTTTTCTTCAGCATAGTCTAGCAGTGTAGAATCTGATTCTTCATCATCATCTATAATCACAGGTCTTTGCAATGCATAACCTATAGCCCCTATTCCTTTGAAAAAAGCATACTGACCAAAGTCAAAACTTTTAGGGAAAGCTGGAGGTGGTGGTGGCATCAGAGTTGCTTTAAGAAATATCCATTTACCAATGATATTTTGAGCACTTATTTTTTGTCTTAAATTTATTCTAATAATTCCTAGATCAATTTTTTGTATTATTTTATCATTGTATCTATTAACTTGATATACATCCTTTAAATAGACTCTAATCCCATAGTCTCGATTTTCAAATTCCTTTATTTTCCCAATTATATAAATTTCATCTATTTTATCTTCAAGCTGCTCTTCAGGTATCATTAGATCAAATCTAAGTGATGCTGCAGTAAATCCAATAGTAAATGCAGATAAACAAACAGAAATAATCAGCAGAATGAGATATGTAATCTTTTTAGAATGTTCAATTTCATTGTCTGAGCCATTACATAAGATTTTCAAATCATCACTTATTGTACACAGTCTATATCTCCAAACAAAAAATTTATATGATGCATAAGAAAAAATGCTGCTGACAATACCAATGAGTAAATATATATTTTGATATTGAAACATAAATCTTATCCCTATTCCCCAAGATAAAGCTATTAAAACAAAAAATAACTTATTTTTTATAATATTTTCTAGAAAAACTTCTGTTTTTTGGCTCATATGATCCTGAAAATAATGACTAAATATAGTCTTAAATATTAATTTTGAAAATTATTGAAATATTTTTGCAACACATAATATAAACTTAACTATACAAGCATATAGTTTCTATATAATAAGTCTTGATAAGTATTTTACGTTAGTATATAAATGATAGTTAACAGCATGTGAGATTATCCTATAATCCTATCCTTCCCCTCCTATTTGTTCTTGGTTTATCTCTCGCATGCTGCTGAGATTTTCTATTTTGATGTTTCTTTGATAATCCACTCAAGATATTTGTCATTTATTGATGATGTTTCTAACTCCAGAATACATGGTACTTCATATGGATGAATAGCTTTTAACTCCTCAGTTAATGGTATGATTAAGGCCTTTGTAGTCTTCATAATAATTATTACTTCTTCATCGGTATTAATTTCTCCATTCCATAGATATATAGAAGTGATTTTAGGTAATATATTCGCACATGCTATCAGCCTCTTTTCAAGCAGTCTTTGAGCTAATGAAACTCCAGTTGCATTGTTATTGACAGTAGTATATAGAACTGCGATTATATTATGTTTCATAATTTTGGCTGATGAAAAATAAAAATGTTGATATCAAAACAAATAATAAATAAAAAAAATATTGGTATTTCAATAATTTTAATTGTACTATTTTCCCTCTGGAATTACCAACATCCTGCAGAGATATCTTTAAATGCATGGCATACCTTTGTTATCTTTATTGTAACAATAATAGGATTGATTTTAAATCCTTTGCCGATGGGTGTTATAACGCTATTAGCGCTGCTAGGTTGCATTCTCACCTCCGCCATACCTTTAAAGGTTGCCCTCAGTGGCTTTAGTGAAGGTATCGTATGGCTAGTTGTTTGTGCATTCTTTATAGCACGTACTGTTATTAATACAGGGCTAGCTACTAGAATTGCATACCTCCTTATATCTAAGTTTGGCAAATCCCCTATAGGGGTCGCATACAGCATAATCTTTACTGAATGTATTATAGCTCCTATGATACCAAGTGCTGCCTCAAGAGGTGGCGGTATAATATATCCAATCGCAAAAGCAACAATTGAAGGATATAACTCACAACTATTACATGCTAAACAGAAGAGTATTGGTAGCTTCTTTACTATGCTCTGCCTACACAGTAATATTATAACCAGTGCAATGTTTTTAACAGCAATGGCAGGGAATCCAGTAGCACAGAAGCTTGCTATTAGTTGTGGGATTGATATTACATGGTTCAACTGGGCTTATGGAGCTGTGGTGCCTGGCTTCATATCATTACTATTGCTTCCATTTATAATAAGAATATTTTGCCCTATTCCTAAGGACCTAGATAATCAAATAATTATAGAGCAAGCAAAAGAAGGTATTCGTAAACTTGGTAAGATGAGTAAAAATGAAATCATCACTGCCTGCACATTTGTTTTACTGATTTCCTTATGGGTTTCTGAACAATATTTAGGTATTAGTTCTACTGCAACAGCAATGCTTGGTGTTTGTATTCTTCTACTGTTTGGTGTTTTGAATTGGAATGATGTTATTAGTGAAAAATCTGCTTGGGACATATTTATATGGTTTGCAATACTTGTAACAATAGCAAATGCTTTGAGTGAACAAAAAGTAACTCTATGGATGGGTGATATCATCTCAGGGTCACTTAGTGGGTATAGTCCAATTGTAACAGGTGCTATAGTTTGCTTAGGCTTATTCTTTGGACATTATATGTTTGCAAGTATTACTGTCTATTTTACAGCTATGTATGGGATATTTTTGAAAACATTTTTAGATATTGGATTACCTCCGCTGCCATCAGCTTACACATTAATTTTAGTTATAATGCTTTCATCTGGCTTTACACACTATGGAATCAGCTCAGCACCTGTGTATTTTAGTGGGGGATATCTCACAGTGAAAGAATGGTGGCAGAAATCATTCTGCATTACAATCGGAGTGGGAGTGGTTTGGTTTGTAATGTGTATGATCTGGTGGGATATAATAGGGTGGCTTTAGTACTAATAAGATTTGTTTATAAGATCATCTTTTTAGGCTCGCTTTTGATTGTCTTGCTATCTGCATGTAAACAGTGAACTATCACTTGACTAGCATATTTGAGTTGTAATTTCCTCTTTCATTTTATAGACATAGTATATTCTGCATTACAATCGGAGTGGTTTGGTTTGTAATGTGTATGATCTGGTGGAATATAATAGGGTGGCTTTAGTACGATTAAAATAGCTCAAGTTTATCATTTCTCGTGCCCCCCTTTTTTTGTAAGGGTTAAGGTATTTGTCTATCGGTGCAGATATGATTTATAGTTAAATCTTACTGTTATTGTGCTGACATAGTGATATCCCCTGACTATAGAATTGAAGGGCATTAGAAGATAAGGAAGCAGAAGAGCTGCCCTTCCTGAGATTGCATATATGTCATTTACAGCCTTAGAATATGTGTAAACATGCAAGACTGCGACACACTGACTAAGTTGAATCACTATTATTTGGTATAGTAATCACAGCCGTTCTCCTGTGCCTTTTCTACTTTGCATAGAATGAAAGGAGGAAGGAGTAGATATGCCATTTTATTTATTTTTGGATTTGTGGTTTCTGTGCCAAGATCTCTTGTTCCATTGTTGCGGTATAGTCTTTGAATATGGAATCTGATATTTTGGGTGTATTATAAGGGCAATCCCTGTCGACTTGATCCCAAGATTTGCTGTTTCTAGTCGTCACAATTTTTACACCATCTTTATTAACAATTTGAAGATCTTCACCATCTAGCCCAAAAGTGCAGTTATAAGTAAATACTTTCCATTGCTTGTTTCTTTTATCTTCAATACATACAACACAATATTTATCTCTATTATTAGATGATTGCTGATAATAATTGTATGACTTATTAGGAAAATGATTGGGTATATCTTTATCATTAGTAAAAAGGACTATGGTTCCTACCACATGATCCTTTATATACTCTATATAACCATCCTGAGTTATAGTGGGCTTTATTTGGCTGACAAAAGTATTATTTTGTTCAGGGGTGTTGCCTTTAATCTGCTCATCCTGCCATTGATTATCTTTGTTCTCCTTAAAAAGCTTGGATTTTATACGTAATATAATTCCTTCTAGAAATCCTATCACTAATTTTAAACCTGACCATTTATATAAGAATGAGCAAACAGATTTGATGTTTTTCCACAATATGTTGATTTTAGTATTCTGTTCATTTACAAGGTTTTGTTCATTTACAAGGTTTTGTTCATTTAAATTGTCGTTATTAGACTCTATATTCCCATTGGAAAGGTTAGATTTGAGTACAAACAATTGTGGAATAGGTAGCTGATTATAATCACCATTTGAAATACTGTTACCATTAATATCTAGTATTGGATTTTTTGCTTCATCTTTAATTGTGTCAATTTGTGTCTCTCTCCCTTCTAAGCCTTTTTGTTTTTGCCCCTCTATCATCTTTCTAATTTAATTATTTTTTTTATCTATATTATATATAATAACACTTTTTAATTGTTAATTATATTAAATATCTGTAAAAACTTTCTTCTAAATTAGAATAATTTCACCATTTATTAAAATTATATTAAATCATTTTCTCAGGCACAACCAGCCCATCAAAGTCTTCTACTGATATTATTCCCGTTATTTTGGCTGCCTCACGGAGTGTCACATCATTGTGGTGTGCATACTTTGCCAATTTAGCTGCACTGTCATAGCCTATGTGTTTATTTAGTGCCGTCACGAGCATTAACGATTCATTCAGAAGTTTAGATATTCTCTTGATATCAGCTGTAATTCCATTCAAACACTTTTCAGTAAAGCTATTAATTGCATCTGATAACAAATTTATTGACTGAATTAAATTATGTATCATCACTGGTTTGAATGCATTTAGCTGAAGATGCCCATGTGATCCAGCTATTGTTATTGCTGTATGATTGCCCATAACTTGAGCACACACCATTGTTAAAGCTTCACACTGAGTCGGGTTGACCTTACCTGGCATTATTGATGATCCTGGTTCGTTTTCAGGCAATATTATTTCACCTATCCCACATCTAGGACCAGAGCTAAGCAATCTAATATCATTGGCGATTTTCATCATACTGACTGCTAAAACGTT
>CAMCJK010000033.1 GCA_945875075.1 Candidatus Fokinia solitaria | reverse complement strand
GCTGGAATGTCAGAGGTTTTATTGAAAGATATATTTGTAGTCCTTAATTTTTGATATTCATTCACAAGCGATGTGTCCCCAACACCAGCACTGAAGAAAATAGTAGGGGAATCAAAATTTGTTAAACCACCCCTATACTTTTCAATTTTCCCTACAGCAAATGCATTTGCAGAGTTTTTTATTGAATTATTTAATTGCATATATACAGCAATGTTTTTAGATGGAGTGATATTATCATCCTGCAACATATTAACATTATGCTTTCCATTTTTGAATGAAAAAACATCATTTAAGCCAAATGCACTGCTGAAACTACTACTAACTCTGGAATTTGCTAATGATGCTAGATTAGAGTTTACTGAGTCTATAGCGACTGTACCATTTCTTTGAATATTTTCTATTTTTAGGAATCCTGGTGTATCATCATCAATGATTTCAATACCATTATCATCAACTATTGACGCTCTCACTACCTGCTTTCCATCACCATTTAAAACACTTACATCACCAGTTACAGAAACAGGAGTGAAAATCTCATTGATCAATGATGAATTATTAATAGTGTATTCCACAGTTGCAGTTTTTGTAACTCCATCAACAATTGTTTCTATTCCAATCTCAACCTTTGTTGGGATATAAGATTTTGGTATTGTGATTGATGGACCTCCATTAATACCTGTACGGATATGTTTTGTATTATCAACTGTAATTGAATCATTGGTTGGAAGTGTTATCATCTTTCCATTCGCAAACACACTTATAACTTTGAATTCCATATTTTGTATTTCAGAATTCTGATCAAAGGCTATTAAATCAAAATCCAACTCAATATTAGATGAGTCAATATTTCTTACTCCTAAATTCACAGTATGAAATCCATCAATTTGCAATCTTGAATTTGCTGCTGCTTCAAAGTGCTGATTAATTGTATTAACCAGTCCTCTAGTTGTAAAACTGCCACCCAGATTATGGGTTGTGAATTTACTTAAATCTAAGTCAAGAGCAGGTATTGCACCATATGCCCCTGATATCATAGGCTTTCCATCACTACCCATAGGATTGATTATGATCTTTCCATTACCTAGGATTTTATCATTACCTGTGCATAGCACTGATCCAGTTAATGAGCTTAATGGCCGTGAGCCATTTCCTTTGTTATTAATCTTATTAAAAACACTTGCTACCTTCAGTGCAATTTCATCTATTGTTTCACTAACTTGTGGTATGATACAGTCCCTCATCTGCAGTAATCCATCTATAGAGCCTGCTGACAAATTATATGACATATTAGAGGTTTTACCACCACTTATGAAAATATTTCTACTCTCCTCCCTACCATCAATTGACTGTACAACTAAATATACTGGATTCAAATCATGATCTTCTATAAAGTTATGAACGCTTGTTGCTGCCTTATATTCAAAGTGATACTTCAACTTCCCAACAATTTCCTCTCCACTATTTTTTAAGTATACGTGTAGAATTCCAGAATTATCTTTAGAAAAATTTATGTCAAAATATTCTGAAAGCTTTTTAAGATCTGAATGTACATCATCTTGTATTTGAGCATACTGGAGGGAGTTTTCACTATACAACATCTGCTTAGCATTTGCCTCATGTATATTAGAAATAATTTTGTTGATAGACTTAAATTCAGAATTCATACTGTCGTCAGCCTTATATCTTTGATTTTGTAAATATTTTGCAAGTTCGCTGATATAATTACTTAAATCATTTGCTTTATCACGCACATCATTCCTTGTACTAGAGTTCATAGGATTTATGGAGAGTACGTCTATTGCATCTGAAAATATAGAAAGCTTATTATATAGTCCTTCATTACTACCGGGAAGTGATAATTTATCAGTAAACTCTTTACACTTGTCACTTATATATGAGAGGGACTTAGCTGACGAGTTGACACTAAAAAGATTCTTTTGCAGCAAATCATTAGTACTACTTCTGACCCCATTGATTTGAACACCTTGTGCTGAGTTAGCTATTACTACCGCACTAGTATCAATGACTTTTTGAGTATAATTTTCATTATCAGCATTAGCAATGTTTTGCATTGCCAGATCCATCTTTTTCTTATTGACTTGAAGTGCGCTATTTAGAATTCCAACTGAGTTTGAAGACATATTAAATTGATGATAAAATATTCTAAGTTTCTAGTATATTTAAATTTTTTTTTTATTGCAAGCCATATATAAAAATACCATAGCTATTAGCTGTTTCTAGTGTTTTTGCTTTGTTCAAAATGAGACATAAATTTGGCTGTAGTGCAATGCCTTTTATTCCATATTGGTGCATTTTAATGATTGTTTGCTCACCTATACATGGCAAATCTATTCTTTTATCTTGATCTGGTTTGCATATTTTGATTAGCACTGGTTCAGTATCAAATTTTTGTTTTATCAATCCACACCTTTTTATAAGCTCGTCAGTACCCTCTGCAGCTTCTACACCTAGAATCAGGCCATTTTGAATTATTAATGACTGCCCGACATCAAGCTTAGATATTTCCTTTAGCATTTTAAGTCCCTGCTCTATATCTCTAATATGGCTTTTTTTGATTATAACATTTGTCATGTTTCCAGGCTTTGCAACAAAATCAATTACAATTTTTTCTGGAGATAAAACATTTAGTCCCTCACTTGCTAAGAAACTTATTATAGCTTTTGTCAAGCCTTTATCACTTAAACCACTACGTAAAATTTTTGTGAAAAGCTTTGCTCCTTTGATATCAAGTATTAGCTTGGGTATTGCTCTTCTTTTCACTCTTCCGGCTAATATTATATTCGATATGTCAAATGATTTGATCTTATTGATAATATTGCTAACAGCATGTATTGGGATGACACTTACAGTTAAATCTTCAAACAAGCTTAAATCGATCTGCCCTTCTAGCCCTATGATCTCGGCATGAATACCTTTTTTAACACAGGCATCATAGACCTCTCTTGGCATGCTACCTTGACCAGCTATTATGGCTATCTTATCAGGTAATGGTGGATTTTCATTTATCATATAGTGTCATTATTTTGAAGGTGTGCAAATAGGCCTCACCTTATTTGCTTTTAAAAACTTAATAATTGTTAAAACAGTATCATTACTTTGATATTCTAACTCAACTCTATGAATTCTTGCAGAAAAACAATCATCAGAACTCTTAAAAATCATATCATATGCTTGATGAACTGCAGAAATATCTTCATTTTTAAAACCATGTCGCTTTAATCCCCTCGTGTTTACACCCAACAATTTAGCACGCTCTCCCGCAACTGTTGCATATGGAACAATATCATCTACAACAGCACTGAGCCCACCTATGATGGCATATTTTCCAATTCTAACAAATTGATGTATGGCAGCTAATCCACCTATGATAACATCATCCTCAATGATTGCATGCCCTCCGATTGTGGCATTATTCGACATCACAACATTATTACCTACTATACAGTCATGCGCTATGTGTGTAGAAACCATCAATAAACAATTGTCACCTATGATTGTCTCCATCCTTCCAAGCTTTGTTCCACCATGAACTGTGACATATTCTCTTAAGGTATTATTTTCACCTATTTTAACGCGAGATTCTTCACCTGCATACTTGAGATCTTGCGGTATTAAACCTATTGCAGCGAATGGGAAAATCCGAGTATTGTCACCTATTTCAGTCATGCCATCTATGTATACGTGTGAGTCTAGCTTAACTCCAGATCCAAGTTTGACATTATCACCAACTATACAATAAGGTCCTATTGCCACACCAGGTGATATTATTGCATGTTTACTTACAATTGCAGTCTCATGTATGAAAGTACTGCTTGCTGTTCTTTTATATCCTAATTTTTCTGACATCTCATTTGTGTGAGTCTGTATAATTTCTTAATAATCATTTTTGTGCAAGCATTGCTGAAAACTCAGCATCAGCAACTAATACATTATTGACTCTTGCTTCCCCTTTCATCTTCCATGCATTGTGTCTAGCAAATGTTTTGAAGACGTGCAATTCCATTGTATCACCAGGCTCAACAATTTTTCTGAAATGCGCTTTTTCTATTGAAATTAAATACATTATTTTGCCAGCAATATCTTTAACACTATGAGCTACAAGGGCTACCCCAGCCTGAGCCATAGCTTCAACTATTAAAACACCCGGCATAACAGGATGGCCAGGAAAATGTCCTTGAAAAAAAGGTTCATTGATAGTTACATTCTTTATGGCTATAGCAGTTTCATTTGGTACTACATGGATTATTTTATCAATTAATAGAAATGGATACCTATGAGGCAGCATTTCCATGATCCCTTTTATGTTGTTATTATCTTTGTTCATACTAAATTTCGTTATGTGAACTTATAAATATTGATTGATATCTTATATCAGGTAAATAATACTTGAGCTTAACTTAATCTTTGTGAGTATACGATTTATAATCACCAGTGTATTTATGCAACATATTTACTTTTATATAGCTTTTTTTAAAAAAATAGTTTGCTTATGCCAATCAAAAATTTTTATTGCTGGGCATCCACCAACTTTTACTCCATCTTCTAGATCATTTAGCACCCCGCTGTGACCTGCTATTTGAACCATATTTCCAATTTTTATGTGGCCATTTAAACCAGCTTGCCCTCCTATCATTACATAGTCTCCAACCTTTGTACTACCTGCTATTCCGACTTGGCCACATATAAAACAATTTTTTCCAATAAAAACATTATGTCCTATTTGTACTAAGTTATCGATTTTTGTATTGTCGCCGATAATTGTATGATCTAGTGCTCCTCTATCTATACATGTATTTGACCCTATTTCAACATTTTTACCTATAATTACTCTACCGATTTGTTGAATTTTCTTAGTTTGCTTTTGTTTATCTAATGTGAATCCAAACCCATCTTGCCCTATTCTAACCCCGCTGTGTATAATACATTCATCACCAATTGCACATTCTACAAGAGTGACGTTTGATGCTATTGCGACTTTATTGCCAATTGTCACATTCTTTCCTATGTATGTTGATGCTCCAATTACAGAGTGATCACCAATTACAGCGCCATCTTCTATCACAACATTATGATTGATTGCACAACCTTGCCCAATCTTTGCAGTATCAGAGATGAATGCTGAGCTTGCAATGGAACTATGTATCTGCTCCTCAGGATAAAACATGTCTAAAACATATGCATATGCTAAGTATGGATCATCAGAAATGATTTTTGTAACTACTTCTGGCAGTAGATCTGCATCTGAACTTTTTATAATACATGCACCTGCATTTGTGCTAGAGAGGCATTCCCTGTATTTATTGTTAGAAAAAAAAGATATATGTTCTTCAGTTGCATTTTGTAGTGTTGCAACGCCTTTAATGATTTTATTATCACCTATAAAATCATAGTTAAGATTATTTGTGATTTCTTTTATTGAAAATGTTTTGGACATATAATTAATTATTATGACTTGTATATGAAATTTTTCAAATGGTTTAATGCAGTAGATAATAAGTTATTTACAGCAATTGTCATGCTTATGGTATGTGGTTTTATAATGACCATGGCTGCAAGTCCAGCTGTTGCTGAAAGATTATCAGTAAACCAATTCCATTTTATAGAAAAACAGTTGATTTATCTATGCATAGGATTGATGTTGATAATAATAATATCAACATTAAATGAAAGAGCAGTTAAAAGAATTATTACAATAGGATTTATATGTGTAGTCATTTTATTAGTTATAGTTTTGTTTGTAGGAGATAGCACAAAGGGAGCCAAAAGATGGCTAAATATCTATGGGTTTTCATTGCAGCCATCAGAGTTTTTAAAGCCATTTTATAGCTGTATAGTTGCTATGATCTTAGCTAGAAGCAACTATAGCAATAAGTTGGAAATTTTTCTGATACTCATAGGATTACACATGGTAATGATGTTTTTACTTCTTATGGAGCCAGATTTTGGGATGTCTGTATTAATTTCTACTATCTTTTTTATTCAGTTATTTATAGCTGAAATGAATATTTTATGGCTGTTGATTCTAGCATGTATCTTTCTTTTTGGAGTTGTTGCAGTGTACTTTTTATTCCCACATGTTGCTAGGAGGATTGAGAAGTTTCTACATTCATCTGATAGTGTTGTAAATTATCAGGTACAAAAGTCCCTTGACTCATATTCAAGTGGAAAGCTTTGGGGTAAAGGACCTGGTGAGGGTATAATAAAATTTCAGCTCCCTGATGCTCATACAGATTTTGTTTTTCCAGTCGCAGCAGAAGAGCTAGGCATGGTATTTTGTATTTTAATGATTTTTCTGATGTTATATATTATTTTGAGGGGGTTTAATAATATAATTAAAATAAAATATAGCTTATATAGAGTTTATTCTACAACTGGGATCATAAGTTATTTTGCTATTCAATCTGTCTTCAATATTGCTGTAACTTTAGATCTAGTGCCAACAAAAGGCATTACATTACCATTCATAAGCTATGGTGGATCATCGTTGATTGCTCAATGTATATCTTTAGGAATATATCTCAACATCACAAAGTATTTACAGAAAGTTGGAGTAAAAAAGAATACAATACATGTGAGAATTTAAGCCTTCTGCAGTTGAAAAAAATATTATAAAGGATACAATGAATGTCATTAAAAAAAATTACAGTAAAAAATGCAAAAATATCCTATTACTCCAAGAGGCATAGAGAGAATGAATGATGAGCTTATAAAGCTTAAAAATAGTGATAGACCTAGAATCATTCTAGCTATAGCAGAAGCAAAAGAGCAAGGAGATTTATCTGAAAATGCTGAATATACTGCAGCTAAAGAAGAACAAGGAATGATAGAAGCTAGGATATCTGATCTTGAGAGTAAAATTGTACTCGCAGAAGTCATAGAGCCATCAGAAATACAAAGCGATAAAGTACAATTTGGTGCAACAGTACACTTAGTTGACATAGATACGAATGAGATAAAAAAGTATAGAATTGTTAGTGATTTTGAGAGCGATTTAGCACATGGTGCAATTTCTATCTTCTCACCATTAGCAAATGCCATGCTTGGTAAAAGAGTAGGTGATGAAGTTGAGTCTCAAACACCGCGCGGTATCAGATACTATGAGGTTAAAAAAATAGATTATATTTAACGTCCCCCCTGCTTTAATACCAATGTAGTGCCTGCTTAAGGCATGAACTCTTCAATTTATATCAACTTGTCTAGAAAACAAAAAAAATTATAAATAAGAACCTATACAGCATAGCAATAAATCAATTTACACAACCTTTGATTTAATTTCTATTGTAGAAATAAACTATTAATAGTATTATTAGTATATAGTTAATCAAAATAGTATTAGAAATTGTTATGAAAGAAAAAAATATAATTCAAGAACTTGAGAAGAAATATAGTGAATGCCAATGGTTGAAAGAGACATTGGAAAATATACGACTCAAGGATAATAATAAGACAACAGAGGAAGATATAAAAGCATTATATTTGGCAGTAGCTGAAAAAATTTCAAAGATTGATTGGGAGAAAAACAACGAAAATGATTGTAAATCTTTAGTATCATGCTTTATGGATTTGATGAACTTACAAAATTCCTCTCCTATAAACAAAGATTTATTTAATCATGAATCAGAAGAAATATATAATTATTTAATAAAGTTTTTTGAAAACAAGACTCCAAAAACATTGATAGGTAATATAAAAGAACTGCAAGATGTGCCTAATGCTAGTACTATAGGCCCAATAGCATTGATAGCATTATATTGTATATGTTTTGCAGTCGCTATAGTCCTCACAATAGTATTAATCATTTGTGCTTTATGTATAGCTATATCTACAAAGGACGCAGATAATCTTGGATGGTCTCTCTACTTGTTATCTGGAGCAAATGATACGGCGGATATGGGAGTGAATGTAGCAAAAGAGGGTGGAGGTTTGATAGGCGAGATTAAAAATCAATATGGTCAATATAAAGAAGCGACAGAAAAAAATAAAATAATGTCAAAGACAAAAAAGTTTGTAAATCAAATTGACGAAAAAATAAAAACATTACAGACAGAGAATGAATTTGCACCGCAATCAGAAAAAAATGCTGTAGTGCAATCAGAAAACCAAACAAACAGCCAAAATCCCCCAGCGCAATCAGAAACAAATGTTGTAAAGGCAGCTCAAAAACAGAGATTTCAACAACATGTTCTTAACGGAAGAAAGCAAGACGAAATAATAATGACAATATAACATTAGCGTAGCTATGTGTTACTTTTATTGATGAATTTTAGTAGTTGATAAAATGTATTTTCAAATACCACACAAAAGTTTCCAATTAGTACAAGTGCAATTGCTATCATTACTTGTACTGATGGGATTTCATCTTTTAGAAGGTACATCGTTGCTGCTGTTACAACCACTCTGAGATAGCTATGTGACGATATTCTTAGGGATAAAGCAATACTACCTAAGTTATATTGTCATCATTATTTCGTCTTGTGATTGCTTTTAGTAACTGATAAAATGTATTTTCAAACACCACACAAAAGTTTCCAATTAGTACAAGTGCAATTGCTATCATTACTTGTACTGATGGGATTTCATCTTTTAGAAGATACATCGTTGCTGCTGTCACAACCACTCTGAGATAGCTATGTGGTGACATTCTCACAACACTAGAAAACTTATATGATAAGAATAGTGCCACTACACTCAGTACACCTATAACACCACTACCTAAAGCCCACATCATTTCATCAAATGAGATTGTTTTCCATTGAGCATATGCGAAAGGTATAGACATAGCAGTAGCAATTGCAAAGCAATAAAATGCCTGTGTGAAATGATCATCATGAACATCAGTTTGTTTTTTACAAATAATATTATAAATACTGAATGATATAGCTGCAACCATAGCTAATGAGATGCCTTTAATATAATTTGGAGACACTGCTAATGAAGAAGCTTGTATACCACCACCATATATCATCACAATAACTCCACAGAGACTAAAAAATAAAGCAATAATCCAATTGAGTTTAACTTTTTCTTTTAAAAATATCACAGCTAAAAAGGCTGTAAAGACTGGTGATAGTTGCGTGATAGCCATGACCTCATTTGCACCTGTTAGTTTCAATGCTTGCATCATAGCAGGTATACCAATTGCATTTGTAATGGCTCTAAAGAAGTATGACTTTAATGAATGTACTTTAAATCTAGCCCTTGTAAATCCTATCCTTCCAGCGCCGGTAGGAAGTAATATCATGATTATAAAAAGAGTTGTAGTAGCAGCAATCGCTTGTAAAAAATATTGCTGTTCACTTGAAATATTATCTAATTTCAACTTCCATATCAGAGATACAATTGCAAATGTAACTATATTTATAATTTTAAAGAATGTTGCGATTCCATGTTTAGTTGATTCTTGCATGACTGATATTTCTATAAGTTTTTTACTCTATATAGAGTAAATTGAATGTTGTTTCAACAACACAAAAAATATCACACAGTAAAGTTAGCTGGATAAAAAGACTAGTTACAAAAGCTCTATAAGTCCCATAACTAATCCTTACTTAATTCCCCTCTTAATATAATTTTAATATTTATAATTGAATTCTTCTCTTTATAGTCCATATAGTATATACTTATAATATACAGTCTATGTATCTATAGTAGACAATAAATTAAATAATAATAAACATATATGCAAAAAACTAATACAATAACAGTAGATTTAATCTCATCAGAGATTCAAGATAAGTTTATTAAATACTGTGATGAATATAGTGATTTACAATACACAGAAAGAGGGCGAGAATCGATTGAACTCTCCATCATGTTTCTCAACGGAGGCTACTATAAAGATGGAAAGCATCAGGAATATACAACTGAAGAGCAAGCAGATAAAAAAGCGGAATATGAAAAGGCATTACCAGCAGCAGAAATAGCAGCGGAAATGGCAGCAAAAGAGCTTTTAACACTTCCAACACCAGAAAAGCAGTTAAGACAAATTATAAAGAATGTTTTAAACGCTCAACTTGGAATAGAAGTAACAGATGAAGATTTGAAAAATAAAGACTTTGGATTAGGCTCAGGTCCCGATATTTATCCAGAGCAATACAGTTTGAACAACAAAAAGATGCAAGAATCTTTATCAGGCATTCTAACACATAAAATTGAGCAGAAGGTAGCATTAGAACGGGAGGCAGCAGGATTAGAACGGGAGGCAGCAGGATTAGAACGGGAGGCAGCAGCATTAGAACGTGAGGCAGCAGGATTAGAACGGGAGAAGAAGTTAACACCAGAGCAAGTAGAATTAATCAATAAAAAACAATCAATATTAAGACAACAACAATCAACATTAAGATTGTCATCAAGTAACATCATTAATCGTATTGATCTTACAAAATTCAATGATGAAAAGTTGGAGAAGTTTCAGAAAGAATATAAGTCAAAGTTATCAAAGGGCACAGAACAATATATTAAAGAGCGACAAGCAGAATCAGAAAAATATGCAAAGAATAATCGTCTAAAAAAGGTAGAAGAGATTAGTAAAATAGTACAATTGACATCAGATCAAATCAAAAGAATAATCGAAGGACAAGTTGATTTGAGTTTGATGGAAGGAATAGAAAATAAGTCCAAAGAGAGGAGAAAAGAAATAATAGAAACAATGCTACATACTTTTGAAGAGATTAATAAATTTGCCCAAGCAAAATATCCAGAAAATAATAAACTTGTACTAAGTAAAACAATACTTTCAAAAGAAGATGTAGCAGAAGTCATCACAAATTGTCTTAGTAAAGAAGCTCTGAATAAATTTGTAAATAATAATGCAGCAGATATACAACATGGTGTTAATAGACAACTAAATGGTATTCATACTCAATGGCTTGAAAAAGATGCAATCAATAATTTTGTGGCTAAGATTCATTATGATGTTTTGAAACATCTTGAGCAGCAGCAAGTTGAGGGAATGAAAACAGAATTGCTTACAGCGGATAACATCAATAGAGCTGTACAAGTGTTTACAGATAAACTATCAACATCTCAAATTCAAAAGATTAATATGAGAGATTTGACATCTATTACTAGTAATGCTCTTATACAACAACGTGCTGAAGACATATCACCAAAACAATATGCTGTTATAAAGGTTGATGGCTTGAGTCAAAAAGCTTGGAATGAAGTTGTAAGAGTAGACCGTCTAGGAGATATACCACCGCTAAATCTTGAAGGTGTAAATAAACAGTTGATAACTGAAGCTTTTAAGTGCGGCTTCTTAATTGATAAGGTGGTTTATAATAAACCAAAAGAGTCAAAAGAATCTACCAAATTCCGAGATAAGATATTACAAGACAAAAATCAGCAAGGTCCAAGCCAAATAATATAATCAATCACTATAACTTAGGACATACATTATGTCTTAGGTTAAATTAAACAGCTTCTAATTCCCATAACTCACCCATTACTCAACTCTCTTCTTAATTTAACTCTTCCCTTTATGATATATAAAACATATATTTGCAGTAGAAAAAACAAAATAATAAAGATAAAGTTATGCTAAAAAAGAGAAACAGAAGTTTTATGAAAAATATGGTATACTGAATTTAATTGCATATCAAAAATAAAAACTTTTAAAAATGCAAAACAGTAGCGTCACAAGTATATTACAAAAGGCAGAAAAAGACATTCAGCAAAGAGGCTTCCTTATAACAAAATTAGATGAGATTACTGGATGGGCTAGAAGCAATTCTCTATGGCCAATGACATTTGGGTTAGCTTGTTGCGCTGTTGAAATGATGCAAGCTGCAGCTAGTAGATATGATATGGACCGCTTTGGGATGCTATTCCGTCCAAGTCCTCGCCAGTCAGATGTTATGATTGTAGCTGGCACTCTTACAAACAAAATGGCTAAGCCTCTAAGACTTGTATATGATCAAATGCCTGAGCCTCGTTGGGTTATTTCAATGGGAAGCTGTGCAAATGGTGGTGGGTATTACCACTACTCATATTCTGTTGTGAGAGGGTGTGACAAGATAGTCCCAGTTGATATATATGTTCCAGGCTGCCCACCTAGTGCAGAAGCCTTAATATATGGATGTTTCTTACTACAACAAAAGATAAAAAGACTAGCTAAAAAAGGTTTATAAAGCACATAAATAATCCTCCTCAATCCCCTCTTAATAGAATTATAATATTTATAATTGGCAATCATAAAAAACCAGACTTTAGGAGTAAAATACTATCAGAAAAGAAAGAAGCACTAAAAAAACCAGATCTTCAACGCTAATTCATCACTAAAACTTAAGACATATAATATGTCTTAGGTCAAATTAAATCACTAATCCTATCCCCTCCCCCTTTCAACTCCCTTCTTAATATAATTGTAATATTTATAATATATATATTCCCTTTATAGTCCATATAATATATAGTTATAATATATAGAACATATATCTATAGTAGGAATAAACAAAATCATAAAGGTAAAACTATGCAATCGCTACAAGAAATCGAAGAAGAAAAACAAAGAGAACAAAGGCTTGCTGCAAGTAAACAAATGGAAGAAAGCCAAGCTCTCACTGAAATAAAAAAAGCAGCAGCAACAAAGATAGCAGGTGACTTACAATCTATATATATGAGGATATATAATGCTAATGGTCAACAATTTGATTTTCATGGTCATAATGATGACAAATATCGCACACAGATTCTTATAGCATTAGTATTGTATAATATATATCAATTTGACCCTATAACCCTTGAGAATACTTTAAAATGTTTTAATGATGGTAGGAATGCTTACCCTGCATTGCAACAATCTTTAAAGAAAGTGTTACCAGATCCTGGTAGAAATCCTCTCAATCGGGATCCCATTAAACCAGAGACATATAACTTTTATAAGCTTATTACAGAAGATACAGATTTTCCGAGTCATGATTTTGCAAATTATCAAAGGATTTTTAATACAGTTATAGATACTATAGATAGTGCAAGTATAGACGATTTTATGATTTCAGTAAATGAATTAAATGTACCTCAAGAAGTTAAAGAGTCAATAGGTAGAACTCTTGCAGTATATAATAGCAAGACTCAAAATGAATTTATAGATTCAGTAAATGCATTACAAAATATCCAGGATCAATATATAAAGGAAATACTAACATTAGAATCACAATTAGAATTAGGTGATGACAGAATCTTAAGTTTCGATCTTAAGTTTCTAAGAGATATAAAAGATATAAAAATTCAAAGAGATACAGAAATTCAAATGATTGAGGTTCAAAATCTTGATCGGCATAAAATTAATGACCTGGTGAGGGAAAATCTTCACTTACTAACACATAAACAAATTAAGAATATTAGAGTTCAAGATCTTTGGGAGTGGAATATGCGTGCACTGTTGGATCAACATTGTGCTTTACTAACAGATGAACAAATCCGCTATATTAGAGTTCGAGATCTTTATGGGCCGGCTCTTAATAAACTGGTGAATGAAAAGTTTATGCTCCTGACAGCTACACAAATTTCGCAGATTAGCGTTGAATATCTTTATGTGACGGCTCTTAATAAACTGGTGAGGGAAAATTTTGACTCACTAACACGTGAACAAGTTAACGATATTAGAGTTCAAGATCTTGATGAGAATAATACTAATAAACTGGTGAGGGAAAAGTTTATTCTCCTGACAGATTACCAAGTTAGGAATATTACACTTCAATATCTTGATGAGAATAATACTAATAAACTGGTGAGGGCAGAGCATGACTATCTAAAACCTGAACAAGTTAAGAATATTAGCGTTAAATATCTTACTAAGGAGAATCTTAATAAACTACTAAAGAAAAATCTTCACTTTCTAACACCTGAACAAGTTGAAAATATTAGATTTCAAGATCTTCATTGTACGCCTCTTAATATCCTGGTGGATCAATATTATACTTTACTAACACCTGAACAAGTTAAGAATATTGAACTTAGATATCTTGATGATAATAATATTAATAAACTGGTGAGGGAAAATCTTCA
>CAMCJK010000032.1 GCA_945875075.1 Candidatus Fokinia solitaria | reverse complement strand
GCAAGATTATCATTTGCTTTTTTATAAAATTTTTTGCTGAAGATTTCATATGTTAGATGTTTTTATATTTTATTCCTATTATATCTCTTATTTCTTCCATCCTATTTCCTACAAGGCCTCGTACAATTTTTGTACTATAAAATAACTTTTCCATTAACTCTTCTTTTTTGAGACTACTTCTTATCTCTCTAATAGGTTCAAGTAAGCTTTGCAACGTAGTATTTAAAATATTTTTAATTGCTGTATCTCCAAGGCCTCCACTTCTATAATGAGATTTTAAATCATCTAACTCTTCTCTATTCTCATGAAAGGCATCTAGGTAATCAAATACAACATTCCCATCAACTGCACCAGGATCTGAGACTTTCAAGTGGTTAGGGTCTGTATACATCATAAAAACTTTCTTTTTAATATCATCAGGGGTATCAGATAAAAAGATTGCATTATTAAGTGATTTACTAGCCTTTGATTTACCATCAATCCCAACTAATCGCCCAACATTCCCTATTAGAGGCTTGACTTCTTTAAGATATGTTGTGTTATATGTAGAGTTGAATTTTCTGACTATTTCATTTGTTTGTTCTATCATCGGCAATTGATCTTCTCCAACTGGTACAAGATCTGCACTGAATGCTGTAATATCTGCTGCTTGACTCACAGGATAACATAAAAAGCCTATCGGGATCGAATCATTATACCCTTTCTGCTGCATTTCTGCCTTTACTGTAGGGTTTCTTTGGAGGCGACCTAGGGTTACTAAGTTCATATAATACATTGTGAGCTCAGCTAACTCAGGTACTTGTGATTGAATGAAAATAGTTGATATTTCAGGATCTATTCCAACTGATATGTAATCAGCCATCACTTCACAGACACTTTCTGTTACTTTAGATGGATTCTCAAAGTTATCTGTCAATGCTTGAGTGTCAGCAATCATAATGTATTGTTTGTGCGTGTTTTGTAATTGTACTCTATTCTTTAAAGACCCCACATAGTGGCCGAGATGTAGATTCCCAGTAGGTCTATCACCAGTTAAAATTATCTTTTGCATAGCTGTTCTAATATATTTTGTAATATTAATGTTTCTGTTGTCGCTGATGTTTTAAGTGTACATTCAGTCTGGATTGCTTCATTTAAAAGTTTTATGTTATTGATCATATCAGATTGCTGTACTGTAGTAATAAAATCACTTCTTTGTTTGCCGAACAGCGGTGGTTTTAAAGTATTCATTGCATTCTCTATGCCTATCTTCCATAGCTGTTTCTGGACTGATATAATTCTTACGAGGAAGTTTTGATAAGCTCTTATTATAAAGATATCATTTAATTGAGATGTCTTTTTAAATTCTTCTACAACACCCTTCTGTTTATTTAAAACGATATTGATAAATAAAATGTCAAGAGATGCCTCGGAATTGACTGATAAAATATCTATGAGCAGTTCTGATGTAAGTTTTTTGTCAAGAGAGTCAGATAAAAATAAGATAATTTTTTGTATTTCATTTTGAATGATTTGACTGTCATTAGATATTAGATTGAGTATCATGTGTGGTATGTCTTTATCAAATTTTATTCCATTAGCTCTCAATTCTCTGTCTATATTTACTGAAATGGCATGTGAGTCAAGTTTATAACAATTGACTGCAACAGCTATCTCATGACTTTCAAATAGTGTTCTGAGCTTAGAACTCTTCTTGAGCTCACCTCCACATACAATTAGATAATCATTTTGCCCAACACCAAACATAGACTCCTCAATTGCTGTTGTGGAACTATCAGAAGCATCTTCTATCACTATGATTTTATGAGATTGAAATAGACTTCTTTCAACGAATAGCTGATTTACACTTGAATCTGTATTGACTATCTCAAGTTCATGATCATCTGACTTAACCTTTTCTATAATCTTGTGAGTCAAAACCTTCACTTCTCCTGTATCAGATCCGAAGATAAGCCAACATCTACTGATGTTTTTACCAGAATTTATAATATTTAGGGCTTTATCTCTATAAAGTATCATTTTTTCAAAAAATTTATGTAGACGGATTTTAATACAGATTTAATATTAGGGCAATTTTTATGTAAATGCAGCATTTTTTTTATGCTCAATGTATTTACATAGTTGTATTAAAAGCTTAAAGTTATAGTAATCAGAATAAAAAATTAGGAAATAAATATGGGGCCAGTTCAACAAAACACTACAATAGATCTATGGATTAAGACTCAGGAAGCTTTAGAAAAACGACCTTGGGAATCTATTTTCACATCTTCAGATGTATTTAATGCAAAACTCTTTGGCAACACTACTTTTGCAAACAAATTATTTAAAGAGATTGATAACATAGATTGGAAAATTGATGATCTAAAAAAGGCACGGGAGGTTGTAAAGTCTTTAGTGACTCATCAAGTAGCAATTAGTAAACTGCTTGCTGAGCATGGTGAGAAAGTTTTTGCAGATTGTAATATTTTTTTATTGCTAGGACTGAATAAAGAATGGGTTGGGCAAAATGCTAGGATGACTCCCGAAGAAAAAGCACAAAGAAAATTGGCTTTACAATTGGCTTATAGTAAGCGTTCAGGGACTGCAATACCAGTTGAAGATCTTCTAAATCAGATAAAAGAATGTCCACTAGATCTTGTTCATATAGTCATTCAGAAGCCAAATAATATGCCTGATATAGAATATATAGATTGGTTAGAAGAAATTATAAAGCTTCTAAAGCCTGCTCGGGAACATCGTCATGGAGAGATTCAAATACTAATTATGAATCAAATTCGAATTTATGAGCCGATTTTCCAATCTCAGATTGAGGCTTCAAATAGTCAAAGAATAGAAAACCTAAGAGGTAAGTTAGAGGTTTTGAATCTCATAGATGATAAGGGTGAAGAGGGTTTGAATCTCAAAGATGAGAAGGTTGTTAGCCCATTAAAAACATTACAAGAAATAGAAATTTATATAAAGAGTAAAATTTCATCTGAACAATTGCTCATTAAACAATTGTTCTTTAGAGATACATCTAAGGATTTAGCAGTAGATATTTATAATGCACTAGGAAACGCTAGAATCTATGATGCAAGGTTAAGAAATCAAGTTATAGATTATGTGGTAGATAATCGCCTTGACAATAAAACATCTATACCCTATGCAGTTGCTGTAGCTGAGCAACGGAATGCTAAGAATGTTTTATTGAAGATCAGCAGGGTTAAGAGCCAACTGGGATTTAAAAATAATGATGGGGAGAATAAAACATTATCAAAAATACTTTACACAGTATTGAGTAATCAAAGGTTAAGAAGGGGTATAGTCAAACATGTGCTGAAAAACTTTAAAGTCCCAAATAAGAAATCAGAAATATTAGCATTAGCTGATGGGTATCAAAATGTTCCAAAGATGTTAGAAGTCATGAAGTCTTTAGATCTAAAAAATGCTGAATACATGGAAATGATAATGTCAGATGTAATGGATAAGTTACAGTCACAATATAATCTGGATCCGAGTTTATATGGAGCTGTAGGTAGGGGTTATAATTATATAATGTCTTATCCGATCGATTTATTCTTCTATGTTTTAGATTATTTATCTTATGTATGTGAGCTTGTGTATTCTAAGTATTGCAGTGGGACTGATGTAAAAAACGCTGATACTGTAGCAAAAGATTTTATAACTAAATACCACAATATAAAAATAGATAATAATATAATCAATATTGAAGATTCTAAACTTTCAAATGAAGTTTTATTAAGAGATCAACTTTTAAATGTTTTAAAAAAGTATAGAGAAAATCCTGAGATTTCATTAGAAGATCTCAGGAACGTTGTAATAGAACTACCTCAAAAAGATAAAGGTGCTATAGAAAAACAATTTAGTGAAAATGATTTTCAAAATCCTAAACTACAAAAGGAGTTTAGCAACCTTATGGCTTGTACTGAGCCAAAAGCTTTTGCATGTGCTGCTTCTAACCTTCTAAACCACTCTTCAATGAAGCAAGGGATTGATCAGTTTCCTACTTGGAGCAAGGTAGCAAGAGGTGTTGCAGTATTTGAAAATTTTATAAAGTAAAGTTTTTTCATTGATGTTTTATTTTTGATACAATGATTAAAGCAGAGCTATTGTAGTAAATAATGGTTTCTGTTATGATTTGAGCTGGGTGGTAGAGGTTGAACCGTCGCAAACCTGGTCAGATTTGAAAGAAAGCAGCCATAGTGATCAAGTTCTTGGTTCTATCACCTTGTCTACGAAGTGGGTTGTAAAACTTTAATCCCAGGCTGAGTTACTATAACAGAACTCTGAGGAGCTTCAGGTATGACATTTCCCTGTATTTCACTAAATTTCGGCAGTGCTACAGATGTTTCATGTCTTTCATTAAAAACACAAATAATATCTCTACCATATCTTAATGTAAATCTAGGTGTCACTCTCTCAACTACAACATATCCATCTGAGACTCTATAATTGATGAGAGATTCATTTTGATTTTGATCAACTATGAAAATCGATGGGATATCAGCATTAATGTCTTTGAACTTAAAGTATGTAAATCTACCATCGTCAAAAACTAAAATTGGCTCTATATATGTAGCTTTCCCACTGATCTTATATTGAAAATTATATTGTGTATGCTTACCTAGATCTAGCCCACTACTATTACTAATTGATTGCGGTATACCCAATTGCCCATCTGGATACATAAATTTTGTAATGAATGCGAGGTTGCTATCACTTATGCTTGTTGCATATTCTGCATGCATTTCGAAAAAATATGTCCGCTTATTTGTTATCACAGTCATATTTGTTACAGCATTAAGGCCTATTGGTTTCAAAAATATTCTATTCCCACTCGGATTTAATTGCCAGCTACTGGAGTCACCCATCGTAATTGTCTTTATTTCTTCATCAAGGCTAAATTCTATGATTGAATGATAGTTGTAATGCCCTGTAAAGCTTATAACGGAATTTGGTACATAGTTTATGACTCTAATTCTACTTTCATTACCTACCGGCCTTGAAATTGAAATTGCATATGTATCTATATGTTGGAATATAATACAAAAAATTAAGAGTAATCTGATAAGATTTATTGCCATGTGGTGATATTCAGTACAGATTTTAGTATATTTTTTTATAGATATGCTAGCTATTATATTAGAATTTTTCTAATAAGCAAAGATCTATTTTTGTGATCATATTTGTTTGAATTAACACCTACTATATATTTTTATATAGCAATGGGGCTATTCAATATCTTAAAATTGTTGCAGGTGATGTTTTGGAAACCCTCCATGCAGGATATATTGTTGCACAAAATGATAAAAATAAAGAAATCAATACTATATATATTACCTGTTCAACATCTATATCTGATGGGAGAGTTGTCAGAAAATAAATCATTGGATCAAATATCTTAACACCTGCAATGCTTTCTAAAAATCCCTTAATCCTATCTATATTAACACTGAATACTACACCCAATACAGCCCCAATTGTAGTACCTATAATACCTACCAAGCATCCAGACATTATAAATATTCTCATAACTGATATTTTCCTCATACCAATTGTTCTAAGAATCGCTATCTCTTTCATCTTATCATGTACTAAAAGTATCAGACTAGAAATGATGTTAAAAGCTGCTATAAATATTATTAAAGATAAAATTAGAAACATTACATTTCTCTCAACTTGCAAGCCATCCATAAGGGTTTTATTTGCATATTGCCAATCTATAACAACCATCTTTTCATTGCCGAAATTATTATCTCTTAGAAGCTTTATTATGTCATTTTTGACTTTGAAAGTATTGTGTAAATTCTTAAGAGTAATTTCTATTCCAGTTATTGATTCACCTAATTTAAATAGCAGTTGAGCATCTTTTAAATCCATAAAGACAATCCCATTGTTATAATCATACATACCTATGTCAAAAGTTCCACATACGTTATATGATTTCATCCTTGGCATTGTACCAACAATTGTCTCATTAAACTTTGGAATCACTATTTTGACTCTACCATTCTCATCATAATTTATATGTAGATTTTGTTCTAAAGAGACACCCAAGATTAGTCCTTTGCAATTACTATCAGTATTTAAAAATCCATTACTTAATGAGATTTTTTTCTCTATATCTTTTTGCAACATACCTTTGACAATCACACCACTTGTTCCTTTATCAGTCATTGCTAAGGCTTGATTTTCTACCACTGGAACTACTGCAACTGCTTCTTTGATATTTGTTTTGATGGTGTTTTGTATTTCATCCCAATTATCTAATGTCAAATCTCTTGAAGTTACTGTTAGATGCCCCTTGAGTCCTAAGATTTTATCTAGCAAAGTTTTCTCATAACCATTCATTACAGACATTACTATTATGAGAGTTGCAACACCTAGTGCCATACCAATCATTGCAAAAACATTGATTATTGAAACAAACTTCTCTTTATATTTTGTAAAGGTATATCTTTTAGCTATGAGGAGCTCAAGCTTCAGTTCATTCAACATATTCTCATTAGCTCGTTGTACTTAGCAACTCTCTCTGATCTACATGGTGCTCCAGCTTTAATATATGATGCACCTAAGCCGAGAGCTATATGAGCTAGAGATATATCTTCAGTTTCACCTGATCTGTGTGATACAATTACATCATAATTATTTGCCCTGGCTAGCTGTACTGCTTCTATTGTTTCGCTGATAGTACCTATTTGATTAGGTTTGATAAGGATTGCATTGGCAATTTTATTTTCAATCCCTTTATGTAAATTTATAGTGTTTGTAACAAAAATATCATCTCCAACTAACATAACCTTATTTCCTAATTTTGCTGTGATTTCCTGCCAGCCTTCTATATCATCTTCTGCCATAGGATCTTCAATAGAAATTATTGGATATTGGTCGATAAGTTTGGAGTAATACTCAACCATCTTAGAAGAGCTTATCGGTACTAACTTACGGTCTGATGTGTATAGTTTTGTTTTGTTATCATAAAAAGTTGATGCTGCAGCATCTATAGCAATTTTGAAATTATCCTTATATTTGCTTTTTCTCATGACATCCATCATCATATCTAAGGCTTCATTTGCAGAAGTAACCATTGGTGCAAAGCCACCTTCATCTCCAACATTTGTACTATTTCCTTTTGATTGTAAGATATCTCTCAAGTCAGCAAAAAATTCACAACTTAGTCTTATTCTATCATGAATTGATGTATTGTCATCCATCATTGGAACTATCATGAATTCTTGTATCATAAGATCATTATTAGCGTGTTTCCCGCCATTGATGATATTCAGCATCGGGATAGGTGCCTTGCATTTTAAATCCTTGTGATACTCTTCAGCAACTACTTTAAACATTTGTATATGTTTTGCTTTTGCTATGCATTTTGTGAATGCTAGTGATAATGCAAGACTTGTATTAGAACCAATTCTAGATTTGTTGTTCGTGCCATCTATTTTGATAATAAATTCATCAAACTCCCTCAGAGATCTAAATTTATTTTTGATTAATTCAGGTTTTATAATTTCTTCAATTATCTTGATTGCTTTTAGTACCCCCATACCATTATATCTGCTCTCATCACAGTCTCGCAACTCCAGTGCTTCAAATATACCAACAGAGATACCACTTGGTACTGATGCATACTGTGTTATATCACCTTCAAGAGTAATTTGTGCCTCAAGGGTTGGGTTACCTCTACTATCTATAATCTCTCTAGCAGTTACATCTTTTATACTAAAACCTATCATGAACTTTCTTGTGTTGTTGTATCTAAAAGAACCTATTATAAAATTCAGATCTCATCAATCAAAGCAACTCATATCTATTGCCAGAAGTAAAAAAAATCGTTTACATGAGTCATAAAAACAACAACGATTCATTATTACAACTTAAGATCTTTAGGTTTGGTGATTTCATACCATAATTCAATCAAGACTTTTGTAAAAATTACCGCTGTTATCATTGAACACATGATCCCTATTATAAGAGTTACTGCAAATCCTTTAATTGTACCGCTCCCAAAGATATATAAAAGCAAAGCTACAATTACTGTTGTGATGTTTGAATCAAGAATTGTTCTGAGTGCTTTATCATAACCTTTTTTAATAGTTTGTAATACATTTTTTTGACTTTTATATTTCTCTTCACGCATTCTTTCATATATCAAAACGTTTGCATCCACTGCCATGCCTAGTGTTAAAGCTATTCCAGCTATTCCAGGCAATGTTAGTGTTGCTTCTATGAGTGATAATACAGCTAACATCAATGTTAGATTACAAATCAGTCCTAAACTAGCAATGAACCCAAGAGTTTTATAAGATCCTATCATCATTAGAATCACAGCCAAGCATCCTACGATTACTGCATTTGCACCACTGTTCACAGCTTCTCTTCCAAGTGTTGGACCTATGAGAGTTTCTTGAACAATTTTTACAGGGACTGGTAATGAGCCTGAGCGTAATAGAATTGCTATTTGCTTTGCTGATTCAAATGATAAACTGCCTGATATTTGACCTGATCCCGTTAAAATTACTTCATTGATAATTGGCGCTGTTATTATTTTATTGTCTAAGACTATTGCAAGTGCATTACCTACATTGTTTTTTGTAACTTCTGCGAATTTCCTTGTACCAATATCAGTTAATTTAAAATTCACTATATGCTTACCCATATTAGTACTGTTATATGCATCTGCAATCATTTCACCTGACATTACAGGTTGGATCATGATTGGCACTTGTACTGCTTTTCTTTCATTTTCGTCCTTTTCCTTTGTCATAGGTAAAACTTTTACTCCTAGAGGCAATTTGTAGTCAATAATGTCTTGATTTGTAACATTCATATCAACTAGGTGTATTTTCAAGCTACCAGTTTGAGACAGAATATTCTTAATGGCACTTCTATCACTTACACCTGGTATTTGAACTAGAATACTGCTTTCACCTTGTTTTTGGATAGAAATTTCTTGGACTCCCGTCGCATCAATTCTATATCTTATAACCTCTATAATCCTTTCTATAACAGTGGTTTGACTGTTTTTAAAAAAAGCATTTTTAATTGTTATAATCGTATTGTCTGCTGATGTATGTATTTCATAAAACTGACTGCTCATAATGTTATCTAAGGCAGATTGGACTTTTTGCACCAATTCCTCCTCACTAGATTCTAGTGTTATAACGTTGTCTGAGATTTTAGTTATTAAAGGTTTTTTAAGCTCTAAGGTTTTATTAAGGGTCTTTAGAATTGACTGCTTGATGTTGAGCATTTGCTCCTGCTGGTATGTTAAAAGATCCGCTTCAATAACTAGTGATACACCTCCACGTATGTCTAATCCTAAATTTAGCTTGTTTGGTAATAAATATTCTGCATCTCCTAAGAAGTTTGGTAAAGATATGAAAACAGATAACAAAAAAGTTGTTATGATAAAAAGCAGCTGAAGATATATTTTTTTCATATGTAAATTTATTTTATTAGAATCCGTTATATCACCTTATGCTTTATACAGCTAGATTTTAATTGCTTTGTATTACGTTGGTTGATATGATTTTTCTGCAAAACTTTTAGAAACGAAAAAATGCAATATAATCTCAAATCTAAGCTTATTCATTGGGTAATGAGTGTAATGATAATTACCATGCTATTTATTGGCTATTTTATGAAGGGTATGCCAGAGTTAGTATATAATTTACATAAGTCTACTGGCATGCTCCTTTTGGGATTACTTTGTATCAGATTGGTGGTGCGTCTGAAAAGCAAATATCCTGAACTACCTGAAAGCACACCTAAGATTGTCAAAATTGTAGCTAAAGCAAATGTTTTAGGATTGTATCTAGCGATGTTTATAATGCCGCTTAGTGGTTTTTTGATGTCAACTCTAGCTGGTCGCTCTGTGCCATTTTTTGGACTTTTTGAAATATCTAGTTTGGCTACTTACAAACCATTAGCATACACCTTCCATGAGATACATGAAATCTGTCCTATAATTTTCATAGCACTAATTGCAGCGCATATCGCAGGTGGACTTTTCCATCACTTTATTCTAAAAGATAATGTTCTAAGAAAAATGTTGTAGAATAAATTAAAATGCATATTTTTAACATAGTAAAAAGTCGAGTAAAATTAGCAACTAAAAACCTTTTAGATAATATTGATGATGTAGAAATTTCTGTTGAAAGCCCTAAAAACCCATTACATGGTGACATTGCTATAAATGCAGCGATGGTCTTAACAAAATTACTCAGACAACCTCCTTTAGAGATTGCAGAAAGATTAGTAGAGACTCTTAAACAAGATAGTGGACTGATGGAATATGTTGAAAGCTTTGATATAGCTGCACCAGGTTTCATCAACATATCTCTAAAGAAGTCATGCCTATTTAAATTTCTTACAGATTTAAATAATAAGGGTTTAAAAGCATTTGATGATGATATTAAGATTGGAAATGGTAGGAAGATAAATATTGAATTTGCATCACCCAATCCAACAGGTCCAATGCATATAGGTCATGCAAGAAGTGCAATATATGGAGATATTACATGTAGACTTCTCAGAAAGTGTGGATTTAATGTTACTGCAGAGTTTTATGTAAATGATGCTGGTGCACAGATAGATAAGTTAGTTGGGTCTTTGTATATAAGATATAGACAGCTCCTAGGAGATGATATTGAGATACCTGAAGGTTATTATCCAGGAGAATATCTCATAGATTTAGCAAAGCAATTGCAAAGTGAGCGAGGCAACAGAGTACCAGAAAATGATCCATATATAAAGAAATTTGCAGTATATGAAATGCTGCAGTTGATCAAAAAAGATCTCAAAGCGTTGGGAGTACACCATGATGTTTTTACCTCAGAACGCTCTCTAATTGGGCAGGGATTGGTTGAAGAAGCAATAGAGATATTACAATCAAAAGGCTTTATTTATCATGGAGTCTTAGACAAACCTAAAGGTAATGCTGATGAAGATTGGGAGCCACGTGAACAGCTTCTTTTTAGATCTACAAAGTTTGGAGATGATTCAGATAGGGCAATCATCAAATCAGACGGTAGCTACTCATACTTCGCATCTGATATTGCATTACATTTAGATAAGCTCAGGAGAGGTTATAATGAGCTATTTCTTGTCCTTGGAGCTGACCATGCAGGTTATATTAATAGGATTACAGCAGCAGTTCATGCTCTCAGCAATAACACAGTAAAAATTAATGTTATAGTCAACCAGCTCGTAAATATATATAAAGATGGTAAGCCTATTAAGATGTCGAAAAGGAAGGGTAACTTCGTTACTGTAGGTGACTTGCTTGAAGAGCTTAGTCCTGATATTTTAAGATTTGCAATGTTAATGCAGAAAAATAACACAGTCATAGACATTGATTGTGAAAAGATGCTTGAAAAATCAAAAGAAAATCCTGTATTCTATATTCAGTATGCACATACAAGAATTGCATCAATTATAAGAAATGCAACCCAGATTTTCACAAATGAAGAAATTTCGATTAAAGCAGTAGAAAATGATATAACATATAATTTCAAGCCTGTTAGTGAAATAGATTACAAATTACTGCAGTCAGAATTAGAGATGGATCTTATTAAGTGTTTAATGGAATTTCCACGAGTAATAGAGTTAGCTGCTAATCATAAGGAGCCTCACAGAATTGTATATTACTTATATGAAGTCGCTAATCATTTGCATTCAATGTGGCATGCTGGAGTTTCTGATAGTGAAATGAGATGTATTATTGAAAATAATTCAAAACTTTCTAGGGCAAGAATTTCATTAGTTTATAGTGTGTCTCTAGTAATATACTATGGACTTGATATTATTGGTGTCAAGCCTCTTCTTGAGATGTAACAACTTTTTTTAGAGTATAAGAAATGAAAAAAAATAATATGTATGAGGTTAAAGACTCAAGTGTACTAACTTTTCTAGTATTTTTTCTCAAAAGATATAAGTTTAATTTTGCTATCATAACTCTTATGGCGATGATAGTACAGGTCTCTAGTAATACCTTGTGGCCATGGATTTTAGGTGAGCTGGTAAATGCATTTGAAGCATCTAGATCGATTGATGCAATTATGCCATTGATGATCTTAGTGATTTTATATTGGGTAATAGCTACTGGAGCTCAGAGCGTTAAAGGTTTCATGTTTGGTATTACAAGGCCAAAGTTTTGTGCAGATATTAGAAGCTCACTATTTGATATTATAATGCATCACAGGCATACATATTTTGTTAATAAATATATAGGAAATATTTCTCAAAGAATCTCCGAATTACCAAGAAGTGCACAAATGATTTTAGATAATGTGCTGACGGTATTTTTACCTCTGATAGTCTCGATTATATCATCTGTGATAGCATTTTTTTATGTGAATATACTGATTAGCATTATGTTTAGTGTTTTTCTCATAGTTTACATAGGTATTACTGTTGTTTTAGGGAATCGTGCATCAAAATATTGTGATGAAGCATACAAGTCTTTTGGTGAATTATTTGGATGTATTGTAGATAGTATTCGTAACCATTTTAGCGTCAGGATATTCAGTGGGATACAAAATGAGAAAAAAGTCATTCAAGTAGCTCAAAATATCGAAATAAAGAAATCAAGAAAAGCTTTTTTCTTTTTGGAAAAATTAAAATTATTACTTGGAGCTTGGGAGATAATTAGTGTTACAGGGATGTTATGGGTGTCTGTACTGCTTTGGCAAAGTGGTGAGCTAAATGTTGGAGATTTGCTATTTATCGCTAATAGTATTTTTAATATAATGTCATGTATGTGGTTTGCTGTTGATGAAATCACTTATACATTTAATGAAATAGGTATTTGTAAGCAGGGCCTAACTTTACTACAAGATGAAGAGAGCCACCAAATAAACCAAGCGAATGAAAAAAATAACTCTAATATATCAATTAGTAATGGAAAAATTGAATTTCAAGATGTTAGTTTTAAATATAGAGATGGAATTAAGATTTTTGATAGTAAATCAATAACAATTAATGGTAAGGAAAAGATTGGATTGGTTGGTTTTTCAGGGAGTGGGAAAACTACTTTTGTTCATTTAATAATGAGATTATATGAGTTAGATGGAGGTGCTATATCGATAGATGGTCAAGATATAAGAAGTCTTTCTGCGACATCTCTCAGGAGAAATATATCGTTCATTCAGCAAGATCCTATTCTTTTCCATAGAAGCATCATTGATAACATTAGATATGGCAGATTGGATGCAAGTGATGAGGAGGTCATAGATGCTTCGATTAAAGCCCATGCACATGATTTCATTGTTCATATGCCAGAAGGATACAATAGTGATGTTGGTGAGATGGGTACTAAACTCTCAGGCGGACAAAGACAAAGAATTGCTATAGCTAGGGCTATTTTGAGAAATGCACCAATCCTTATAATGGATGAGGCTACATCAGCTTTAGATTCAGTAACTGAGAAAAAAATACAGGCAAGTCTTAATTACTTAATGGATGGTAAAACTGTGATTGTAATTGCTCATAGGTTATCTACTGTCCTACACATGGATAGAATCATTGTATTCGATAAAGGAAAGATAGTAGAAGAAGGCACTCATGCACAACTCCTTCAAAGGAATACCCACTACCAAACTCTATGGCAAATGCAGCAAGATGGGATTCTACCTAATGAAAAGTGTGAGGACTAATATGCTTGTTATAGGTAATTGGAAAATGAATGGCTCATTAGCACTATGTGATGATTTTATAGAAAACATTACAAAAACAGATAATATAAAGGTTATAGTTTGTCCACCATTGATTTATGGGCAATATTTATGTCAAAGAGCTACTTTTGCAGTGGGCGCACAGGATTGTAGTCAATTTATGAGTGGAGCATATACAGGTGGCATAAGCTGTCAAATGATGTGTGAAATTGGGGTGCACTATGTTATAGTTGGGCACTCAGAAAGAATAAAGCATTATAATGAGTCAAATGATATTATTCTCCAAAAACTTGAGAGATGTCATGAGAATTCAATTATACCTATATTATGTGTTGATGGAGAAAATAAAGAAACACTGAAGAGGCAGATGGATTTTTTCTATAAAAAAGCTAAAGACGCAATCATTGCATATGAGCCATCATATTGTATTGGTACAGGTATTACACCAAGAAATGAAGACATAGATGAGATGCTGAGCATTATAAAGAGCTTTGGTGATTTTAAAGTTGTTTATGGAGGCTCTGTTACTGTAGAGAATATAGAGAAATTAACAGCTATTTCATCACTTGATGGTGTACTTGTTGGTGGCGCTAGCCTTTTTATAAATCAATTCAATAAGATCATTAAGGTGATATCAACATAATTTATGTTATTATTCAAAAAAAATTC
>CAMCJK010000031.1 GCA_945875075.1 Candidatus Fokinia solitaria | reverse complement strand
AAATATGTAATTTGAGTTGGTAAGAAATATGTAATCTGACCATTTGTTCCCGTTACTGTCGGTGTCAGATCTTTGATTTGCTCTATTGTTAAAGACTGTACTTGTTCTTTTGTTAAAGACTGAATTTGCTCTTGTGTTAGAGACTGAATTTGCCCTGGTACTGTAATCCCGTTGGCTGTTGTTGTTGTTGTCTTCAGAGCTTTAATTTGAGTTGGTAAGAAATATGTAATTTGAGTTGGTAAGAAATATGTAATCTGACCATTTGTTCCCGTTACTGTCGGTGTCAGAGCTTTGATTTGATCTGTTGTTAAAGACTGTACTTGTACTTTTGTTAAAGACTGAATTTGCTCTTGTGTTAAGCTACTAATTTCATTGATTGTTAAAACTGTAATATGATCTGGAGTCATAGATGTCACTTTCAATGCTATCAAATCACTTATTAATTTCATGATTTTATTACTTATTTTTGCAGAAATCTTCAAAGCCGTAATGTTGTCCTGGAAAGATTTAATTTCAGATGTTTTCAGCTTCTGAATGTCATTTGCTAGCACTTTGACGATTCTATCTGTTAAAGCTATTTTTTGATCGCCTGATAGAAATGTAATGTGATCTGGTGATAGAGATATAATTTTATTTATTGGCAAAGCTTCGATGTGAGCTTTTGATATAGAGGCAATTTGAGCTGGTAACAGATATACAGTTTTATCTTCTGGTAGCGCATTAATTTGAGCCTCTGTTAGATTGGCAACTTGAGACGGTAGTAATGTTGCTATTATAATATTAATTTTATCTGCTGGTAGCCCTTGAATTTGCTCTTTTATTAGAGAGTGAATTTGAGATGGTAAGGCATATGGCAGAGCTGTAAATTGTACTGGTGATAGAGATTGGAATTGAGGTATAGTTATGGCAAAAGATTGTGCTGGTGTGAAAGATCCAATTTGAGCTGCTGATAGAGATGTAATTTCATCTATTGGTAGAGATGCAATCTCAGCTTCTAATAAGACTTTAATATGATCTGGAGTCATAGATATGACTTTAAAATTTAACAGATCATTTATTGTTTGTTGGGTTTTAGGATTTATATCATCATTAATATTAAAAGCATTCATTGCCTTCTGGTAAGCTTCAATTTCAGATGTTGTCAGCTTCTGAATCGTATCTCCCGATACTATTTTCATTTTTGCTATTAGAGCCGTAAATTGGTCTGCTCTTAGAATTGTTTTTAGACTTTTAAGTTTATCTGGTGGTAACGCTATGAGAGCTTTAAATGTCGCTAATGTTAATGTATTAAACATCCCTATAAAGTAAGATGTAATTTCAGTTATAAATGTCTCTGACGTATAAGATGCAACTCTAGCTTCAAATTGAGCCATGCTTATCTTATCAATTTGTTCTTGTGATAGAGCTTTAAAACTACTATCAATTTGACTAGCTGTTAGAGATGCAGTCTGTTGTACTGGTAGAATCATTTTTAGAGTTGCAAGTTCAGCATCTGCAATAGCTGATAACTGAGCCTCTGAAAACCCCTGTTTTAGATCTGATGTGAGATTGTCTATTATAGGTTTGAGTTCCTCTCCTGTTAGCACTTTAATTGTCTCTGGTGAGAGGCCTTTTGCAAGAGATATAAGTTTAGTTGGGGATAAAAATATTGTGGTTAATCTAAACTGATCTATTGTTAAAGCTGATCCTACACCTTTGAGCTGAGCGGCTGATAAAACATCTGTTATAGCGCCAATTTGATATAATTTTGCATCTATTGACATAGATGGTGTGAGGGCCTTTGTGGCAGCTGCAAGTTGAGCTGCTGTTATAGATCCAATTTGATCTGCTGAGAGATGCTGTAGTAGCGATAGAATATCATTTGCTGTTAGAGTTTTTATTAGAGATACAAAATTAGATGGTAGTAGGAATTCAAGTTGTTGTGCTGACATAGATGCAAATTGAGCTGGTAATAAACATCCAAGTTTATCTGCTGGCAGCCCCTGAATTTGAGCATCTGATAGATTCATAATTTGCTCCTCTAACAGTTTTGCTATTATAATCGCAAGTTTATTTGTTGGTAAGCTTTTAATTTGAGCTCCTGAGAAAGCATGAACTTGAGCTTCTGATAGGGATTTAAGTTGAGTTTCTGATAAATTCTTAGTTTCAGTTATTGTAAAAAGACTAATATGACCTGGAGTCATAGATGTGACTTTCAAATTTAACAGATCATTTATTGTTTGTTGCACTTTAAGATCTACCTTCAGACCAAAAGTATTAATGCTATCCTGTAATTTTTGAATTTCTACTGTTGTCATCTGCTGGATGTCATTTGTTGACATTAGGCTAATTATTTTTTTATTTGTATAATCCATGTTAGTGTTTTCAAATTGTTTCTTTAGCATCTGTGATAATTCCATTATGTCTTCTTGAGTTGCAACATTATCACTCTTTTGTGTTATGAATTCCTCAGTATACTTTTTAAGTTCTTGCATTTCTGCTGATTTAATGACCTGCTCTCTTAGATTTTTTATTATTGTTCTTTGCTCCTCAGCATGCTTTTTAAGTTCTTGCATTTCTGCTGATTCAATGACCTTGTCGCTTAGATTTTGTGTTATTGTTCTTTGCTCCTCAACATTGTCTTGATTAATGATTAATTGCGGAATAAATGTTTCTATGTGTTGTTGCATGTACTGTTGCAGATTGTTGAATTCTGCCGATTGGAATAATATATTTGTTGTCAGATTCTTTAGAATGGTATCTTCAGAGGGTTTTAAGGTGATATATTTTTCAAGAAACTTCAGCTCCTTTGGTAGATCTCGTAGAACTTCTTGGACACTTTGTGGTAAGCTACTTTTCTTGTCTTGTAACTCTTTGAACTCTTGTGGCAAATAATTTGCCTCTAATCCCGTCTCGCATAGTGCTTTGTCAAGAAGGTCCAATTTGTCTGGTCGTTTCTCTGCTATCAGCTCAGCTGTATAAGATAACACTAAGAAACTACTTATATACCATGACAAAGCTTCAGTGTGATCTGTTGCTAGTTTTGATAATTTCTCAAGTATATTTTTTTCATCATCAAATATATTTACAAGTACTGCAAATGGTAAATCTTTCCGTAGATCCTGTGTCAGATCCATAATGTTCTTCACTAAACCCTTTTTTATTATACAACCTTGCATTACATTCATTAACTCTGGGTCTTTTCCTGTCTTCAAATAACTATTGTGATCCATAAAATACTTCAACACATCTTGAGTTTTTGAACTGTTTTGTCCAGTTGCTGCATCTTTCGCAGTTGCTGCAAAAGCCTTTGGCATCTTATCTGTCCAAGGATTCATCTGCTGTGCAAAAATATCTTTAACATTATTAAAAGAGTTCTTTAAATCCTTGAAATTCTTCAAAATATCTTGCTCTGCTGCACTATTTTTTCCAGTTGTTTCTGTACTGTTTATATATTGTGGTAGGTCTTTTATTAAAGACTTAATTTCATCTGGTAATACTGGTGCTATAGTTTTTAGGTCATCGTTTGTGAGAGAGCTTAATATGGTGTCAAGTTTAGCTGGTAAAAGACTGCTTAATATAACCTTAATTTCTGCTGCTGAGATATTGCTTAGTGTACTTAAAAACCCAAGTGCTGTGCGAGAGTTTATGAAAGAGGTAATTTGTGCTATCGTGCGAGAGTTTATAAAAAATGCAATTTCCGCTGGTGTTAATTTTTGTATCAAAGCCTCAAATGCATCTGGTGTTGTAGTTCCATCTTGACTTGGTGTTAAATTCACCATTTTTGATGATTTATTGTACATATTTATATTTAATTAATATTGATTAAGTTGCTTTATAGTTTTACTCTTGGTAGAGATTTTAAAATTACTGTTGTGCAATGTTTTGATATTTGTCACCTCTATTCCGCAAGTCATAGAATGAATTTTTAATTATGATAGACCCTTAACATTTCCATCATTAACATATAAAGTTTTTATATTATTAGATCCTTTATTTGTTTTTACTGTCATTATGCTTGTTTATTTTTTTAGTTAACGCTTTGTATTTTATTGCATTGCGTATATATATAATATAAATGTTAGGAGCGCTCATAAGCAACAACAAAATAATGCTAAATATTGAATGAGAAAATATTAGTAGGACAATTAGTCACAACATTCGAGATGTATTGCTAATTTTTTTTGATTGCAAAATGTGCTGTATAAAGGATTAAATAGGCATTTAAAACTAATATTTACTGGTCAAAAACACCTGAATTTAATGATAAAAGTAATGGCAAACTTTTTTCGTTCTTAGAAGAATTAGATTACTTTGCTTTTTCAAGATTTTGAAAATAGTTGCGGTTCTTAATGTCTGTATGTTTTATTGAGTGATGATCAGAATTGTTCATACCTTAGAATGATTGCTCTACCTTTTTCTTGTAATTATCAAGCTGCAATTGTATGCTTTCGCACTACAATCCCTTTATAATATATAAGATAAAGGTACATCACATATTATGTATGAGATTGTACTAGTGATTGTTGACCACTTGCTCTATCCTTTTGGATTATTTCCATATATTTCTTATTATGCTTATTCATTGATTTACTCTTATCCCATAGCCCATGATCTTTAGAAGGCTTATATAGACTATTTGAATAGTTAGAATTATGTTTATGAAAACCCGTATATTTTATCCTTATAGTGTTTAAATTTGTTTGTTCCATCCTGGCTGCTATTGCTGCTCCATGTTTTATCATCTCATCCTTATTGTCAGCATAGAATTTGATTTGTTCTACTAGTAAAGAACCAGGGTTTGATAGTGCACTTTCTGCATCTAATTGCAATCCTATCAGCCATGCAAATCCATTTAGAAACTGTCCTAGCCATGATGACTTAGTGTCTTTTTTAAATTCAGAATTTGGGTTTATAAATGAATTGTCATATTTGTCTTTGAAAAGAGCTGCAATAACATCACCAAGCTTTGCAAATGATCTATGATTGACATATCCAGCGAATTTCTGCCCTTTCATTATTTGTGAATGTTTTTCAGATATTTCTTTCAATACCAATGCGCTCACAGCCCCACCTAAGCTATTTCCAGCTATTGTTATGTTTTTTGGTTCATATCCAGCTATTGTTATGTTTTTTGGTTCATATCCAGCTTTTATAGCTCTAAGTACAGCTGAAACTCCAGCATCGACTAACTCTTTTGAAGTTGTTGCCTTTTTTGGATATTCCACTACTAGCAGATCATTATCTATGTTTTTGGTATTTTTATATTCAACAAAATTCTGAACTACAAAAGCTGCTGGCTCTGCATTACCATCAAATACTATGACTAATTTTCTATCACTTACTACAGTTTCATTCTTTGGAGAAACCAAAAGCATAGAGCATTTGTTATTGCTAGGGGTTGAATAGTCAATAGTCTGATATTGCTGTTTTAATTCATTCGATTCCTTTTCTTTTCTTAGTTTTTCTCTTAAAGGTAGTTTGGAGAGTTGAGCCTCCACCATATCGCGCCATGAAGTTGGAACAATGCAAGCCATAAGTAATGCCCTGATGGGCCAAAGACATATTGTTACAGGTAATGTTATCCATCTCCAAAGTTTCTTCAAGAGACCTTCTTCTAATTCTTTTGGTGTTTCTTGAAGTTTATTAATAATCTTCTCAACTTCTGGTGTTGCTTTTATTTTCATAAATAATTTTATACTTTTATACTTTCATTTGCTATACATGCTAAATATTACAGAAATATTAAGGAAAGAAATTTTTTTACTATTTTTTTAATTTTGGTACTTCCTGGTGGAGTAAAGCTCATGCATAATGAAAGTATAAGATCAAATTACTGACTACAAAATCTCCTAACAATTCAATCCCCTTAAATAAAATGTTAAAAACAATCTCAGGTGCTGCACGCACATTATTAAATAAAAAACAAAATATTAATGAACAGATGCATAATGCAAGCAGGTCATATTTATATTCTGCTGGTCGTGCTGTATGGTCAGAAAAGAACTATAGCGACTTCGCTAATAATGCTTATGTTAAGAATGTTATAGCTCATAGAGCGATCAATATGATTGCCCATGCTGCTTCTAGCGTACCATTTAAGTTATATCAAACAATTGATGGTAAAAAACATCTTATAACTCAACACCCTATCTTAGAACTATTAAATAAACCCAACCCTATCCAGAGTGGAAAGGAGCTTCTTGAAGCAATTTATATTTATAGGCAAATATCAGGTAATGCATATGTTTTAACAGTTGAAAAAAACACTTGTATTAATACACAATATCCCACTCCAAAAAGTTCTGCAGGGCATTTTTTACATGATCACTATATTAAGAAATCATTAAATGGGTATCAGCCATGTAATATAATTGATACTGGAGTTTCAAACTATGAGTTATACTGCTTGAGGCCTGATAGGGTTGAGGTTATCTCAGGTAGTAATTTCATACCAATTGGCTATTCATATAAGGTTGACTCTCAAATAATGAATTACTATGTAGATCAAGACAGTGGTATCTCACCAATATTACATATTAAAAACTTCCATCCAATGTCAGATTGGTATGGACTATCATCAGTTGAGGCTGCATCATATAGCATCGATCAACATAATCAAGCAAGTATTTGGAATCAGTCATTGTTACAAAATGGTGGTAGGCCTAGTGGTGCTATAATCGTAAAAAATGCTGAAGGTAAGCCTGCTAATCTCTCAGATGAACAATTTTATAGGCTAAAAGACATGATGAATGATATAATATCTGGACCGCAAAATGCAGGTAGACCTCTGTTACTTGAAGGTGGTCTTGAGTGGAAGGAGATGAGTTTTTCACCAAAAGATATGGATCATATTGAGTCAAAAAATAATTCCGCAAGAGAGATAGCACTTGCATTTGGGGTGCCTTCACAACTACTTGGAATACCAGGTGATAATACATATAATAACCTTTCTGAGGCAAGAGTAGCTCTATGGGAACAAACAATATTACCGCTTGTAGAAAATACATTAGATAGTTTAAATAGAGGGGTAGTTTCTAGATTCGGGAATGATTTGGAATTACAATATGATATCGATAGAATCAGTGCACTAGCTCATAGAGTTGATAGCTTATGGCAAAGGATGGAAGATAGTACTTTTATAACAATTGATGAGAAAAGAGAGGCAGTAGGTTTGTCACCAAGCAACAATAATGTTGCAAGGTAACAAGTTAGATACAATTACATTGTAAATCTAAGACCGATAGTTAAAGACTGGTCTAATTGCTTTTTGAATTTAGCAGTTTGTACACCAGCTGCATTTATTGTTGCTCCTTTGCTATCAATATCTGCAATTCCAAAATTGGTTATAGTAACTACATTGCCTTTTTTAGCAACACCATATGTGAAATCAATATGCATCACATCAGAAGTTTTGAATGAAAGACCACCACCAACACCATATGTCATAACTGTTTTAGATTTTTGACTGATGCTTTTGAGATTTGGTGCTGCAGTTACTGTAGTGCCATCAGTACTAACTGTAGCAACAACTCTTCCTACTGCAGTTACATCAGTTAATGGAAGTGATTTAACATCAGGTTTGTTTTTAGGTTTGACGCTTGTAGCACCCAATGATCCAAATATAAATGGTGTTACAGGAGTATTGTTATTAAAGTCATAAAGTACTCTAGCATTTCCACCAATCTCACGAGTATCAATTTCTATTCCATGATCGTAACTTTTCATTTTAGGTTTGAAATCCAATAGTATTTCAGCACGCATTGCATCATTGAAAGCATAACCAGCACCAGCAAGAATAACTAGACCATTTGGATCTTTATATAGAGGTTGATTATAGATAGCTTGTGACTTAACCTTTCCACTAGTACCATCTGGCACCAAGCCGATTGCTGTAATACGTGTGTTAAATGTTTTTGCATAACCAAGATCCATTTTAACATATGCCTTACAAGGTTCTGCTGCAGATGCTATTGAGATCGCCAAGAATGAACTAGCCAAAAATGCACTAGCGAAGATTGTTTTTATGTTTATTTTCATAGTTACAAATTAATTTAAGGTTTTAATTTTTATTACTTTGTATGTTTGGCCCCAAAAACGCTTAACAACTTTAAAAAGAAGTTATGGATAAAAGACCAGCTTGTAGGGCTTTCATACATACATGTATAGATATGAGACTACATGACATAATATTTAAAGCAATACAATATTGAGATGAATGCAAGATATTCAAAAATAAATGTTGTATTTATACAACTATATTTTCATAAAAAATGCGCCACAAAAAATGACGCTAAGCCAGATCATACCTATGTTTTAAAAGGCTATATTGACTCCAAATAATAATGACTGTTTAAATGTAGATTTTGGTTTCAATATTAATTTAGCAGGAGCTGTCAAACCTGTAGAAGGTATAGTATATTTAGCAACATGGTCATTTCCTATTCTATAACTAATGTCTAATGCAATAGATTCCATTACTTTTAATGAAACACCTAGTCCGGTTTGATATGCAATATAGGTTGTATGCTTTGATTTTATTTCACCCTTAACATCTGTTAATGCTGGATTGCTATTTATAACCATACCAGTATCTGGTGGTGTGATTTTACTCTGTGTAATAGCTGGCCCCATTCCTATCATAACATATGGAGAAATTTTATTATTCATATTAAAGCCATAATAACCATTTAGCATTCCTGTGATGTTACTATTACGCACTTGCTGTATATTGGTCTTTGTTTTATCGAGCTTTGTCTTATAGTTATTGAAAGACAATGTGATGTCTGTCCAGATTTCTTCTGAGGCGACATAACCAAATCCTATTCCAGCACCATAGCCGTTAAGCTTTGAGTTTCTGATTGTAGAGTTAAATGTAGTTACTTTATCAACTGAACTTGCAAACCTAGATGCAGAAGCATTATATGCACCTTCTAGTCTTACAAGGAAAGAACCAAGCTCTGTAGCTGAAGTTATCCCAGCCTGCCCAAATATTGAGATTCCAAGTATAGCATTAAATAAAAATTTTCTTGATTTTGAAGACATTAACTATTTTTAAATTTTTTTTGAAAACTATCAGATGGAAAATAACACATCATTTTTCGTAACACAAGTAATCATTAAAACTAAAATGCAAGATATAAATAAAAAAAATGGATATGCAGTTATTGCTGGATATGCAAGTACTTTTAATAATATAGACAAGAGCTCTCATATTATTTTACCAACAGCTTTTACACAGCAAAATTTCATACAAAATGTACCAATTTTATTCCAGCATAATGTCAGTCATCATCTTGGGAGTCTTCTAAGTGCAATAGTTGACTCAAATGGACTTTATATAGAAGCAGCTCTGTTTTTAAATACTACACTACAAAAATCTGTCTTTAATTTAATAAAAGATAACAGAGTAAAAGGTTTCAGTGTTGGTCTTCAGATAGAAAGTTCTAAAATGGAAATGGGAATTCTGAAAATAAAACAGGCCAGGCTTCTTGAAGTTAGTCTGACACCTAACCCTGTTAATACCTTTTGTAGTATAGATTTTTGTGAAAAGTTTTTAATTTAAAAATCCCTAATACTCATTGAATAGTTCATCGTAGCTATTGTCTATCACTTCGCTATTGAAATCTTCACTATAAAGTTTTTTTGCCTAACCTTGTGTATGGGGACAACCATAAGAGAACATGAACAATTTATGGCTGCCCCCCTGTTGCATCACATCAGAATACTGATTCTCAGAAAGAAGCTTTGAATTCAATAGTAATGATATACCATATAGGTGCTCTTTGGCTCCATTATCTATTGTATTATCAGATATAAAGGCATCAAAGATTTTTTGTGTATCTATTTCATTTATAAAATCAAATTGTAATACAGATGCCAATAAATGATATTTCAATCCTGCGGCAATCTCATCTGATGACATCATTTGATTGAAGTCTGTAGCCGTGAAGTTCAATCCAGCATGATAGCCAACAAAACTCTCAGTGTTACTTATAAAGCAATACTTCACAGCAAAATTTGCATTAGGTGATGTTGATTCTTGAATTGCAATAGCGAGTGGAGAGCTATAAAAACTCTCAGTGATTATATAAGCTTTTTTATGATATCAAGATTTTTAGCTGCTGATATCTCTGTAGGTATTGGAAACCTTATAAATTCTGCCCCATAGAATATTTCTTTCTACCTAAGGAGTGATATGTTTTTCTATCATTATATGATTTTATATATAAATTGTGTTTATAAAATAAATATATAGATGAGTTTCATTAAAACTTTATTAAATATAAATGTTTTTAATGACTGCTCAACATCATATAATTCTTCTAACAATTTCAACACGCACTATGTAATTACAGTGGGTTTCATTATGAATTTTATTGCAGAGTAATCTTTGGTGATGGTGGGCGGTAGTGGGCTCGAACCACCGACCTCTACGATGTCAACGTAACGCTCTAACCAGCTGAGCTAACCGCCCGGTAAGTAATCTTATAAATCAAAATCATAAAAGTACAAGATGTATTTCAAAGAATTCTTTTTCTTAATTGCATTGGCCCAGCCTATTGCGATTCAACTTCAAAAAATAAATTCATAGTTTTTACTGTGATTTACTTATTGCCAACTTAAAAAACCAAAATAAAAATAAATATAAAAATGTCAAATATTTCAACAAAACTTGAGCAAATCTCTAAAAATTGGGAAGATTTTAAAAAACAAAACGATGCAAGATTACAGCAAATTGAAACTAAAAATTCAGCTGATCCTGTTACACTTCACCAACTTAATAAAATCAGTCAGACAATTGATAGCTATCAATCTCAGATGAATGTTGCTGCTGCTTCACGACCTCTTTCAAGTGTAGTGAGCAATGAGATATACTCATATAATAACTCTGAAAACAGATATCAGAAAGCATTTCATGACTATGTTAGAAAAGGTATGGAAGCTGAAATATCTGATGCATCGAAGTGCTCAAACAACTCATTTGATATAAATAGGCAGGATGTTGGATATTGTATCACAACTAGAATGACAGAATATATCAATAGTGCAGTAAAAGAAGCATCTGTAATGCGTTCAATATGTAATGTGATTGAGGTTTCGAGCGACTCTGTTGACCTAATTGATGTTGATAAGGAGGGGATTGTTGCTGGATGGTCTGAAACCATTATAGCTCAAAGCGATATATCTGCACCATTACGTGTCAATAAAAAGACTATTTCAACATATCAACTCTATGCGCAGCCAAAAGCCACTCAGAAGCTTGTTGACGATCAATGTATAGACATTGAATTATGGCTTTCTCAGTCATTAGCTGATGTTTTTGGAGCTCAAGAAAACAATGCATTTATACAGGGTGATGGTAATGGTAAACCACGCGGTATTCTTTTATCTATGGATGCTAAAAACACTATTGGTGTAAAAAATCCTATCAATTTGAAGGAGCCTGATAAACTAAAAATTCAATCAGCAATAAACGATGAAGATATTATGAAATTGTTTTATAGCTTATCAAACAACTTTGTAAGAGATGCGAAATTTGTTGTTGGTAGGGAGGCAATGCAAAGTATTAGAATGCTGAAAGAGAGCGGTACAGGGCGCTACTTATGGCAGCCTGATTTCAGTACAAAAATGAGTAGCACTCTTTTAGGTCATGAAATATTGATTGCAGCTGATATGCCAAATATCTCTGAAGGATATGCCCCTATAATGTTTGGTGATTTCAAGAGAGCATATCAAATAGTTGATAGACACAATATCAGAATTTTACGTGATCCATTTACTCATAAGCCATTTATCAAATTCTATGCGACTAAGACTGTCGGAGCAGATGTAATTAACAATGAAGCAGTTAGATTTTTAAAAACAGTTAAATAATCTTTATTCACCTATGTATTTTTTTGCATAGGTTCTTGCAACAAACTTTCAATAAAAAAACATGGAAAATGAAATCTATAATTTAATCGGATTAGATGAAGTGAGACACTTTTTACGTCTCACTACAAATACTGATAATATTATTATCAAAACTCTTTTAGACACAGCTTTATTCCAATTAGAAAAATATATTGGAAAAACATTGATACAAAAAACATATGAGCAGGATGCTTTTGATTGTGATAATAATAAAATTAATTTAATATATCACCCCATAGCTGAAGTCATATCAGTTGAGTCAAATGGTGGGAAACAAATTAACCACTACTTAGAAAAAAACTCAATAATTCTACTTGAGAATGTACAAGCTCCTATAAGAATCAAATATATCTCAGGGCTATTCAAAACATTTCTCCCAAGTGTTTTTAAAGTCGCAATTCTACAAATAATCTCATATTTATACAACTCAGACCATACTAAATCTAATATAGATACAATTTTAAATGATTTTCATTTTTTGAAAGAATATAAACTTTAACCTATTAGAGATAATGACATGCAGCTATCAACCTTTAATAAACTACTAAAGTTTTTCTCTATAGAATATATCACAGATGATATTGGAGGGTTCACTAAAAAATATGAGTATTTGTTTACTCTTTATGGTGGAATATCTCTTTGGCAGATCGATAAAAATGGGCAGAAAAAATATCAAATCACAATTGACTCCAGAGAACCTCTGAGTGATTTAAATAAATTAATAGTAGTATATGACAATCAACAATTTATAATTAAAAACATTTTAGTAGGTAAACAATTAACAAAAATGGAATGCTATGACAATCAAAATACAGAAGATCTTATATGATTTAATAAAGAAAAACATACCAACACACTCAGTTTATTCATGTAAACTTGCTAACCTTAGAGCTCCCTAGATTTTAATTCAAAACATAGAAATTGAGACGCTACCGTACTCAGAAGAATTGTACAGATATGAGAATGTAGATGCAACTATAACAATATATGACAAAGAATATTCTAATAAAGATTCACTCGATATAATGACAAAAATTTCTACTTTAGTAGGTAATCTTTCAAAACATTATGAGAATATAAAAAATGTCTCTAGTACTCTTAAGAGTTGCTGTACTGACAAGCAGTTCACGGCGGAAGTCAAAATAAATTTTACTCATCTCAACTAAAATATCATATTATTCGAAATGAATTTACAATTTAAAGTTACAGAAGATAATTTATATCATATCATCACTGGCATAAGGTTATTGAAACTAAATATCAATAATAAATTTTATTTTCAAAGCGATGTAAGATTTAAAAATGATGTACTAATTCCAAATTCAAATCAGAGTCATTTACAGATAGATTGTACAGCTGTAGCCTCAGATAATCTCGAAATTTTGCAGCAGTTAGCAATCACTCCCAACCCCATCACATGCAATATTTCTTTTGATAATGGGAATGAAATATATGGCACATTCTTTATATCAAACTACTCACAAGATAATTCTACAGGTAATATCCCAGAAATTTCATTTAAATTAAAAAGCTCAGGGGAATATGCAATCAATAAGTGATCAAATAGTACTGGAGGCAAAAAAATGGATTGGCACACCATTTCATCAACAGGGGCGACAAATCAGTGCTGGATGTGACTGTATAGGGCTTATTATTGGCATTGCAAAATCAATTGGTAGCATATCTCTTACAGGTAAATCTTGGGATGAATGTGACCAAAAAAGCTATGATTGTATGATGGAAAGCTCATTACTAATTGATTTACTACCTAATCATTTCAGACTTATTGAAGATTCTTTTGATGTTGGTAACATTTTATTAATTGAAATAGCTAAAAAACAGTATCATGTTTGTGTGGTTATAAGTCAAGATCCAATAAGAATTATCCATGCATGCAGCAGTTCAGGGGCAGCTGTGGAGCACAAAATTGTACCTAACTGGTTGAACAATATTAGAATGGTTTTTAAGTTTTGATGATGATTCTACATATCAATGCAGCTGTGGAGCACAAAATTGCACCCAACTGGTTGGACAATATTAGAATGATTTTTAAATTCAGGAAGTAGCCACTACAACAGTTGCCGTTATTACAACCCATAACATTGTAATTGGTAATAAAAATTTCCAACCTAGCCTCATTAACTGGTCATATCTATATCTTGGAAGTGCAGCTCTGACCCATATAAATATAAATAAACATAAGCAGATTTTTGATACAAACCATATGACAGGAGGTATGAAATCTAATTGAGATATCCCAAACGGTGGGAACCACCCTCCCATAAAAAATATTACTGCCATAGCACTCATCAGAATCATATTTGCATATTCCCCTAGGAAAAATAAAGCAAAGGCCATTGATGAGTATTCAACGTGGTATCCCGCAACTAGTTCAGCCTCTGCCTCAGATAAATCAAATGGATGTCTGTTTGTCTCAGCTAGAATTGATATAAAAAATATCACAAACATCGGTAGCAGTAGTAGATCAATATACAATGGATTATTTTGCTGTGCTATCACTATCTCTCTCATGTTTAAAGAGCCACTTGTTAATAGTACACAAACTATGCATAATCCTATTGATAGTTCATATGATATCATCTGAGCTGCAGACCTCATAGCTCCTATAAAAGCATATTTAGAATTACTCGCCCAACCAGCTATAATCACCCCATATACCCCCATCGAAGAAACTGCAAGCATATATAAAACACCTATATTAATATCAGCTATTACAAAGTCATCTATTGGCACTATCGCCCAACCAGCTATAGCTAGCCCGAATGTTAAAACTGGAGCAAATAAAAAAAGAATTTTGTTTGATTGATCTGGTATGATTAGCTCTTTTCTCAAAAGCTTTAATGCATCTGCTATCGGCTGTAATAGGCCGAATGGACCAGCTACGTTAGGCCCAATTCTCAATTGCATTGATCCTATTATTTTCCTTTCAGCTAATGTTAAATATGCTACAGAAATCAGTAGAGGCACCAGAACCGCAACAATTTTCAAAAGAATAGGTATTAGA
>CAMCJK010000030.1 GCA_945875075.1 Candidatus Fokinia solitaria | reverse complement strand
GCAAAAACAAATTTTAAATGAAATCTCAATAAAGGTCGAGTTGATTAATCAGCAAACTCAGATCTTACAAAGTGCAATAGTAACATCATCTGTACAAGTTGAAAATTCAATCATACAATCAGTTAGCTATAATATACAATCCATTTTGATGGCTCAGAACAATGGATTAGAGGTTTTAAATAAGCAGATGAGTCAGATGGCTACAGGTAATGACACTAGGATGGAGAACCTCCGCGCCACTGTTGAGCATAAACTCAATAATTTACAGAAAGATAATGAGGATAAGCTAGAAAAGATTAGGATGACAGTAGAAGAGAAGTTACATGATACTCTCGAAAAAAGGCTTGGTGACTCATTTAAAATAGTAAGTGAGAGACTTGAGATGGTTTATCAAGGCCTGGGTGAAATGAAAACCCTTGCAGCAGGTGTAGGAGATCTAAAAAAAGTTCTAAGCAATGTAAAAACACGTGGTATTCTTGGTGAGATCCAGCTAGGAAACATATTGGATCAATTTCTCACAAAAGAGCAATATAGTGAGAATGTTGTGATTAAAGAGGGGTCTCAAGATAGGGTGGAGTTTACAATAAATTTACCAGGAAAGGATTCTCAACAAAAACATGTAATGTTACCTATAGATGCTAAGTTCCCTCTCGCAAATTACCAAAGACTTGTAGACGCACATGATAAGTGTGATAAGGAAATGATATTATTTGAGGAGAAGGCAATTGAGAATGCAATCAAAAAATCTGCCAAAACAATAGCTGAGAAGTATATAAATCCACCTATTACAAGTGACTTTGCACTAATGTTTATACCAATAGAAGGACTCTATGCTGAGATTTTAAGGAATCCAGGTCTAGTTGAAACAGTACAAAGAGACTATAGAGTAATTATTACAGGTCCAACGACCTTGAGTGCAATAGTAAATAGCTTGCAGATGGGATTCAGAACTCTTGCAATAGAAAAGAGATCAAGCGATGTATGGAAGGTGCTTGATATAGTTAGGAAGGAGTTTGTGAAGTTTGCTGACTTATTAAATAAAACAAAAGTCAAGCTGGATCAGGCTAGTTCTACAATCAGTGATGCTGAGAATAGATCTAGACTACTTAAGACGCGGCTGGACAACTTTGAAAATAAACATAACATCGCTGCCCCTAATGGATCAGTTGCAAATGGGGTTTTGCCGACTGATGAAGGATGAAATCATTGTATTATGTCAATATTAATTAGTTTTTGATTAAGGATATGACCTTTTTCTGCAACGAATTTCTTCCAATCTGCACCTGATGTTTTTAAATTAGATATTTGCATTTCTTCTGATAACAGACCAAGATCATCTAGTGATTTAAAAAGAGACTTCCATATTCTTGTAAAGAACTCCCATATTAGGAGGAGCGTTTTGCATATTTTGATGAACTGCTTTTCTCTTTGATCTTCAATCTTTTCCTCTAGAACCTCATCATAACGACGATTAATCAGATTTTTCAAGTATTGTTCGAAGTTATCTAATGCAATTCTATCACTTAAGACACAACATAGATTAATAAAGGTTTTATACTCATCACTTGACTTAACTTGATCTGTTTGGTTATTTGGAATATTTAAGATTCCAGTTAACTTCTGAGTGAATATTTTTTTTAGTTCATTTTGCTTTGCATTAAATGTAATATCCTTAGATGAGGTGGTGGACGCTAACATACCTTGGTAAAACTCATAAAGTTGATCACTATTCTCTGTAATAAGTGTATTGACTTCTTTGAATAGATTGACATATTGACGATTACCCTTTGGTCCTTTTAGTATTTTAACTTCTGTATCTTTTCTATATGTAGCCAATACTTCTTGCACTTGATCTGCTAAGGGAAAGCTATGATTGTCGAGAATAGTAGTAGCTACACAGCATAGTTCTTCCATATTTTTCTCAGATGGATCGTTATTGAATATATCCAGTGCATTATCAAAAGCTTCAAATCTTCCTGTAAAACTTTTTGACTTTACGTCCCAATCTCCTATAATGTTATTATTTTTAATCTTTGTAAGCATAGCTTGTTGCTTCTTTGTGAGATATGGCTCAGCTCGCTTAATCAAGTTTTGTTGCTTATGTATGAGAAAAGCTCTATGATCTTGATTAGCTTGTTTAACAGTCATAGCTTGAACTTCTGCAAAATATTTATATGGTATATTATCAGTTATATCCTTATTATCCTGAAGTCCTTTGATGAAAAAACCCATTTGATGGTTTTTTATCTGTTCATACATCAAATTCTTGATTTGATTTACTATTTTCAATTTCATTTTTTCTATTATTTGCTAATTAATTTAACTGTATACAAATTATTATATATCAGCAATATTAAAAATATATTATAACTTTGGAAAATTTATTGATAGGTGAGCTTAGGCTACTTAAGAGACGACTTGACAACTTTGAAAATAAACATAACATCGCTGCCCCTAGTTGCATCAGTTGCAAATGGGGTTTTGCCAACTGATGAAGGGTGAAAGTTATATTTTAAGTATTGTTTCTTTATTTATATCCTCTTTTTTTATAAGATCTTGCCACTTAAACCCATCAAGTTTCTTTCCAATAAAACCTACTGCAGTTTTTTCATTCATAAGATACTTTACTCGATATTCATCTGATAGGAATTGCTCCCCCAAACATTTTTCAATTAATTGACAAAATGCCTGCCATATTTTAGCAAGCAAACCTTCCTGCTGTGACTCATTAGAGAATCTTGTTTCTAGTTCAAGAATTAATTTTCGAATGTTTTGCCATTCTGGATTAGACTCCACTACCTTGATGTCGACTTCTAATGACTTTACAACTAGTTGTGCTAAAGATTGTATAATTTCTTTCGGCTTGAAGTCTCCACCAGTTTCTATTAAAGTATTCATATGATCATCAATCTTGTTTTGATAATCATGAATTCTTAGTGATTTATACATATTGTTTTTAATATCCAACATTAGATCATTCCTGTCTACTATAGTACATTCCTGTCTTCCCTGCATATTTTTATATGTATTGGGTTTCTCTATAGGACTCAGTATTGGTGTTTCCTTAGATGTCTTCTTATCTTTTGTAATTGCAGTATTCTTTAATTGTCTCTGTTTTGCTAGATACTCCTGAGGATTTCCTATAAAACTCTTTAATTCTTGAATGTCTATAATAGAATCTTGTACAAAGAGATTATTAATTATATTATCCTCAATGTTAATTATATTATCCTCAATTTTGCTTTCTAATTGTGCTATAATTATATTTTTTAATGCACTTTTATACTTATCTTCCATCTCTTGCTTCATTTGAGCGGAAGCCTTATTATATGTCTTCTCCGAACTCATTCTTTTATCTTGAAAATCATCACTAAGGTATTCCTCAATATATTTATCCCTTATAAGGTCTTTAAAATTACGTTCTTCTCCTCCATTCTCTAGAAATCTATTTATGCAGTCATTATCGAGAAAATAGAGTTTATGTTGTGCTTTCTCATTTCCGTATGATTTCTCTAGAAATGACACGAAAGCTTCTCTTTCTATTGTTGTGCTACTTTTAAAGTACAAATGCAGACGTTTACTTTCTGCCTCAATTAACTGTTTTTTATTATCTTGATATGTACTCTCAAATGCTCTTAGATCTTTCTTATCACTCCTTGCAGTCTCTTGTGCACTTTTAAAGTTTTTAGCAATCAATAATAATTTTTTATCTATTTCTGTTGCAACAATCCCTGTATTTTGTGCACGGTGTAATGCTGCATAAACTTTTTTATCCATGTCTCTGCCAAATTCACCATGTGCTCCAGTGGGCTTTAATGTTTCTGATATTTCATTGATTTTTTCAACTATTTTTTGGTGTGTTGCTCTCAAATCAGAACCTTGTCTAATTTTTTCAATTCCTTCAGATACTAACTTAAAAAGTTCTAAAGAATACATGAAATTATGCTTATCAATAATATACCCCCCTCCAGCAAGTATTATCCCATCAGCTTTTTTTGTTAGTTCTAACTTCTTTTTAGCTTCATCTACCATAGCACGCTCTGCTATACTTTCTGTATTTTTTAGTATCTCAAAAATACTATCACTTAATTTCCCATTTGGAAGAAATATAGAAATTTCTTGCTCAGTGAGGTTGTAAACATTAAGTAGCGCATTCTTTAGGATCTCTTCTTGGAATGCGTCTTTCTCTTCTTTACTTAGTTGATTTAGCTTATTATCAAAAGCAAAATCATTTAAATGTATTGTATGGAATTTAGCCGTGCATAAATTATGCATATCAAAATACATTTGTTGTGAGTCAGTAAAACGTTGTTGCAAAAGATCGCTTAACTCATCATTTTCATTTGGTGTTTGGAAAATTTTTCTGAATTGCTTTAACACTGTGAACATTTTTTTTATTTTTTAATTAATTTAACTGTATACAACTTGTTATACATCACAAATATTAAAAATATATTACAACTTTAGAAAATGTATTCCTTCTGATATACCTTTTGGAGTTATATAATGCTCGATTCCCTTCTCAACTATAAATTTTATATTATTCAAACCATGCATTTTTAAAAGTGTATAGCTAGTATTTGACATATTTAATGGAACTACATTATCTGCATCTCCATTGACTGCTAAAATTTTTGTCTTTTTATCCTGTGAGTCAGATTGTTTCGGTGGTATAAACATCCCTGAAAATGCCAATACTTTTTGTGGTGATATTATTCCTCCTGAGGCTGCCAAGTATAGTGATAGCATTGCTCCTTGTGAAAATCCTGCAAGATATAATTGATCATCAGATAGATTTAGTTCATCTAATCTATTTTTAATCCATCCAGCAATTTTAGGTGCAACTGACTCCAACCCTTTCTGCATATATTGCTGAGTGAAGTCTTTGAGGCTGAACCACTGATATCCATCTCCCATCCCCTCAAATCTCTGAATACCATTTGGTAATATAAATCTGTATGATGGCATTTGATTTGAAAACTCTACAGCTACGTCGTATAAATTTTCTCTATGAGCTCCATATCCATGAAACACACAAACTAAGCCATCTGCATGAAGTTTTTCAGTCACTCGTTTTCCACCCTGTATCTGTAATAAATTTGAAGACATATAATTTTTAATGTATTTATTTAATGAAAATTTGTTTATAAAACACACGCAACTGTCAAATTACAATAGCTCGTGGAAAATCTTTTTAGTGATTGGAAGTGCAGTGTCTGATCCCCACCCAGCATTTTCAGCTATACTAATGACACTATACTTTGGGGCATCGTATGGTGCAAATCCTACAAACATTGAATGATCTTTAAATTTCCCTGTTGCATCACGCTTTGATATTACCTGTGCTGTACCAGTTTTACCTGCAATTTTTAAATTTTCCCAATGGTGATTCTTCATTACATTATACATGCTATCTCTTACTATTTGCAAGTGTGAATGATTGATCTCATCTATTGCTTTGAATGAATTTTTTTGATTGCATAAAATTGTTGGTTTAACAAATTGCCCTGTTGCAATCCTTGCTGTCATAATTGCCAATTGTATTGGGGTTGTAAGTATATCACCTTGTCCAATTGATATATTCACTGTGTCTCCAAATGTCCATACTTGATTTTTTTTTGTCTTCTTCCACTGTTTATTTGGCATTAATCCGCTGCTCTCAGATGGTAATTCTATACCTGTTTTTGCACCCAAACCAAAGATTTTAGCGACTGATGCTATCATATCAATGCCAGCTTTCATTCCTTGTATTGCAAAGTATATATTGCAAGAATTTTCTAATGCAGTATAGCCATTGACATATCCATGGCCGTACTTTTTCCAGCAGTGAAACACTCTGCGACCGATGTTTATTTCTCCTAGGCATAATACAGACTCATTTGCTTTGATTCCAGACTTTAATATTGCTAGTAGTGTTATCATTTTAAAAGTTGATCCTGGTGGGTATAAACTCAATATACTTTTGTTTAAAAGTGGCTTCTCAGGATCCTTCATAATCTTATTCCATTCCTTTGATTGAATACCATCTGTAAATAAGTTAGGGTCGTATCCGGGAGATGAATACATGCCAAGTATTTCACCTGTTTTTAAATCAGCTGCTATATGAATACCTCGATTATCTCCATTTATCTCAGCAATTTTCTGTTGTAATTTTAAATCTATAGATGTTTTTACTATTTGCCCTGGAAGGCTACTCTGAGTACTGATTTCCCTCACTGTTTTTCCAAATGCATTAACTTCAACTTTTTGGATGCCATAGATCCCTTTTAAAGTCTCTTCACAAGACATTTCCAATCCATCTTTACCAACTACAAAATCATTAGTAGTAGCGGTAGTTTCAACGTCTTTTTTTGATGGTATACCTATATAACCTGTAATGTAAGACAATAAATTATTATATAGATATATTCTTTTATGTGATTGATTGATTTTAACTATTTGATTAATTTTGATATTAGATTCAATTTTAGCAACCTGGTCCCACTTTAGATTGCTACAAAGCATTATTTGTGATTGATATTGATTATTATCTTTGACTGGCAATGTTTGACAAATTGGTTTTAACTCTATGAGAATTTTATCTATATCCTTATAAAAATCTGTAGCAATTGATGCTGTATACAAAACATTATTATCAACAATCACCTCTCCCTTTCTGTCGACTATTAGCCCTCTTTGAGGCTCCAAAATATTAATTCTTATACGGTTTTTATCTGAAAGCACACTATACTTAGTACCTGATAAAATTTGAATATTGTATATATTGATCCCAAGTATTAATGATAATATTCCCTTGAAATACATTAATATAAAAGCTCTTCTAGTAAATTTTTGCTTTATGTTATCAGGCTTCATTGATCAATGATTGCTTTTAATTTCTTGTATTCTTTATAAGAATTAAACTAAAAAGACTTGTATACATAATATTTAGAATATATTCATTGAAATCACAATAAAACCCTAAAGAAATCTTGATTAGATAGTCTGTAAATATGCATAAAATAGTAGTACCTATCGTAGTCCATACTAAGATTATAAAATTTTGCAATTTCAGGTTTCTATAAGAGTATTCACTCATATACCTTATTATTAGATATTTTATTTGACATATACCAAGTAAGGTTGTATCAAGTATCTCGATTATAAAACATAGGCCTAAAATAATTTTTTTTGATTTTATGTTTAGGTATATTGACACAAAAAGTATGGAATATATAAGTGAATGTAGGATTATATATTTTTTAAACCACAATGGGAGAAATAAGAGGTAAGATATGACAATTGATACCACTACTAATATAAAGTGACTTTTCTCTACTTGTTTATGATTATATTCCATATTTAATAAAAATCATTGTTCCATGTTTGTTATCAAATGATAGAATTAAAATAAATAGAAAAAATCTCTGTTGTACTGTTATAAATATACATGATTTTAACACTGTCCTAACACTTGTTTATATGTAAATAAATCATATATATGAGTTATACAGTAACAACTTTGATAATGAAACATTCAATAAATAATAGATCATTTTGTAATGTCAAAAATTAAAACTTTAATCTACCCAGTATTGCCTCTAAGAGACTTGGTAATGTTCCCAAAAATGATAACCTCTCTTTTTATAGGTCGTCATTCATCAATTAAAGCTCTTGAAGCAATGGGAGAGGATGCGAAAATACTATTGATTGCTCAAAAGGATCCAAATAATGATTCTCCTAAAGCAGATGACATGTATAAAGTTGGTGTGCTTGTAAAAGTTCTACAAGTTTTAAAGCTACAAACTAGTAATACGAAAATTCTGGTAGAAGGATGTGAAAAAGTCAAAGTCTTAAATTTCATTACAGATAAAGAGTATATCCAGGCGGAAGTTAAATATTTAATTGATCCTCGAGACGAAAGTAGCAAGGAAGACTTAAGCATTTTAGAAAGATCTTTAAAAGGAGTGTTTGAAGAGTATGTCAGGATGCATAGAAGAGTTAGTAATGACGTGCTACACAATATTCTAGAGATTAAAGATCCGAAATCGTTAGCTGATGCTATTAGCTCACATATAATTCTTAGCGTTGAAAAAAAGCAAAAACTTCTTGAAATTACTAAATTAAAGAAAAAGTTTGAACAACTTTTGATCTTTATTAATGCAGAGATGGAGTTTTTAAATGCTGAACATAAAATAAAAAGCAGAGTAAAAACTCAAATAGAAAAAAGTCAAAGAGATTATTACTTAAATGAGCAGCTGAAAGCAATACATAAAGAGCTTGGAGAAGAAGACTCTAAAGATGAGCTAAATGAGCTGAGTAAAAAGATAAAAAAGATAAAATTCTCTCAAGAAGCAATGGAGAAAGCACAGAGTGAACTGAAAAAATTACGCTCAATGAATGCTTTTTCATCAGAAGCAAATGTTATTAGAAATTATTTAGATTGGCTGATCGATCTACCTTGGCAAAAAATTTCTCCAATTAAGAAAGATTTAAAAAATGCTCAAAAAGTCTTAGACAATGACCATTATGGTTTAGAAAAGGTTAAAGATAGGATCATAGAATACCTCGCAGTTGGTTTGAGGACTTCAGGCGCTGCAGGTCCAATTATCTGCCTCGTAGGCCCTCCAGGCGTTGGGAAAACATCTTTAGCAAAATCAATAGCAAAAGCTACTGGTAGAGCATTTGTGAAGGTTGCTGTTGGTGGATTGCGAGATGAAGCAGAAATAAAAGGCCATAGAAGAACATATGTAGGAGCTATGCCTGGTAAGATAATACAGGCCATGAAGAAAGCTGGGACATCCAACCCATTAATCTTATTAGATGAGATAGATAAGATGGGTAATGATTATAGGAGTGATCCAGCAGCAGCAATGTTGGAGGTTCTAGATCCAGAACAAAACAAGACATTCAATGATAACTACCTTGAAGTTGACTATGACTTATCAAAAGTAATGTTTATAACAACTGCTAACAGCACTAATTTACAAAAGCCATTGCTAGATAGATTGGAAGTAATAAGACTCTCAGGGTATACAGAAGATGAAAAGCTACAGATAGCACGTAACTATCTAGTAGCTAAACAAATTTCTGCACATGGGTTGCATAAAGGAGAGTGCGATATATCTGATAGCGTTCTATTAGAAATCATACGATACTATACCAGAGAGTCAGGAGTGCGTAATTTAGAGAGAGAAATAGCAAAAATAATGCGGAAGGCTGTCAAAAAAATTATGGTTGATGCTGTTAGCAAAGTATTGGTTTCAAAAGAAAATATAGGAGAGTTTTTAGGAGTACAAAAGTATTTATATGGTGAGATTAAAATAAATAATAGAATTGGTATCACTAATGGATTATCTTATAGTGAAGCTGGTGGTGACCTATTAGAAATAGAAGCTGTAGTCCTAGAAGGTAAGGGGGAAATTAAAATCACAGGTAAGTTAGGTGATGTCATGAAGGAATCAGTTACAACTGCAATTAGTTACATTAGATCAAGGGCTAAAGATCTTTGTATTCCTCCAAATTTCTTTAAAGAGCATGATATTCATCTACATGTTCCTGAAGGCGCTGTTCCAAAGGATGGTCCATCTGCTGGTATTTCAATTTGTACATCTATTACATCTGCCATTACAGGTATAGCTGTTAAAAGAGATATAGCTATGACAGGTGAAATAACTCTTAGTGGGCGTGTACTTGGAATTGGTGGACTAAAAGAAAAGCTACTTGCTGCATTGCGTGGAGGTGTTAAAACAGTTCTGATTCCTACAGAAAATGAAAAAGATCTCAATGACATACCACAAAATGTTAAAGATGGCATGCATATAATAACTGTTGCATCAGCTGATGAAGTGATAAATTTAGCTTTAGTTGAATCTTTTAATCAAAATGATGAAGGTGATTTGGACACTAAAGTCTCCAAAAAGAAAGATACAAAGAAAACTAAGAAGGCACAGAAAGTGATTGAAATTGCAGTTAGTCATTGAAAAAAATTAACAAACCTTTAAATGTTTTGTTTATATAAGACTAAAAATAAATAAAGGTTAATATATTTAGCTAATGCTTATAAAACTTAGGGACAACTTAAGATTGATGCTAGTAATAATATATTGTGAAAAGATTTTTTTTAACTAATGTCTCTGGTTATTTTACAGACTTCAGTGCATCACTATCTAAGCTCTGCACTGGGCAAAAAAACTTGCATTGGGAAGTTTGTGACAATCCAAATGGTGTAGAGAAGCTGAAGGTTTGTGTTACTCCTTATAATGATGAAATTGTCCCACAAATAGACTTCGAACAGTTGAAGATTGATATTATTAATGAGACATTTTGAGTTAAGTGTTTAAGTTATATTTGATAATCCAATGCTAGAGTTTGATGTTACTGCCTTTGTAGCATGATTAATTTGGCGATAATAAGAAACTGATTTACATATCTATATATCTCTAATGGTGATGTTTAGTCATCTTGTATTGCTTTTTCAACATTTAGAATGCAATCTTTTGAATGCGTGATTGATTAAAGGTTTTCTCGAAAAGCTGTTTATTATTTGCAAAATTTTTATAAACAATTCTAATATTTTTGTATACCCCTTAAGAGACATTGCAATTAAAACTTTCTTCAATTCAGCCAAACTAATGTTATAAAAATCATTGAAAATACTACTGTAATTATATTCTCTTATTGAGTTAATAATTATGTAAAACTTTTTTATGCCTAATATTTATCTGAGTTAAAAAGTTCTACTAAGAGTAGACATACTTTTTTAATTAAAGTGTAAATATTACATAGCAATGTTCTGACTACTATTGTCTGATAAAGATAAAAATTCCTGCTGGTTTAATAAAGTAACAAAATTCTCTCTCCGGGCAATGTTTGTTTCCCATTCTATACCCAAAGTTTTCACCAACCAATTACAAACTTTCTCGAAAAAACTTGGGTCTTTTAATGCTATCTTGCACTACGTAATATAAATTATTTCAATGGGCTATTTTATGCATTGATAGTTTGTAAAATTTTCTTTTTGCGCATCTAATAAAGTAACAAAATCTTTTCTATGGTCAATGTTTGTTTCCCATTCTATACCAAAAGTTTTTACCAACCAATTACAAAGTTGCTCGAAAAAACTTGGCTCTTTTAATGCTTCGCTGATAACAGTATTACTTAATTGAGTTTGATTATTTTTTTCAAGATAAGCTTTAATTTGTCCGCAACCTTTCATTACATTAACAATGTTTTCCTGTTGATTTTTTAGAGTTTTTTGCATCTCATTTAATAAATCTTCCATGTGGGTACTCTTAAGCTTTGTATTATATACATAGCTATAGTGATCATCACTCCAGTTTTTAAATGCTGGAAAATCTATTATTGAGGCCACCTTTTCCTTATCTGTTTTATCTTCTAAGCTGTAAAGATTTATAAAGTATTTTGAATCCTCATCGTTTAAAAAGTTTCCTAAGTCTATGTTTGGAGATAAATTAGACGCACATTTTTAAACCTCCTCTTGCAAGGCCTTTCTTATGCTATTAGCCAGCAAAATGTCGAGCTCCTCAAGGTTCGTGAAGTCATTAAGAATAGAGCTTGATTTATCACCTTTTAATAACGACGTGAATAACTCACTTGTTATAGTTGGAAATTTTATCATTTTCTTGTTAGAATCCAGTAATTGCTTATCATTAGGTGATAGAGCATTATATAAATCATTTCCTGCTTTAATTTTGCCATTCCTGCAAGCATACTCAAATGTTTCTAGTGCGTTTAAGAATGTTTACGTACTACTAGCAAGAGCTCTATATGTGACTAATATCTCTTGACACTTTGTAATCTTCTCAAGTTCTTTATCAATATTTTTAGCAAGATTTATAGATTTTTTTTCTAAACTGCCATTAGCAAATTCACTATAAACAGTCTTAATATTCTCATATTTTGTTGTGTCTTTCATATCGACTTGTATTTTTATTAATTTAATGAAATTAAAACACAAAACGGTGCATTTTACAAGTAAGAGTTGAAAGTTTCAGGAGATTTAGGGGATTTCTAATTTTTGAAGGTTGCGGAGGCAGGATTTGAACCTACGACTTTCAGGTTATGAGCCTGACGAGCTACCAGGCTGCTCTACTCCGCGTTAACAGTAGAGGAGTTTAGCAGAGAATGGAGTAGATGTCAAGCAGATGCAGTAGGAATTTGTTCAACAAACTGTATGATAGCCATAGGTGCAGCATCTCCCTTTCTGAATCCAGTTTTGATAATCCTTAGATATCCACCAGGTCTCCCTTTATGGAGATTTGCAAGATTGAAAAGTTTATCTACAACTATTTTATCATTTCCAAAGAAAGCATACAGCTGCCTTATAATAGGTAGTGATAAGGTCATTGCTTTAGTTACAAGCTTCTCCACTAATGGACGAATATCTTTGGCTTTTGCAACTGTTGTTTCAATGCTTTCATGTGTGATAACAGCTTTCGCTAGATTCATCAGAAGCGCCTTACGATGTGCTGTATTCCTGTTGAACTTACGTCCTTTATGCTTATGTCTCATATCTTAAATTTTATACTTGTGTTGTTTCTTCATATCTCCGAGCTAACTCTTCAAGGTTACCTTCTGGCGGCCATCCCTGTACTTCCATCCCAAAATTTAAATTTAATCTTGTAAGGACTTCTTTTATTTCACTTAGGGATTTTCTACCAAAGTTTGGCGTTCTTAACATGTCGAACTCAGACTTAGTCACTAAATCACCAACATATACTATATTTTCATTTTTAAGGCAATTCTGCGAACGTACTGAAAGTTCCAAATTCTCAACTCTCATTAGAAGTCTATGGTCAAATGTTAAGCATGTTTCAACTTCTTGTCTTTGAATTGAATCAATATTTATACCTATGAAAGGCTGTACTTGATCCTGTAATATCCTTGCAGCTACAGCTACAGCTATGTCAGGGGATATCGCACCATTTGTTTCAACATTAATAAATAATCTTTCTTGCTCATTATCATGTGCTGATGAATAATAGGTTTCAACACTATATGACACCCTCATGATAGGAGAGAAAACAGAGTCAATACCAATGATTCCGTTATAGTTAGGAGATTGAGGTAAAAGCTTTTTATTTTGCTCAGATGTTATGTACCCGCTGCCTTCACCAACATATAACTCCATGTCAAGTGTTACATTTGGATCCATAATATTACATATTACAAGATCTTTATTTACTATTTCAATCCCTGGCACTAGATTTATCATCCCAGCTGTAACTTTATTCTTACCACTTACTCTTAATGATAGAACTTTTCTCTCATCTGAATCACTAACTATGACAAGAGATTTAAGGTTTAAAATAATATCCATGATATCTTCTTTGATACCACTAAGGACAGAGTATTCGTGATCTATACCCTCTATTCTCACTCCAACTACAGCAGCTCCTGCAATTGAAGACAACATAATTCTACGTAATGAATTCCCTATTGTTGTACCGAAGCCTTTTTGCAATGGTTCAATTCTAAATCTAGCTTTATTGTCTTGCGCATCAACCATGTAGTGCTCTGCTGGCTTAAGCATAGAGAGGTTTTTTGTTACGAGACTGAATTTGTTTGCGTTCATAATAAACTTTTTTGTTTGGCCTTAAACTCTACGTTTTTTTGGTGGTTTAGTACCATTGTGTGGTACGGGTGTTACATCTTTGATCATTTCAATTGGAGGCATATTCTTGCCATTCATCATTTGAAAAACCTCACGGATAGCAGACTCTCTAGCATTACAAATACCTTTGATGACGATTGACCTTACACTTCTCATATTTAAATCTAGAGCTGCTTTCATAGCATCCTGAATTGTAACTTTTGCAGCGAAAGGAGTTGATCTTCTTGAGCCTTTGAATCCCATCTTACCTGCAGATGACCATACAGCAACATCTCCAAATATATTTGTAATTGATGCTATAATGTTATTGAAAGTCATATGTATATGAACATCACATATTGTCAATGATTTTTTCTTTTTATTTGTAGAATTATGCTTTTTCTGCGTGCTCATAATTATTGTTATTTAGTTACTTTCTTTTTACCTGCAATCGGAGTCGACTTTCCTCTCCTAGTACGAGCATTAGTATGTGTACGCTGCCCTCTGACTGGTAATTTTCTAATATGTCTATTACCTCTATAAGAACCAATTGAAATTAAAAGATCTATATCTCCTTTAACTTTTCTACGTAGATCACCTTCGACTATGTAGTCTCTATCTATTACCTCTCTAAGGTGCTTTATATCATCATCAGAGAGATCTTTAACTCTTTTAGTTATGCCTATAGATGTTTTTTCACATATTTGCTTTGCATGAAACGGTCCTATGCCATATATAGATTCCAATGCTATAAGAAGTCTTTTATTGCTTGGTATATTTACACCAGCGATACGTGCCATTGTTTTTATGTATTAATTTTTGATATATAGTTCATAGAGAATATCATATTTAGGTTCAAAATCAAGAGGAATATTATTGCTTTTTCTGATTTAAAAAATTAGTGCGCACAACACTTATAAATAAGCACACAATATCTTTATAAAAATCCAGTACAGTGTTCTATTCTCTGATATTTAGAGGTCTGATATTAAACACTGTCCAAAGATTTTAGTTTAGCTACTACCAGAGTATTTTACCAGCTCATGAGTGTTCATTATTCCTAATTTCTTAATAGTCTGACTCCATTTATCTTTTATTTTTTGTGAGAAAATTATATCTGCTGATGCAGGAATAACAAACCATGCATTCTCACCAACTATTTCTTCTTCAAGCTCTTGACTATCCCAAGCACTAACACCCTTCACTAAAATGAATTTTTTAGATACTTTTTTATTCTTAATTATATCTTTGAAGAATTTGCCAACATCTGTATTTACAGTAATATCACTAGCATTTAAATTGCTTATTCTCTCTTTACTATTTAGACTTAGCGCTATTAACATATTACCATTTACTGGACCACC
>CAMCJK010000029.1 GCA_945875075.1 Candidatus Fokinia solitaria | reverse complement strand
CTATATCTGCTGAGTTCTTCTTTGTTGATACGAACAAGATACGTCCATTTCGTGCAGCTACAGATTTAATGATGAATAAAGCTCTATCAAGCATCATAGCTGTTTGTTCCAAGTCTATTATATGTACTTTATTTTTGATACCATAGATGTACTGCGCCATCTTAGGGTTCCATCTATTTTTTTTATGTCCATAGTGTACTCCATTTTCAAGGAGAGTTTTTATGGTAAAAAGTTTCCCGTAAAACATAATTAATAATTTTTTTATTTTGGTTAGGCCTCTACAAGCTGGTTACACAATTGCATAACACCAAAATTTGCTTGTATGTGACATTAATTTATAATTTTTCTCATATCTGAGATATTTACATTTATCTTATAGAAATACTTACTCGCATGGTAGAGAGCTTCTTGTAGCATTATCTAACAGATTTTTCTCTTTCAGGATAAGAGCTTAACAGCTTTAATTTTTTCCTTAGAGATATTTTCATGCATAACATTCAACTGTTAGATATGTAAGGAAATTATGCCTTTTGCTCAAGATGTTTCAACATTTGACATAATCTACTGACTTTACGTGCCGCTGTATTAAGGTGATATACACCCTTGCTAACACTTTTCATCAACTCAGCTTCAGCTCTTCTAAATGCAGATGTTGCTGTTTCAATGTTCTGAGTCTTTAAAGCATTTGTAAAGTGAGTAATAAAAGTTTTTACACGACTTCTAATTTGACTATTTCTAGAAGCCTTCTTCTTTGATTGTCTATGAGCTTTCTCAGCTGATTTATGGTTTGCCATATTTTTAAAAATTTATAAGTTTAAGATCTTGAGTAAAATTCTATTACAAGATTTGGTTGCATTTCTACAGCATAAGGTATCTCTTCAAACATAGGTACTTTCAGATATTTTGCAGACATGTTTGGTATATCCATCTCTATGTATTCTGGAATAGCACGCTCATTTGCTGAAATCGCCTCACTCACTATCTTCATCTGCTTAGCTTTGTCAGTGATTTCTACGACGTCACCTGGTTTAAGAACATAGCTTCTAATATTTACCTTTCTATTATTAACCTTAACATGGTTATGGCTTATGAATTGTCTTGCAGCAAAGATTGTTGGTACAAAATTAGTTCGATATATAAAGGCATCTAAACGCGACTCTAAAAGCCCAACTAGGTTTTCAATTGTATCTCCTCTTTTCCTTGTGGCTTCTTTGTAAATACCATAGAATTGTCTTTCAGGTATATCTCCATAGTATCCTCTGAACTTTTGCTTTGCTGAAAGCTGTACTCCATAAACTGTGAGTTTTTTTGCACCACTCTTGACTCCATGTTGCCCTGGGCGAGATTTTCTTATCTTTTTATTTTGTCTGCCCCAGAGGTCCGCGCCAATTGTTCTACAAATTTTTGCTTTGCTTTTTATAATTTTTGTCACTATTTATGTTTTTATTTTTCGAATTAAATATTTCTTTTACGAAACTATATATACCACTAAATATTAGTATATGTCCAGATTGTTTAATCTAATCATATTGATTTTTTTTTATTATCTCAATTTGTGTTGGTTGGAATGTCTGCTATGACATCATTTTTTGTAATAAATTTTTGAGATTGACTAACTACTTTTGTACCCAATTCTCTTTTAATTGTTTTCATATTGTGTTTTTCTGTACCGATTCTACTAGATTGTTTTTCCACAGAAGTGCCCTTCAACTTTACTGCAAATTCACATCCTTTTAATTTATACAAAGATCTAAGGTAGTCAACACGATCTGTTAGTGTATACTCATTCCTCATTGCATCTAATTTGACCATAGGCAGGCATGGTATAAACTTTGCAAAAACATGAGGCTGCCTGCATCTTTCATTAACGTTTTTTATCCAGAACTCAGTTTCATTAATTGCATATATTATTTCTTGGCAATTCAATTGTTTATCTTCTGGTTTCACAATATAGTTTTCAGGCATATAAGATGTCTTACATCCACATGCTGTTAAAAAAAGGCTTGTACTGGCAATAACTACAAATTTCACTAATTGCATCTTAAGTTGTATTTTGATATTTTTATAACTAAATTTATACACTAGATTGCCATTGAAGTTGCAACTTTATTTAACTCAACTACAATCTTTACAAAATAATTTAAAATCTTTATGTTTTCTGAGCTACTTTATTCTAAATTCAAAAGTAATAAACTCCTTCAAAGAACAATTAGTGCAAGTGTTTTTGTACCAATCATATTATTTTTTGTATACATTGGTGGGATTGCTTATTCAATGATGAATTTCATATTTCTATGTATTTGTATGTATGAGTTGATCAAAATGACAAAAGTGTCAAAGCAACATTGGCAAAGATACTTTATACTAACTACAATTGTAATATTGTCATTTATTTGCAATATGATTTATATAAGGCAATATGGTTTTAAAATTACCTTATTTCTGTTTTTAATTGTATGGGGAACTGATACATCTGCATACTTTTTTGGGATAATAATTGGTGGTAAAAAGCTAGCTCTGAAATTTAGTCCTAATAAGACATGGGCAGGCTTCTTAGGTGCACTATTTTGCTCTGGAATCATTGGTTATATCGCACATAAAACATCATTCGTAAGTATTCATAATAGCTGCATACAAACTGTTTATAGCTCTATATTTATTTCCTTTTGCTCACAATGTGGCGATCTTGCAGAATCAGCTTTAAAAAGATATTTTGAAGTTAAAGATAGTGGGAATTGCCTCCCAGGACATGGTGGGTTACTTGATAGATTTGATGGCCTATCATTTGCAAGTATAGCTATGTTTTTTATTCTATTAATTTTCAGCTGTTAATATTTCTTTTAATTGCTGAATAATGCTATCAACCTGTTGTAAGTTGTGACCTTCTGCCATTACTCGTATTACATTTTCAGTACCTGATTTTCTAACTATGATTCTAACATCAGTATTTTCATTTTTTATTTGTTCTATAAGTGAGGTTTTTGAGTCATTTGTAAGTGGGTTGATCCCACCAAGCATTTCTATACTGATTGACTTTTGTGGTGTCAAAGGGAATATATCTAAGATATCACTTGCTGCCATGCCTTTCTCTTTTAAAAAAGCCATAATCTGTAGTGCTGCAATTATACCATCTCCTGTTGAGGTATAATCACTTAAAATGATATGCCCAGAACTTTCGCCGCCTAGATTACATTGTCTTTTTCTCATCTCATTAGCTACATGCTTATCGCCAACATTTGTTGTGTATGTTTGGATGCCCATTTGTGAAAAATAATTTTTAAGTGCTGAATTTGAAACATGTGTGATTACTACCCCATCGCCTCGTAATTTATTTTTACTTTGTAAGAAAAGAGCTATTGTAGCAATTATGTGATCACAGCTAATTACTTTGCCCGTTTCATCGCATATAAGTACCCTATCTGCATCACCATCTAGAGCTATCCCTATATCACTTCTTGTTTCAATTACTTTGGCACATAACGCTGAAGGATTAATTGAACCACAGCCATCATTTATATTGATACCATTAGGCTCTGTACCAATTGTTACAACTTCTGCACCAAGTTCCCAAAAGACGCTAGGTGCTATTTTATATGCTGCTCCATGTGCACAGTCTACAACGATTCTAATCCCTTCTAAAGTCAAATGTTTAGGAAAGCAACTTTTTACATATTCAATATATCTACCATGTACATCTTCTAATCTTACAACTTTCCCAAGCATTTCAGGGTCTGCAAGATATTTATCTAATGGATATTCTTTTTGCTCTAAAATTATATTTTGAAGACTCTGTTCATACTCAGATGATAGTTTATATCCATTCTCATCAAAAATTTTCAAACCATTATCATGAAATGGATTATGTGAGGCTGTGATCATGATACCAAGATCTGCACGAATTGACTTTATAAGCATAGGTACAGAAGGTGTTGGCATTGGCCCAACTAAAGTAACATTTATTCCAATTGCTGCCAGGCCTGAAGTTAGAGCAGACTCTATAACATAGCCTGATAGTCTTGTATCCTTGGCTATGATAACTTTTGGTTTATAAGATTTTTCATGTTTAGAAGCACAAATTCTTTGCACCATAATTCCAATGGCAATACTGAAGTTCAAAATCTCAATTGGAGTCATTGGGTACTTGTTTATTGTACCTCTGATTCCATCTGTACCAAATAGCATTTCTTGAAATAAAATAAATAATTCACTTCTTAAGTTTTATGTATACACAAAAGTCTTGAAATATGCTATTGTTGCTTGTGAATAAAATTTAAATAAAATATCAACCTCAAAATGCCTTGGATTTATTTAATATTAGCAGGAATTTTTGAGATTCTTTGGGCTATATGTTTGAAATATTGTGATGGTTTAAAGCCTACAATAGCACTATTTAGTACAATTTCAGGTTCTCTCCTAAGTATGACATTTATGTGGTTAGCAATAAGGGATCTCCCGATGGGTACTGCATATGCTGTGTGGACTGGTATGGGAGTTGTTGGGATTGCAACTTATGGAATGCTGTTCTTAGGTGAGAGTACAAATATCTTAAGAATATCTTTCTTGCTTATGATATTGGCTGGGATAATAGGACTCAAAACAACAAGTTCTTGAATGATTGGGTTAAAACTGTATCCATAAAGCTCTTTATATTCTAGTGAATATCTTCCAGTCCACCTAATGAACTCTATAAAAATCAAAGATGTATATGGCAAATAAACTATGTAGTATAGCTAAACATTTTATTTGATCACAAGTAAATTTTTGAATTGAAAACAAGTGTAGATAGGTTGTATTTGCTTGAGATAAAGTCTATTTATACTCTTCAAGACCATCGTATTAATAGGTATCATTGGAGCTAAAATAAAGTCTGGAATATGGTGCCAGAAAGAGGAATTGAACCTCCGACCTACTGATTACGAATCAGTTGCACTACCTCTGTGCTATTCTGGCTATTGGCTAACATCAGCCATACTATATAACATTTAAATAAAATTTTGAATAGATAAATGTGATATTGATTTATTAAAACAGTTGACATTGTATTTTGTACGCAATATCTTATCGGAAATAATTAAATAAAATTACAAAATGAATGGTTCTATATGTATCAACATAATAACCCAATATTAACACATCAACACTAATTAGATGTACTTATGGAACTAATATATGGTGTGCTGGAGCAAGGTCTAATATTTGGTCTTGTTGGGATGGCTATTTTCTTAACATTAAGGGTTATAGATTTTCCTGACATGGGTGTCAATGGTACATTTACATTAGGAGCAGCAGTTTGGTATATATCTTTAAAAATGCATTGTGGTCCATATGTGTCATCTATTTTAGCATTTTTTGCCGGTGTATTGGCAGGTTATATAACGGCTGCATTGAACTTATTTTTTAACATTCGAAGTTTACTTGCAGGCATTATAATGATGATTGCATTCTATTCAGTCAATATTAGATTGATGGGTAGGCCTAACATACCCCTGATTGATTTACCAACTGTTTTTTATACTCAAGATCCTACAATTAAAATAGCTATTTTAGCTTGTATTGTTTTTGGTTGTTTCATATTACTTAGTGTTTTTTTTCTATCAGAAATAGGTTTGGCTGTCAGAGTCTCTGGACATAATTATATGCTAGGTGAAACATATGGTATCAGCAGGGCATTCACTGTCTGCCTGGTTATGTCACTAAGCAATGGGATGGTTGCATTGAGTGGAGCATTATTAGCTCAAATGCAAGGATTTATAGATGTCAATATGGGAAATAATATATTAATAATAGGCCTAATAAGCGTTATTATAGGTGAGAAAATCTTTTCAAGTAGAAAAGTATATGTAATGATTTTTATGTCAATAGTCGGCGCATTGATATATAAAACAGCAGTTATATTTGCACTATTTTCATCAGACTTAGGACTGCAATCATCAGATATATATATAATTACAGCTGTAATGATGATTAGTATGATGGCCAAAACATCTAAGACTTAAAGCACTTATGATAAAACTACGCAACATATCTGTAATTTTTAATAAGGGTACAAAATTTGAAAAAAAAGTTTTAGATAATGTATCTTTATCAATACAAAGTAATAAAAGTATTGCAATTAGAGGTGGAAATGGCGCAGGTAAAAGCACACTTGTAAAAGTTATAGCAGGTGAAATTAAGCCAACACATGGTAAAGTACTAATTAATGACAAGGATTACACTAAAAAGACAATAGTCCAAAGATCTCATATGATTAGTAGGGTTTTCCAGGATCATATGTTAGGTGCTGCACTTGATATGACTGTGCTTGAGAACATGCTGTTTGCAAGTAAGCGATGCGTTAAGAGAACATTGGCTATGTATAATTCAAAGGCACAGTATGACTTTTTTATTGAAAGATTATCTGAGCTGAAAATGGGCTTAGAAGATAAAATTGATTATCAAGTTAAATATCTATCAGGAGGACAAAGACAGGCACTCAGTCTTGTTATGGCAGTTCTTAGTCCTTGTCAGCTATTGATTTTAGATGAGCATACATCTGCTTTAGATGAAAAAACAGCACAAATAGTAATGCAAATGACAATGGAAATTGTTAGGAAGCATAATGTCACAACATTAATGATAACACATGACGCCAATGAGGCAGCTTTCTGTGATCAGATCTTAGAGATTAAAGATGGCAAGATATATGAAGACGGTGCATCAAAAAATGATGAGCAAACCATCTTGTAAGTCAGCTAAAATCTATTGTTTTCTTTTGCTCAGTATATAATTTTTCTAGATTGTATATATCTCTTGCTTCTTGTGTGAAGAGGTGAACCATAATGTCCTGTAAGTCAACTAAAATCCATTGTGGGCTCTTAGTTGTTCCCTCAATATTTATTTTCATCTCATATAAGTATTCACTTTTTATTTTATCACTAAGCTTTTCTGCTGTTGTTAAAATATTTCTTGATGAATTACCTGTACCAATTATGACATATGATGCTAGGTCGCTCCTATGAGTCAAATGTAGGACTTTTATATCTTCTATTTTAGAATCATCTAAAGTATTGAGTATCAAGTCTATAAGAGTTTGCATTTCAACTTCAAAACTCCTTTGTATTGCAATATTTATATCTGGACTAGTGTCTTTTTTCATAATAGATTTTTATTGTTTTTTTTCTATATATTGTGACAACAAAGAAGTTATAAAACTCATGTTGTCGCTTGGGTGTTTATACTCCTTTAGTGCTTTAAGATAAAGTTTGCTATTAGCATTATTACCACTAATATCATTCGTTGCTATTGCTGTTAAAGCCATTGCATTTGAGAAGATCTTATCTTGTACTAGACTCTGATCAATTGTATTATCTGGATTGATATATTCTGCAAAGTACTCATCTAGTTGCCTTAGAGGTGTTTCATATACACCAGGGTTATATTGTAATTTTGTATTTATTTCAATGAGCTTGGCGTGCTCTTGTAAAATTTGTGCAAATGCAGTTTCTTTAGCAATCCTTTGATAATAATATACAGCTTTACTATGATTACCATCAATGAGTGATATGCTTGCGAGATAGATATTAGCTAATGCTGCATATGCAGAGCCGTTCTGCTCAGCTAATTTTTCAAGTTTTTGTATTTGAGCTTTATTTTTATTTTCAATGAATTTCCTTTCATCAGGATTTTTATTGCTGATTTTAGCATAGTTTATGTTGTTTGCTATTTGCGTCAATAACACCCCATCTGATTCAATTTTCTCATCTGTATTAGACTCATACCAAGATGATATTCCTAAATATATTATGATCAATACACCTATACAAAAAACAGAAATTGTTGATTTAAAAAGTGCTTTATTTGTTTTTTGATCATTAATTGATGCTTTTATTTCATCTAAAATATCTGACATTTTTCTTTAATTTTGTTTATCTTTTTCCAAATCTTCTTTCTCTTAATCTAAAGTCATCATATGCATTTTTCAAATCATTTTCATTAAAATCAGGCCATAATATATTTATAAAATACATTTCTGTATAAGCGATTTCCCATAACAAAAAGTTACTTACCCGTACTTCTCCACTAGTTCTAATTAGTAGATCAGGATCAGGAATATTATGTGGGTTGATATTCTTTTGAAAGTTTTTTGAATAAGATTCAATATCATTATATGTAGAATTCTTTGCAGTTAAAAATGCTGCATTCATTATTTCATGCCTTGCGCTGTAGCTAAATGCTATAATTAAGAAAAATGCACTGTTTTTTTCAGATAACTTTTCAACTTGAAACATCACATCTAAAACATCATTTGGAATCTTTGATCTATCGCCTATGAATATAATTCTCATATTTTCGTTCATAATTCTCTTTATCTGTCGTAGCATCGTTTCCTTGAAAATCAACATAATAAGGGCAATTTCATTACTTGGTCTATTCCAATTATCAATTGAAAATGCGTACAATGTCAAATATCTTATTCCTAATTTAGAAGACTCATGAATGACTTTTTCAGATGCTTCAGCCCCTTTCCTATAAGCTATTTCTATACTTATATTATTTTGTTTAGCCCATCTATGATTACCATCCATAATAATAGCTATGTGTTTAGGGATAGTTGATTGTGGCATAATGAAAATTATGAGATGACATATAAAACGTGCTGGATTGGATACCAGCAATTGAAAGGATTTGTAGTCAAAAGCCAAATCTCAAATATCCTGAAAGCTTCAAAGTACATCCAATTTCTTTTCCAAGATCAGCAATAACTTCTGAGACTTTTTTGTCTGGATTTATTACAAATGATTGTTCAAGTAATACAACTTCTTCATAAAATTTACGAACTCTACCTTCAATCATTTTTTCTATTACATTTTCAGGCTTTCCAGAAGCTCTAGCTTGATCTGTTAGAATTGATATTTCTTTTTCTACACGAGCTTTATCTAAGCTATCAATATCTAATGATTCAGGTTTAGTAGCAGCTATATGCATCCCTATCTGTTTCGCTAATGTTTGTACTTTAGATTTGTCTGATATTTCTTTATCACTCTCAATCATTATACCAACTCCAATTTTACCACAGGTAGTACTATTTGCCATTGCATTGTGTATATAAAACTGTACCACTCCATGATTTGGCAATTGTAGATATGCTGCTCGTGTTAACTTAATATTCTCACCTAGTGTTGCTATGTTTTCAGCTATAGCATCAGAGATTAGTACACCGCTTGGTAATTTAGAATTATTAAGAGCAGTTTGAAGCTCTATCTCTGTCTTTTCATGACGACTGAGAGCTGCTTTTGCTATATTATCTGCTAATGCTATGAATTTGTCATTTTTAGCTACGAAGTCTGTCTCTGAGTTTAGTGCAATCAGTGATACATATTTATCATTTATTGCAATTGATATGACTCCTTCAGATGTTACCCGATCGCTTTTTTTACTCGCATTGCTTAATCCTTTTTTACGGAGCCACTCCTTAGCTAATTCTATGTCACCATTTGTTTCAATGAGTGCTTTCTTACAATCCATCATTCCTACACCGGTAGATTCCCGTAAGGTCTTTACTAAACTTGCACTTATTTCTGTCATACTAATTTTCATTTAAGTTATTAATATTTTGAATTATATCATATTTTGGAACTATTTTTCGTCAGATTTATCTGAATGTTTACCTTCGACATCATTTTTTGTCTTGTGTTTTTTTTCTGACTTCTTTTCTTGCACGCTAGAATTGTTTGTTACAAAATCAGCAACATACAGTCTATTCAATTTTACTTTAACATCTTTTGCAATTTCTATTATGATATAGTCACCTTCAGGAGGTGTATTCACAACAGTTCCAATGATGCCACCAGTCGTTATGATTTCATCTCCGCGGGACAATATCTTGAGCTTTTGTTGATGCTCTTTATTCTTTTTTTGCTGCGGTCTAATAACTAAAAAGTAAAACACTGCAGTTATTAAAATTAATGGAATAAAGCTTGTAAAACTTGAGGCTTGCTGTCCATCTGAATGTTTAGATGCATCATCAGCGAAGGCTTCACATATTATGAGTTGAGAAAAATTACTTATCATTTTGTATTGATTATATTTATTATTTTGCGCTGCAGGATAACATTGAAATTTTTACTCCGCAATACTTATGTTTTTTTATTACGATTAAGTTTCACTTTTAAAGTGTATACTTGTGAGCTATAATAATACTTTAAGAGTAAAATATTTTTAAAACTGTAATAAATTTTTAATATAATACGCTGTACTGTATAAAATTAATATAAACAAATAAAATAATAAATTAGATAAATGCCAAGCTGGATTAAATTATTTGGGGGATTTTTTGGCAATACATGGTCAGGATTCACAAATAAATTTAATGATCTTGCTAATTATTTTAGTAGAGGGCCAATAATGCAAGAAGAGATTGCAAGATTACAAGAAATCGATAGTGAATTACAAATAGCCGAAAAGTCATACTCAAATAGTAGCATAGTAAATGCTGCAGATCATATAGACTTGATAAACCAAATACAACAGTTAGCTGTAGAGAAGATAGGGATATTAAAGACATTTTCTGACGCTAAAAAGTTGCTATATTAGTATAAAAAACAAGTGTGGGACAAATATAAAAAATTTGAATATGCTGTTGAAAATCCATATAATCCAGTACAAATGAGGCCAATAAATATGGTTTTAGTAGGCTTAGAACTGAAAGACATTAAAAGCTTCAGTACTATAAGTGATAGTAAGGAGCTAGAAAATAAAATCTATTGGTGTTTGTACGCCCTCAATAATAAAGATAATGGCCTACCAGCTAGTATAAAAAATAACATTGCAGAGATTCAAGAAAGACTACCATTAATTATAGAAGCACATACAAAGCTAATAAGTAAAACATTACTTGATGTCAATAACACTGAAACAATAGTTGACAAATTGAAGCGTTTTAATTTTAAATACTCATCTCAGAGTAGTTTAGAAATAGATATAAATCAATTAAAAAATGCACCTGAATTCTTAAATATACTGTTTGAAAGTGTAAAAGTAGGATATAGTAAAGCTACATCTGAAATCATTCTTCAGCCACTAAGGAAGTCTCCTCAAAATGAGGAACTTTATATAAAAGAAATAATAACTAGAAAATGGCAGTCATATGATGAAAAAGAAAAAGAAATTGATCCTGCACAACAAGAGATACAAGAAAAGTATTTTGCAGTATATACTAATGAAGTGCAAAAACTGTATCAAGATCAAAGACTAAAGGTGTGTGTGGAAAGTAATTCCATATCTGACCAAGAGAAATTCGAGCAATCGGATTTAAAAAAGTATATAGACTTCGAGATTGCGCTATTAAAGGATACACCAGACGCATACAATAAAATATCGCTGGTACAAGTACAATTACCCAAACGTTCCAAGGACAAAATATATATTGTTGAGCCCTGTTCAGAAGCCAAAACAGCATATCAAGTAACAGTATCAAAAGAGATTGAAAGTTTGGTAAAGCAACATGGTGAAACCTTGCAAAATGCACTATTAGAAGAATTGAGTAAAGAACAGCAAAAGACAGAGCAATCTAAATTGAGGTCAGCAAAAATTCTAAGGGCATACCTGGATGCGAAAGATAAAAAAAATATTGAAAGTTGGAGACAAACAAAGGATTTTCAAGAGCAACTGCTAAAAACACTTGTTGATATAGAAATCTGGGATGACAAAATTCAGAATGATGACATAAAGAATGAAGAGAGATTAAAGGCATTTTGGAAAGGTCAGGACCTAGCACGGGAGTTATCTAATACAACCTCCTTTAGACGGCAGATTTATCGTAGTGCCTTACTAGAAAATATGCAGCCAGAAGTAGCAGATACAACAATTAAATTAGCTGTGCAAGAAAAAAAATTAAAAATTATAAATACGAAGATAGAGGAAATAAAAATAAAAGGTCAAGACTCCTCTATAAGCTCACCAGTAAAAGAAAAAATTGCTCTATTAAAGAGGATGCCTAGCTATCCAGCAAACCTATACGATTATCACAAGGAATGTGAAGTAATGCAAGAAAACCACAACAAATATTATAATGAATTGAGTGAAATCTACAATGCATTCAAGCAATCAGAGCTGGTTGAAGCAAAGAAATGTAAATTAGCTGCATTAGAGGAGAAATTTCCAAAAGCTTTGCGAGCCTACTCAAAAAATGAGATGAAAGAAATAAATAAAAGTTTGCAAGAGTTAAAACTTTTAGAGGATAGCATGAAAGTTAATCCTAGTGAACTAAAAACTCAAGAATTAAAAGATTCAGAAAATAAAAATTTGAAATTTGATTTTAATAATACACAATACACGGATCATACCAAGAAGAAGTTGGATGATAATCTTTGCGCTGTCGACAAAACATTAAAGACAGAAGAGGAGAAAACTTCCTCCAGCGGCTTGGACTTGCGTATAATACACTCGTTAGCTGTAGAGAAGATAGGGATATTAAAGACATTTTCTGACGCTAAAAAGTTGCTATATGAGTATAAAAAACAAGTGTGGGACAAATATAAAAAATTTGAATATGCTGTTGAAAATCCATATAATCCAGTGCAAATGAAGCTAATAAATATGGCTTTAGCAGAATTAGAGCTTGAAGATATTGGGACATTTGAAATTGAAAAGGCTACAATTGAAGAGTTGAACAAAAAAATATATTGGTTTCTTTATACGTGTTATCAAAATGAGGCAGCAGTATTTGACGTTGAGAATGTATCTTGGATGTTGCATCAGAAAACAAAAGTAGATCTTGATAGGGTATTACAAATATTTAGACGACATAAACATTTAGAGGGCATAGCAATGCCTGTTAATAAATTAATAGAGAAACTTTCATCAGAAGATAAAAGCTTAGCAGAATATAGTATTGAGGATTCTAAATTAAAGTTAAGTATAAACAATCTAAAAGCAAATAATAATATCATGTCTCTATTTAGAGAATTGGATTTTGATATACAAGGAATGGATGCTGGGAAAGTTAGAGAAATAATAATAAAAAAATGGGAATTATTTGATATCGCATTTGGTTTAACAAATGAAAAAAAGGATACATACGCCAAAACAAAAGATCATGATAACATTCTAAATAAAGGTGATGAAGCTAAAGCAGCCGCAAAAACATTTGATGTTTTGAATGCTTTGTTAAAAAGATCCAATCAGATAGATTTAGAAATTGGGATTTTTAATGATCATAAGGATACATTATCAAAACTAGGGTATCTATATTTTTTTCATATACCATATGTTAAACTCAGTGAGAGTCCTAACACTTCTGCAGTGTGTCAAAAATTGGCGAAAACATTATATGTAAAACTAAAAGAAAAATATAAGAATTTAAGTACAATAAGCAACTCTGAAGAACTAGTAATTACTAATTCGTCGGTGCATTCACTCGAAACCCTTCTAGGTTTAATAGTAACAAACAATCCAGATGTTATACAAGATAAGTCAGATACGCTATATGTAGAATATCAAAAAATGCTGCAGACACAAACAACTCATGTAGAAAAGTTAAAGGAAGAAAAGATTATAGGAAAAAAAGATTACATAGGGCCAATATGAGGAAACCAGCCAAGCGGTAGCAAAAAGCACTAAACAAAGTACTTAAATGACAAAGAACAAATGTTGAAAATAATCAAGTCTAAAGCCCCAGTAGTATATAATATTGGAGAGATGGATACAGTCAAAAAGTCTTAGAGGAAATACTAAAAAATTATCCAGAAATAAAGGTTAATAATAACCTCAGAGAGGCGATAAGATGTGTTGAAAAACAAAGTCCACTATAAGGCACACAGACTTTTCAGAATTTGGTTAGTCTTATTCAAAAAGATAATACACAACAACAAAAGAGTTGAGTTGAGTCACCATTAGCAAATTCTGAGTTTTTACATTTTATATTAACCTTTCTAGATCTGCCTGTGTATCAACTGATATCACATGATCATCAACAAACACACAGCCTATCTTCATATCATTCTCTAGAGCTCTTAGCTGCTCTAGTCTTTCTTCTATTTCAAGTCTTGATTGTGGATAAGATATAAATTTTTTTAGCGCTTCAGCTCTATATACATAAATACCTATATGTTTATAAACTGATTTAGGAAATGGCTCTGCAGCTCTTGTGAAATACAGGGCATTAACAACATCTCCAACTTTCAAGTCCAATCCATTACCATGACAAACTATTGCACTGACATTATTTACATCTCTTTTTTCTTGTTCGTCATCAAAGATAGTAATTGCAGTCCTGATATCAAATTTCTTATCAACATCATCTTCTAAGCTTGTGACAACGGCCCTGATCGTTTCTGGACTTATTTTTGGCATATCTCCTTGAAGATTTATTATCAACTCATAGTTTTTATTAAGCATAGTTGATGCAATATATACTCTATCAGAGCCAGTTGGTATTGTAGGGTCTGTCATGATAGATTTATATCCATATTTATTGCAGAGATCTGATAATTCTTCAGAATCACATGCAATATAAACATCTCCACAATTAGCTTTAGTTGCTTGTTCTGCACACCATATCAACATAGGCTTTCCTTGAATATCTATTAGTGGCTTTCTTTTTAGTCTCGTTGATCCGATTCTAGCTGGAATTATTATGATATTTTGATGCTGCCCCATAATTTAACAATTCATTAGCTGTTTTGTGTGTCTTCTAGAAGAGTATTAATCTCTTCCCTCAAAAGCTCACCGACGAAATTTGCAAGACCAGTACGACGTGTTTTCTTAAGCCTCTCAGCTCTTAAAACAGCATGGAGCTTTTCAACGCTTTCATCTAAGTTTCTATTTATTATATGATAGTCATACTCATGCCAGTGACTCAATTCAAAGTTCACATGCTCCATCCTATTGTCAATTGTTTTGGCGCAGTCTGCATTTCTTAAACGCAATCTCTTTAATAGTTCTGTTTTTGTTGGTGGTAATATAAAAACACTTGCTACATCTTGTCTTGCAGAGCTTACTAGCTGTCTATGTCCTTGCCATTCAATATCAAATAATAAATCCTCTCCTTTATTCAATAACTCTTCAACTTTAGAACGTGGAGTGCCATAAAAATTCCCAAAAACTTCTGCATATTCCAATAGTTCTCCATTAGCTACCATAGCTTTGAAGTCATCATGTGATGTGAAATAGTAGTCTATACCATCTTTTTCACCAGGTCTGGGTTTTCTGGTTGTCACTGAGATTGATAGATGAATGTGTTGATCGATTGACAATAGTTTCTTGGCCATTGTCGTTTTTCCAGTACCTGATGGCGCAGAAAGAACAAACATAAGACCACGCCTATTAATGCTTT
>CAMCJK010000028.1 GCA_945875075.1 Candidatus Fokinia solitaria | reverse complement strand
CTTTATTATACTTTAGTAAATATTTCATATCCCGAATCAGTAACACCTATTGTGTGTTCAAACTGAGCTGAGAGAGATCTATCTCTAGTAACGGCAGTCCATCCATCGTTCAAGAGTAGAGTATCTGACTTACCAGCATTGACCATTGGCTCTATTGTGAAAAACATACCTTTCTCTATTTTAAAGTCATAATTCTTATCATAGTAATGCAAGACTTGCGGTTCACAGTGGAATATTTTACCTATCCCATGCCCACAATAGTCAGTTACAACTGAATATCCATTTTTTTCAACATGCTCTTGGATTGCCTTACCAATCTCATTGAATTGATTGCCAGGCTTGACTTTTTCTATTCCAAACATCAGAGCATCATAAGTTACTTGGATGATTCTCTTGGCTTTTATAGAGACTTTATCTCCAACTAAAAACATTTTACTAGTGTCTCCATGCCATCCATCGACTATAACTGTCACATCTATGTTTATTATATCTCCATTTAGAAGTTCCTTATCATTTGGGATTCCATGACATACAACATGGTTGATTGATGTACAGATTGACTTAGGGAAACCTTTATAGTTGAGGGGAGCTGGTATGGCACCATGATCAATAATCATTTTATGGCATATATCATTTAAATGATTTGTTGTGGCCCCTGGCTTAACATGCTCTGCGATTGCGACTAAAACTTCAGCAGCAAGTTTCCCAGCCTTTCTCATCCCTTCATAATCACTATCATTATGAATTATTATTTTCTGAGAGTTTCTATCTTGACTCATTATTCAATTATTTATTTTGGTGTATACTGCAATTACATTTATTTTTCAACAGGATAATACCTATATAACTCTTTTATAGCAACTCGTAAAACCCTACATATAATGAAAACATTGCAACTGCGTCATGATTTATCTTTTGAAGAGCTATATACCTTAGATGGATTAAAAAAATTAGATAGTTACTTCATAGAAAAACTCTTAAGAATATCACCAGATCTCTGCAATAAAATGTTGGATACTAGAGGTGATAATAATAAGCTTTATAAATCTGATGAGTCAAAACTCATTTTAGAGCTAGCACCACATCTAGAATCATTTATTACTGAATTATTTTATATTAGCAATGCAGTTGAGAGTTATAAAACTCAAGATAAGAAGTTAGACGTAGTATATAAATGCAATAAATCATTCATACAAAAACATGTGATGAACTTAGATAGAAACATATCTGAGATCACTGCAAATATAAAAGCTACTAAAATATCTCTCATGATGTATGGCATCATTTTACCTTTTGAGGCGCATGATGTGTTGGAAGCTGAAATTGATATGGCTACAACATTCCTTGAAATATATGAGCAATCTAACTCTGAGGATGTGGAATGGGCTGAATATCATAGGGAAATCCTTACTCAAGTAGAAAACTATTCTCTTTGGGCTGTAAAGTCATTTGAAGGACAAAGATTACACATAAATGGAGCTCTTTTTAGAGTAGCTATGAAGGTTGACTATAACAATCTCATCCCAGATCTCAAAAGACTTTCTAATATCAAGCAGAAGCATATTGAAGTTACAAAAAATGGCGAGCTTCTCGTATGGATTTTATTTGCAGCAAACTTCAAAATGCCAACAATTTTTGACAGATTAAATCCTAGTACTAAGTATCAAACAACAATTTTAAATCCAAAGCAAAGAGGTATATCAAAGATTGTCTACTCATTAACAGTAATGAATTATCCAGTAGCATTTATTTATAGATATAATGATTATTTATATCAGAAAAATTTCACATTTAGGGTTTTAAATCATCCTAAAAAAGTTAATAAAAGTGATGCTATTAGTGATCAATATAGCTATCTAAGCCTTCCATCTACACATCTAAGGGTAAGAAGTAGCTTTACACTAAATGATTTGCAAACAACTGCATTACAAGCCTCACATGAAGCAAATTACTGTCTATATTGCCATAATCGAGATAAAGACAGTTGCTCTCATGGTATGAAAAGCACAGATGGATATCAGGCCAATCCTTTGAAGGTAAAGTTATATGGATGCCCTTTAGAGCAAAAAATTTCTGAGATGCACTTACTCAGCGCTAATAGGAACGTTATAGGTGCGCTTGCTACAATCATGATAGATAATCCAATGGTTGCTGCTACTGGTCACAGAATATGTAATGATTGTATGCAGGGGTGTATTTTCCAAAAGCAAACACCAGTTAATACACCATCTGTTGAGAGTAGGATCTTAAAAGATGTTTTATATTTACCATTTGGATTTGAGATTTATAGTCTGCTCAGTAGATGGAATCCGCTGAACTTTAAAAATCCATCACCTAAGGGGCTCAATAACTATAAAGTATTAGTAGTTGGATTGGGGCCTGCAGGGTTTACAATGATACATTATCTGCTGAATAATGGAGTGAATGTAGTTGGTATTGATGGATTGAAAATTGAGCCTTTAGCAAGCAAATTTACAGGTATAGCAAATGATTTTAGTAAGTGTAGCTTTGAGCCAATAGCAGATATAGAAAATCTTTTTGAAAAGCTTGAAAATAGATCTCCAAAAGGGTTTGGTGGTGTGATGGAATATGGAATCACAGTACGCTGGGATAAGAATATGCTCGATGTTATAAGATTACTTCTACTCAGAAGACAAAATTTTAGGATATATGATGGTGTGAGATTTGGTAGTAATTTGACCTTTGATGATTGTAGAGACTTTAATCACATAGCATTATGTGCTGGTGCTGGTAGCCCTAATATACCAGAGATAAAAAATATACTAACAAAAGGTGTGAGAATGTCATCAGATTTCCTTATGTCATTACAAGCTGGAGGTGCCTATAGAACTAAAACCATCCTCCCATTACAGATCAGAATGCCAATAGTTGTAATCGGTGCTGGCCTCACGGCAGTAGATAGTGCAACTGAAGCGATTCAATATTATCTAGTACAAATTAAAAAGTTCCTAAGTCAATATAATACATTGGGTGAAAAGTTCATCACATCACTAAATAAAGAAGATAAAGCAATTGCAAGAGAATTTATTGCTCATGCAAGGCAACTAAAAAAACATTCTAAAAAAACCAATCAATTGATTGAAAAATGGGGTGGAGTCACTATATTATATAGAAAAACTCTTCAAGAGTCACCAGCATATAGAATTAACCATGAAGAGCTAGCAAAAGCCTTCGAAGAAGGTATTAAATTAGTTGAAAATGCAGTTCCACAAGAAATTTTAGATGATGAATTTGGCCACTGTAAAGAAATAATTTGTACAATAAATGGACGGAATACAACAATAGCTTCCAAGTCAATAATAATTGCAACTGGGACTCAACCAAACACTTTTTTAGGCAAGGAAGATCAAAAACTTATCAATAACTCTAAAGTTACTTACTACGGAGATGCAGATCCAAAATATAACGGTAGTGTTGTTAAAGCTATGGCAAGTGCAAAAAATGGCTATAAAAAAATATTAGAACAACTGAAAAATTCTGAAGTAAATACTATTGATATATTTAAAAAGTTTGATGAAAAGCTTACTTGCTATGTAAAATCAGTTGAGAGGCTTACACCTAACGCTATAGAAGTTATTGTTAAAGCCCCCTGGGCAGCAGCTCATTTCAAACCTGGACAGTTCTTCAAACTACAAAAGTATGAAGTGAATACAAAGAGTACAAAGGGATACAAATTTGTTATGGAAGGCATTGCACTAACTGGCGCTTCTGTAGTAGGGGATTACATTTCACTCATCGTTTTAGAGCTAGGGCTATCATCAAGATTATGTAATTTATTACAGCCTAATGAGCAAGTTGTTCTAATGGGACCAACAGGCATGCCAACAGGCATCCCATACAATAAAAATGTATTGTTAATTGGTGGTGGATTAGGTAATGCTGTACTTATTTCAATTGGTAAAAAGATGCGGGAGCAAGGCTGTAGAGTTATATATTTTGCAGGATATAAGAAACTTTCTGATAGATTTAAAGTTAAAGAAATAGAAGAGGCTGCAGACACAATTATATGGTGCTGTGATGAGGGACTATTTGAAGTATCAAGATCTTCTGATATAGCATTCCATGGGAACATCATTGAAGCAATAAAGTCTTATCCTACAGATATGAAAATACAAATGTCTGATATTCAAAAGATGATTGTAATCGGATCAGATAGCCTGATGAGAGCAGTTGCTGAAATGAGAAAAAGTGGTCGAGTGTCTTACCCAGGAATAGCATCCGTGAATTCACCAATGAATTGTATGATGAAAGAAATATGTGCTCAATGTATTCAAAAACATAGAGTTGGTAAAAAAGATATATATATTTATAGCTGTGTATCTCAAGATCAAAATATAGATACAGTTGATTTCAAACATCTTGAAAAAAGACTATCTCAAAATAGCTTACTGGAGAGAGCTGCAGATAACCTATTTTTGAAATTAAATGGCAAGCCTTGATTAATCGAATTTTAGGGTCAGCCAAACATAACCTGAAAGGGCGTCGACTTCCAGAGCATCGCCCGGTGTTCATCAAGCAGTGGAGTTTTCTATTGCATTTAAAAATTCAAGATCTGTCTAATAACCACCGCAATAAACGTAAACGGCATGACCTCAAATAACATTATCAGTGGAATTGTTAATCTCAAAAGTTCCAAAGTTGATGAGCAAAATGTGTGGCTGGAAAATATCGTAAAAGCTACAAAGCTACTTACGCAGTTATTAATTACAAAACCTTTAGAAGTTATACTAGAAATTCAACTATTCGTGGGTTGATTTCAATATTTAACATACAGTGTGAACTCACCATATATTCAAGATTATAGAGCTTCAAGCATCACTATTTATAGCTGTAACCATACTGGAAATAACTATTTAACATACAATGTGAAACTCACCATACATTTAAGATTATAGAGCTTCAAGCATCACTATTTATAGCTGTAACCATACTGGAAATAACTATTTAACATACAATGTGAACTTTCATCAAAAACATGTAATTTTGTTTCTATGCCGACTTTTTGTGCTCATTTTGTTGTGATTTCAACACAGATATTACTCACAGGAGTATAATTGCCATCTATGATTTTATTTTTCATTATAGAAGATTTTTAATTTAAAATATTCTTATGATATATATTCTGAAATAGCCTTATTGCCATGCTGTTCAAGAGATTTATAGCTCTCAACAGTGTTAGATAATAGATATGCAACTGTCATTGGGCCAACGCCACCTGGCACAGGGGTTATATATCCAACTGTATTAATCACATCATCAAAGTCTACATCTCCAACAATCTTATCTCCTATCTTATTTATACCTACATCAATCACAATTGCACCAGGTTTAATATAGTCTTTTGTGACCAACTTAGGTATGCCAACTGCAGCTACTAATATATCACATTCACTACAAATTTTGGCTATATCATGTGATTTGGAGTGCACAATTGTTGTACTGCAATCATTTTGTAACAATAGTTCAGCCACTGGCCTACCAACTATATTAGATCTACCAATAACTCCGGCTCTCATGCCAGTAAGATCTGCTCTAACGCTTTTTATGAGATGTATTACACCGAGAGGGGTACAGGGAATAAATGTAGGATTTTGGTTATGTAAATTACCAACACTGATAGGTGAGAACCCATCAACATCCTTTTGTGGTAAAATACTAATCAATATAGAATTTTTATTTATATGTTTTGGCAGAGGCATCTGTACTAAAATACCATGTATAGAATCATCTTGATTTAACGTATCTATAAACTTTAACAATTCATCATTTGTAATGCTTTCATCGAAAACATGTAGTTCTGTTTCTATTCCTACTTCCTGTGCACGCTTTGTTTTGATTTTAACATAGATATTACTTGCAGGATTATTGCCAATAAGAATAATTGCTAGCTTAGGTTTTATTTTAAATTTCAGTACATCAGATGCAATTTTATCCCTAAGGATTTTAGATTGAATATTGCCATCTATGATTTTATTTTTCATTACAAAAGGTTTTTAATTCTAGGCTTAGTATAGCATGGATTTTATTTTATCTTTGAGTTCTAACAAAAACATTTTCTGATAATATCCATCTATCGAGAAGTTGCTTCATGTAATCAATGTGATTAGTACCAACTATTTTTTCTATAATTAGCTGTTCATCAATAGCTGCAGCTGCTACTATCTCAGCGCCTTTATATAAAATAAATTTATAAGCTCCCTGCTTACCTATATGCTCTATATAATATTCTGCTTCAAGAGCGTGAAATACATATCTTAAGCAAAGTCCTTTAAACCCACTTCTTTCTATAATTTCACTAATGAATGCATTTTTTTCCATAGAATATTGAGTTCTATCATCTGGATATTTATGCGCTAATTCTATCTTAAGTTTTTCATATTTTTGTTTTGCTGCAGTATTGCTCCTAAGATAATCTCTAAAGAGTAAATTGTGCTCTATCTCTGGATTATTTTCTTCAAATACATGAATATGGAAATCACCTGATGAGAAATATCTTCTAAATGGAATGCCAAGCTCTCCATAAAACTTATACCCTTCAATTGGCTGAACTAATGAGATTGCTTTTACAACAACTACTATGTCTATAATTGCTTTAGCGCTAAGTCCTTCTACTGCTGTAGACCCTATGTGATAAATTGCTATAAAGTTATCAGCAAAGATTTTCTTAAGCTTTTCAGCTTCTGATATAAATCTGACTTTCCAATTTGGATCATATTTTACAACTTCAACTTTAGACATGTTTATGTTTTATTTCTCAAGCTCATCAATAAGATACCAGAGTTTTATCAATGCATCGTTTCTAGCTCTAAATGAAGCAGAAGCCTTTTCTTTACGATTGTCTGCAATATGGCTTGCAAACACAATACTATTGCTTCCTTTTTCAATATATCCAACAAACCAACCATGTTGAAGTTCTGTTTTATTGCCATTTTTATCAAACTGCCTGCCACTACCAGTCTTGCCATATAACTTCCAACCACCAGCCATTTCTTGAATAAACATAATATTCTTTGTCTTATCGTAACTTTCATTGCTTATAGGAAATTTATGATCTAATACTTTTTGAATAAACTCAATTTGCTCATGAGGTGATATTTGTAATGAATTTGAAAGCCATGCGTTTGTAAGTCCACCTGAAATATCCATATTGCCATATGAAAACTTCTTTACATAATTATCAAATTTCTCTATGCCTAGTTGTTTGGTTAAAACTTGGCTATACCATACACAAGACTCTTTCATCCAACTCTGTGGAGTTTGATCTTGTTTCCAGGCATCTCTCCAATCAACGTAACCTTCTTTAAATCTCCATATAGGATTATTTTCACTCTTCAGGATACCTGAATCAAAACCCATTAAACTCAGTGGAATTTTAAATGTAGATTCTGGTGCATAACGCTTGCTACAATCACCTTCAATTTTTAAAATTTTATCATTTTCTTTTGCAATAAAACAAAATTCAGAAGCAAATGATTGGGATGAATGCAAAACAGTAAAAAGCAATAAAATTAAAATTAGTTTTTTCATTGATTTATATTATGTTGAATTTGAATGGTAAAAAATCATATGTATGGTTTAACGAATCCGTCGTTGCTTTTCTGCATTCTCAGATCATTAATTAAATGTCAAAGCCCTCTACTGTTACCTCCAAGTATCTGCTAGTACAAATATGTTGTTCACTTACTTTATCTACTATATTATAGTTGAACCTTTTCTATATGGGTTGGATACAAAAAAAATACTAAGGTATTTACCTAAAAAGGGCATCTCACAGGAAGATAAAAAAATACAATCTATAATTCATTTTGAGTATGAGAAACCCAGCGCAGATTGCGCCAGGGAGGTGGTGGGTAATGTTATGCAGGAATATAACCTAACTTTATAGCATCAGTTATATAAACTATTTGACCTCTATGCCCAGGGACAGCACCTTTGATTGCTATTACTGATAGCTCTAAATCAACATCGATAACCTGAAGGTTTTGAGTTGTAATTCTTTTAGCTCCCATATGGCCACACATTTTCTTTCCTTTGAAAACTTTACCAGGATCTTGTCTTTGACCAGTAGAACCACCAGATCTATGACTTGCAGAAACACCATGAGACGCTTCTAGACCTCTGAATCCATACTTTTTCATAACACCGGCAAATCCTTTACCTATACTGATTGAGCTAACATCAATTAGCTGTCCAATATGGAAATGATTAGCTTTTAACTCAGTCCCAGGATTTACTAGAAAGCCCTCAGTAACTCTAAACTCTTTAGAATGACGGAATGAATCTATTCCGACTTTCTTTGCGAGGCCAGCTTGAGGTTTTTTAATATTTTTAGAAGCTCCATATGCAATATGAACTGCTTTGTAACTTCCTTCGTCTTTTGTTTGCAGAACTACGTTTCTATCAACCTGTAAAAGCGTTACAGGAATGGTATTACCTTCTTTTGTGAAGATTTGTGTCATACCAAGCTTTGTGGTGATAAGTCCAGTTCTACGAGCTATATTTGTCATTTTTTGTCCCCTTCTAATACTTTTATTTCCACTTCTACACCAGAAGCAAGCTCTAGTTTCATAAGTGCATCTATTGTTTGCTCAGATGGATTTATAACCATATTTCTCCTGAAAGTTCTGATTTCAAACTGCTCTCTAGACTCCTTATCAACATGAGGAGATCTATTTACAGTAAATCTTTCGATTTTCCGAGGCATAGGGATTGGACCATGCACTGTTGCACCTGTCTTATTAACAGTGTCAACAACTCTGCTGACTTCTGCATCAAGAATTCTATAGTCAAATCCTCTGAATTTTATTTCAATTTCTGTTTTTGTTGCCATGATTTTTCTGATTATTCAATAATTTCTGCAACAACACCAGCACCAACTGTTCTTCCACCTTCACGGATAGCGAATCTTAATCCTTTATCCATAGCTACTGGGCAAATCAGTTCAACTGAAATTTCTGCATTATCTCCAGGCATCACCATTTCAACATCATCTTTCAGTGTAATACTACCTGTCACGTCAGTTGTTCTGAAATAGAACTGAGGACGATAATTTCTGAAGAAAGGAGTGTGTCTACCACCTTCTTTTTGAGTTAGTACATAGATCTCAGCTTTAAACTTAGTATGAGGTTTAACTGATCCTGGCTTACAAAGAACTTGTCCTCTTTCAACATCTTCTTTTTTGATACCACGTAAAAGAATACCTACGTTATCACCAGCCATACCACTATCAAGTTGTTTCTTGAACATTTCGACACCAGTACATATGGTTTTCACAGTATCTTTAATACCAACAATTTCAATCTCCTCACCAACTTTTACTGTACCTTGCTCGATACGACCTGTTACAACAGTACCACGACCAGGAATGGAGAATACATCTTCTATCGGCATTAAGAATGGCTTGTCAGTCTCACGCTCAGGTATAGGAATATGTTCATCAACTGCTTTTATCAATTCACGGATTGCAGCTTCTCCTTCAGGTTTGCCTTCGAGAGCTTGTAGAGCAGATCCTTTGATGAAGGGTATATTGTCGCCGTCAAATCCATTGTTACTAAGGATCTCACGTACTTCCATTTCAACTAGTTCAACTAACTCAGCATCATCAACCATGTCTATTTTATTTAGGAAGACAACCACTGCAGGAACACCAACCTGTCTTGCAAGTAGGATGTGTTCACGTGTTTGTGGCATAGGACCATCTGCTGCACTGACAACAAGTATAGCACCATCCATCTGAGCAGCACCTGTGATCATGTTTTTGACATAGTCAGCATGTCCAGGGCAGTCAACGTGACCATAGTGCCTTGTTTCACTTTCATACTCAACGTGAGCTGTATTGATTGTAATACCTCTTTCTCTCTCTTCTGGAGCCTTATCGATAGAACCATATTCTACATATTTACCGAAGTATTTAGTGATTGCGGCTGTTAAGCTTGTTTTACCATGGTCAACGTGGCCGATTGTTCCTACGTTGACGTGTGGCTTATTACGATTATATATTTCTGCTGCTGCCATTTTTTATTGTGTTTTTAAAATTAGTAATTATTAATGCATAGTACACTATACTACACAAAGAAATTTTTGCATATGCCTATATTAGTTATCCTAAAACTTTATTTTTCACAAGTAGTATTGAAAAAATACTGAGATTTTTTAAAAAAAATGTACTATAGGGAGTCATATAATCTCTTTTAAAATAAGTATGTACTTTCAAGATATAATTTTCAATCTTCAAAAATTTTGGTCTGATAAAGGGTGTATGTTACTTCAGCCATATGATATTGAAGTCGGCGCTGGTACATCTCATCCAGCTACGACACTTAGATGTCTAGATGCTGATCCTTGGAATGTTGTATATGTTCAGCCTTCAAGGCGACCTACTGATGGTAGATATGGTCAAAACCCCAATAGAACACAGCACTATTATCAGCTACAAGTTATAATGAAACCCTCTCCAGAAAATATCCAAGAGCTATGCCTCAAGAGCTTAGAGGTTGTTGGGATTGATATGAAAAAAAATGATTTGAGATTTGTTGAAGACAACTGGGAAAATCCAACATTAGGTGCATGGGGACTCGGATGGGAAGTTTGGTGTAATGGGATGGAGGTTTTACAATTCACCTATATGCAGCAGCTTGGGGGCATTGAGCTAAAATCAGTCCCTGCAGAGATAACATATGGCCTTGAAAGACTAGCAATGTATATCCAAAATGTTGATAATTTTTGGGATATCAAGTGGAACAAAGATTTCACATATAGAGATGTATTTTTCCGTTCAGAAGTAGAATATTCAAGATATAACTTTGAATTAGCTGATATTGATGCTTTATATAAATTATTTTCAATACATATTGCAGAAGCAAAGAGATTAATTGGGCTAAATAGTTTAATGCCTGCATATGATCAATGTTTGAAAGCATCTCATATTTTTAATTTACTTGAAGCACGTGGAGCATTTAGTGTGTCTGAAAGAGCTACATATATGAGTGAGATTAGAGCTGTTGTTAGGCAATGCTGTGACAGTTGGCATAAAACACCTTAAGCCAGTTTCAGGAAGTGAAATTTATCACTTAGTAGAATAAAAAGCTTTCTAGAGAAAATGTATTTTATGACAAAAAATACTAGTTATTATAAGATTATATCTTATAGTATTGCCATTGAGTATGTGAAAGTTTCACATATTTAATTGCAGTTTCTATCATTAAATAACTTTTAATCATAGGTAAGCATATGTCCAGCAAACATTACAGAAACAAAATAATTACAAAGAGCAATATTATGGGAGATACCATTTTGAAAGTTGAGCAAATCATTGATACATTCAATGAATGTACTACAGAACAAAAAGATAAATTGATTCAAACTGTAACAAACATGAAAGATACTTTTTGGAAATATGAAGTGATAAAAGTCATTTTTAAAGATTGTAATGATAATCAAAAAAACGAATTAATTCAAACAATTCAAATGAGTTTTAAAGCTTTTGATGAAGTTCAAAACAATGATTTCATAACAGCAATTCTAAGCATGGAAGATGCATTTTATGCATATAAAACTTTAAAAGTTATTTTCACAGATTGTAATCAAGACCAGATAGATTCATTAATGCCAAATATAGAATTTTTATCTCAAAAAACTAAATTTAAAAGTAGCACATCGCTACCAGAGATTATTGAAAAATTAAATATGTCCTTGTTCAGCGAAGATGTTATCTATCAGATATATTCTAATGCTCAGCAGACAGAATATAATGGATCTGAACAAGCAGAACATAACACTTCTCATGAGATAGAACACGATACAACCACTTTTATGACTGATGATCTCTAAGATTATAAATATTAATAATCTCAGCAGCTGTTTCTTCTATTGCTTTACTTGTCACATCTATAACTGGAATTCCAAGTGATTTAAAAATAGAGTTTGCATAAGCTATCTCTTCTCTGATAGATGTATCTGAAGAATAATTATTCATAATTGAATTATTTGCTGCTTGCATCTTTAAATCGTTTTCATCATATAAAAGCGATAGCCTAGCACTTCTAATCTTTGATAATTGGTATGATAAGATCGTTAAGCCTAATATTAGTGGTGATTTTATTTCTAGGAAAGTCTCTAGCCTTGGAATATTGACTGGGAGTCCAAGGATGATTGGATAGTTTGCCACATTGTATCCGCGCTGTCCTAAGTATAGTGAAGTGGGTGATTTCGATGTTCTAGAAACTCCAAGTAGTACTATATCTGCTCTTTCATAATTTTCTGGACGCTGCCCATCATCATGTTGCATCACAAAATTTATGCTATCTATTTTCTGATAGTATTCCTTATCTAACATCTTATATTTGCCTGGTTTTGTATCTGAAGGCCATATGGAAATGTTTTCAGAAATATAAGATACGAGATTGTCTAGTGGACATATTGCTGGGATAGAAAATTTTTCACATAGTGATAAGAAGTAATCTCTTACTTCACAGTTACCCATTGTATATATGATAATTCCTGGCTTAGCATTAAAAGCCTGAATCATAGTATCGACTTGCTCTTTACTTCTTACAAGCAAAAAAAGGTGCTCTGTAAATTCAGCATCAAGAAATTGTACTAGAGTAGCCTTACTTACAGCCATTACTGTCTCACCAGATGAGTCAGAGACTAGATATACATCAAGTGCTTTTTTTTCCATGAGATATTTTATGTATTTTTGATAATAGTACTGATCCTACTATAACAACTAAAATAAATCCTAATGAAAAAGTTGTAGGGATTAATATATGCTGTGGCAATAAAATTAATTTTACTCCTATGAAACAAAGAATTAAAACTATCCCATATTTCAAATATTGATAGCTTTGCATGCTATGTGAAACACAGAAAAATAAAGACCTTAAAAAAGCTATACTTAGCATGTTTGATGTAAACACTATAAAAGAATCTTGTGTCACTGAAAGTACAGCTGGTATTGAATCAATGGCAAATAAAATATCAGCTTTTTCAACAAGAACTAATGCTAATTTATTCCTATTTGAGCCGAAGGTATCATCAACTTTTCTAACTAATTTATGTGATTTAGAACTCACAAAAAACTTGTAATAAAATGGAGTCTTCTTTTTTTTCACATCATATTTGTGATTAGCTACGATTGATGACATGGCAATATGGATTGCACTCATGATCAAAATAAAGCCAAAAATATAGAAAATCCCAGTAAATCTTTGAATTAATTGAGTGGCAAAAAGAATCATTATCAGTCTCATGATCACTGCACTTATCATTCCAACTTTCAAAATTAAATATTGTTTTTCTTTACTGATTTTCAATTTTTCAAAAATCATTATGAATACAAAAACGTTATCTATGCTGAGTGACAATTCAATTAAATAGGCTGTGCAAAAGTCCATGCTATGATCTTCTTCTATGATGTTTTGGAATGATAAGAATTTTAAAAATAGGCAGAAAATCATTGAAAATGTAAACCAAAACATTGCGCTATAGAAATTTTTTCTGATTGTTGAACTGTTTTGGGCAATTGCATATCTGTCAATAAATGCTAGGACACTTAATAACACAATAAAATAAATCCAATATTCTCCATCAAAATCTGATATGGTGAGCATTTTTAAACCCTATTATTAACTATTAATTTCTAATATAGAATTATGCATGATTTTTCATTAACAGACAATTACTTTGTTTTATATTTAGATCAAAAATGTTACTGCTGTTTTATATAATCTCAAATGAGAATACACTTATTAAGCCCTTTAACAGTAAGTAGGATAGCAACAGGTGAGGTAATAGATAGGCCTTCTTCAGTTGTAAAAGAGCTACTTGAGAATTCAATAGATGCTAAGGCGACTGAGATAAATGTCGATATGCAGAGAGGTGGTAGAAGTCTGATCTATGTATCTGATAATGGGATGGGAATAGATCAAGATGACTTATTATTGGCAGTTACAAGGCATGCAACATCCAAAATCAAAGAAGATGATATATCTAATATTTTGCACATGGGCTTTAGAGGTGAGGCTCTTGCTTCAATAGCAACGGCTGGAAGGCTTCATCTAACTACTAGGAGTGTTAATAGTGATCAAGGATTAAACATCAAATTAGATGATGGAATAACAGATAGTATATCAATGACTATCAGCCCTGCTCCACATAATATTGGTACAACAGTTGAGGTCAAAGATCTATTTTGTTTCATGCCAAATAGGATTAGGTTTTTGAAGTCTGAAATAAGTGAAATAGTTGCTTGTACTGAACTAATAAATTCATTAGCTATAGTACATCATAATATAAAGTTTACTCTCACTCACAATAATAAGTCCATTCTAGAGATATTGCATGATAATAATGTTGAAAGCAGGCTCAGGGCAGTTCTAGGATCTGAATTTATTGATAATACAGTCTATTTTGATACAGGAGAGAATTATAATGAAATAAATAGAATCAGATTGCATGGATATATATCTATTCCAACTAATAATAGAGGTACTAAAAATAAGATTTTAACATTTGTAAATAAAAGATTAGTTAAGGATAACTTATTAAATAAATTAGTGAGGGCTGCATATTTTAATACTTTACCTGAAGGTATTTTTCCTACTGTGATATTGTTTTTAGAAATGCCTCATAAGTGTGTTGATGTAAATATCCACCCTAATAAGTCAGAAGTCAGATTCAGTGATGAAAGAATTATTAGAGAAATTGTAATAAACTCAATAAGAGATTCAATCAGAAAAGTTAAAACAACTTCTAATATCACACAAAAAATAATTCAAAAAACTGTTGAGACAAAATTGCACCCAGCATTACTACCATTCGATCAATTTAATCATTACCATACAGAAGAAGGTTATGAGTCAGAAATACCTAATATTAAACCCAGTAAACAGTTCTCAGAAGGATTTCTTGGCACTCCAAGGTTTCAAATTGGTACAAAATATGTGGTTGCAGAAAACATTAATGGGTTGATTTTAGTTGATCAACATGCAGCACATGAGAGAATAGTTTTAGAGGCAATCAATAAAGATAAATTAATAGTACAAAATCTTATAATGCCACTTGCTGTTGATTTTGGCTATGTGCAAAATACACTATTAATGTCAATATCAGAGGATTTAAAGATGACTGGTCTCACTTTGAGTTCTAATGATTATACAAAAATTCTCATCCATTCTATCCCATCGTTACCAGGGAATATAGATATTGTTACTTTACTACAAGATATTATCTCAGACATAGATGGATATTTAGAAATATTTAAATTACATCAAGATAGGATTCTTACTAAAATTGCATGTCATTCTAGTATCAGAGCTGGTAGAAAACTGAATATGGGAGA
>CAMCJK010000027.1 GCA_945875075.1 Candidatus Fokinia solitaria | reverse complement strand
TCTGCTTGGATTGGTCCTACTAGGCTTTGTCCTACGCTTTTGTGTCCTAATTGGTTTTGTTGTATTGCTTGGTTTTGTTCTGCTTGGATTGGTCCTACTAGGCTTTGTCCTACGCTTTTGTGTCCTAATTGGTTTTGTTGTATTGCTTGCTTTAGTTCTTCTTTGAATTGGATTTGTCCTGCTTGGATTGGTTCTATTGCGTTTTGTATTGCTAAGCTTTGCTGTTCTATTATGGTTGATCCTGCTTCTATTATGGTTGATCCTGCTTCTATTATGGTTAATCCTGCTAAGCTTTGCTCTTCTATTTCATCTGTTCCTAATTGACCTAGTATGAAAAACTTTTTTAATGCGATACCTAGTCCACCTAGTCCTAGTATTAAAGCCAGGTATATATGTGGTGTTGTGTTTGTACCAAAATAGCGCTCGCTTAATGAGTTTATACCAGGATATGACAGGCCAATTACATGGTCTTGTAGGAATGATTGCATATTACTGAAGTAAGCTGTGCTTGACTTAAGTTGTGTTGTGTTTGACAAAAGTTGTGTTAAGTTTAGATTCTGACAGAGCAAGTCATTTACATTAGACTTTTCCAATACCAATTCTCTTGAGTATGGTTGCAGATTATACATGTCAGTTGAGTTTGACTTAAGTTGTGCTAGTGACACCTTATGCAGAGCTTTATTGAATATGTTTAAAGTCTGATTTGTACTTTGATTGTTTGTGTTTTTCATTTTTTTTATTTACTTTTAAGTTAACCGTATAAGAAGCAATATATACCCTAAATATTACAATTATATTAAGAAAACTATGCGCAAACCACTTTTTGATCAAAATTAAGCCAATAAATGCCACAAATATTATAATTATATTAAGAAATCATGTAGAAACCACTCTGGGTATAGTTCAGATATTCTGTTTTTAGCTATTTTGAGAGTTTTATAGTCTTCAAAAATACCAAAGCATGCTGAGCCGCTCCCACTCATCCTAGCACTCATAATACCCTTATGTATTTGTAATTCATCTATGACATCAAGGATCTTCGGCTGTATCTTTTTTACAATATTATAAAGATGGTTGTCTCCATTTAGGATATGTTGTAAAATTTTCTCTTTTTCGACAATTGGTTGTAACTCTGAGTGAAGAAATTGCTCTCGATATAATCGAAAAACTTCTGCCGTACTGATTGAGAAATTGGGCTTGACCAGCAATATATTCAGTGGTTGATTTATACCTATTTTATGGTGGTTCTGACCATCAAAATACACGCACTTTTGCTGCATCAGGAAGAACTTTATATCATCCCCTATGCCACTTGAGATATCAATCAACTGCGCTGTAGAAAGATTGAGATTCAACAGACGATTTATCTCTATAAGTGTTGTAGCTGCATTGCTTGAACCACCACCAAGTCCAGCACCAATTGGAATATTTTTTTCTAGATGGATCTTGACTCCATATCTTTCATTCTGAGTGAGTTGTAGGATATTCTTTGCTGCTTTTGTAACTAAATTATCATTAATAATTGTATTTGAGGTCATTGTACACTCACCTGAGTTGTTAATTTCAATTGAGATAATGTCATTAAGTGATGGTACTGTATGGAAGAGACTCTGAAGGATATGATATCCCCGTTCATCTCTACCAATAACATATAAGAATAAATTTATCTTTGCAGGGCTACTAGTCTTCGACTTCAGCATCATCAAAAACGACGTCTACGTCAAATACTTGTTGTTTGATATTTTGTTTATAGTGGTGCTCTTCATCAGTATCATCTGCTTCTTCGTCATATTTCTCTTCATCACTGCGAATATGGTTGCAGCACTCATCTAGATCGACTAAGTCATCATGTTCATACCCATCACTGATCTGATTATTTGGAGTGGTATCTGGTACAACGGAGCTAGCAAGATCTTTAAATATTTCTTCAAGGTCAGCGGAATGGCCTATCGATTTACCACCTTTTTTCATTGGATCAATATGTTTTGATAACACTAGATCTCTGAGTTTCTTGCAATCTATTACACCTGCCGCTATCTCCCGTAATGCGAGTACTGCATCTTTATCCTTAGTTCTCTGTATAAGTGGTGGCATACCGAGAGATAAATCTTTAGCTCTCTGAGCAGCAAGGATCACAAGCTCAAAACGGTTTGATATATATTTCCTACAGTCTTCGATCGTTACGCGCGCCATACTTTATACTTTTGTTTACAGATAATTTAACCACTATACTATGAATTGATAACTTAGTAAATATCAAATTAATTATATAGTAGTTAATTCAGAAGACACCTCTAACTCAGCTATCTGTCCTATCTCTAGCTCTGTATTTATACTATCATCTTGCTCCCAGATATATTTAAGTGCTAATGACTGAGTTATTATACTGCATACCAATAATTTCGTTGTAACATCTTTGAGTGTTAAACTAAATATCTGGTCCCACACCTCATTGTTGTTGCAATACTTAGCAAATATTGGGACTACAAAAAAACATTCAACAGCAGTTAAACCATATTGAAAATGTTTGTCACTGCTGATATATGGACTAGTATATTGACCGAAACCTACCATTATATTTGTGAGTAGACTAAGGCATATACCTGCTCCTATACTCTGAGTATAAGGCAGCTTTGCAGTAGCAGAATTGCTGACTCCTGCAGTAAGATCAATTATTGTATGCACTACTGCACCAAGGATACTTGCAGGAAGTCCTATTCTTGTTTTTGATATAATACTCATTAAATTTATTTTTTTTATCTATTCCATTTAAAATTAAACTAACAAAAAACAATATATACCCTAAATATTACAATTTATATTAAGAAATCCAAAAATAATTTTCAGCTATGGATCGGCTTATCATGAGCGGCAAGCATTGCTTCTTTTATTGCTTCACTCATCGTTGGATGTGCATGGCTTGTTCTTGCAATGTCTTCTGATGCAGCTCTAAACTCCATTGCGACCCCTATTTCATGAATCATCTCACCAGCGACATTATTAATGATTGCAGCCCCAAGGATCTCATCAGTCTTAGCATCAACTAAAATCTTAACAAATCCTGCTGTTTCACCTATAGCCTTTGCTCTACTATTACCTGTGAACTTAAATTTACCAACTTTATAGTTGATATTTTCTGATTCCAATTGCTTTTCTGTCTTGCCTATAATTGCTATCTCTGGCTTTGTATAGACGATATTAGGAATTGTATTATAGTTTATATGTACATTTTTCCCGCAGAGAATTTCTATCAATGCAATGCCTTCTTCTGAAGCTTTATGTGCAAGCATTGGACCTTGTATGACATCTCCTATTGCATATACATTTGATATTGCAGTTTTGAATTGTTTATCAACATCTATCTGCCCTTTATTATTAGTTTGCAACCCTATTTTTTCAAGTCCTAATCCGTTTGTATTAGCCTTCCTACCAACTGCCACCAATACAATGTCGACATCAGCAATTGATAAATCTTTACCATCTTTTTTATAATGTACTGATATTTCATCAACTCCAGTAACCTGTGCACTCATTATGAATGACATTCCTTGTTTTGTTAATATTTTTTGTATCTCAGATGATATATCTGTATCACTGCCTCCTAGAACTGAATCTGTATACTCTATAATTGTAACTTTACTTCCTAGTCTAGACCATATAGATCCCATTTCAAGCCCTATAACCCCAGCACCTATTACAACCATATTTTTTGGTACAGTTTGTAATGATAAGGCCCCAGTTGATGAGACAATTCTCTTTTCATCTATATGTATATTTGGTAGTGATGCTGGGACTGATCCTGTAGATATTATAATGTTTTTTGCTGAGATCTGTTCAGTATTACCATCAGATTTTATAACCTCGACTGTGTTTTGATTTAAAAAAGACCCTTTACCAGCAATATATTCTACCTTATTTTTTTTAAATAAACCTTTGATACCTTTATCTAAATCAGAAATTGTCTGATTTTTATATGACATCATCTGATCGAGTGAAAATGTCACATTATCGCATTTAAGACCAAATTTATTTAGAAGCTCATGTGAGCTCATCTCACTGTACTTATCAGTGATATTCAGTAGTGCTTTTGATGGTATACAGCCAACATTTAGACATGTGCCACCAAGCATTTGACTATTGTCTATACAAACTACTGATTTACCACTTTGCCCAGCCTTGATTGCTGTTACATACCCCGCAGGGCCACCACCAATAATTGCTATATCAAATTCTTTCATATCATTATTTATTAATTAACTCTTTCAATAAATAATATCAGTCATTCATAATAAAAAGAACTGTTTTTTCTTAAAACACATTTATCTATACAAATTACTGTGAAGATATTAGACTAAGTATCTACAACTTATATGGTAAATTATTATTTTTCCAAAGATTCAATTTAAATACCCTGCAGTGCCACCACCAATAATTGCTATATCAAATTCTTTCATATCATTATTTATTTATTAACTCTTTCAATAAATAGAACTATTTTTTACTTCAACTATTCCTTTACAGTCAGACATACATAACTATCAATAATTCCTAAAAAACTTAGAATATGGTTTAGCTTAGCTGTGAGCATAATATAAGCATTGGTAGTATAATACCTGCTGATATAGAGTGGTTAAACTACAGAATATTGGATTGTTGCTATTTTGATATTATAAATCACTTCATCGAATATGGTAAATTATTATCTTTCCAGCCATTCATTTCAAACCCGCCTAAAACATTATAGCAATTCTCATACCCATGATTGATTGCAGCTGTTGCTGTGTTAGCAGATCGCCCTCCTGCCTTACATATGAACAGTATATGAGACTCTTTATCTTTTAATATTTTTTCTAAATCTAGTAGGAAGTTATGATCATCTTGCTTCCAAGTAATTTTTATTAGATCTTTATTGATAGATGTTAGATCTGGGAATCCTACTGTGTCCCATTCAGATTGCTTTCTAACATCAACTAGAAATGAGTTTGGAATTGTGCTGAGTAACTCCCATGCGTCTGTTGCTAATATATTTTTCATAATAAATCATTTTTATATGTAATTTTAATGTTCTGTGGAGAGCCATCTACTATTCCAATGCCTTTCCCAGAACGACAGCCCTCTAAATAGAGTGAAATATCATCTGTATAGTGATTCTTTCCTGATTTAAATGCTTTTGCATGCAGTTCACTTATTATATCGAACTTGAAGCCCTGAGGTGTTTGAGTTGAATATATTGTATCCCTCGGAATTACACTCCCATCATATGTTTTAATTGTATCTGTGATAGGAGTTGCAACATCTACTGCTTCATATTCATCTAATTTTGATATTACAGAAGATATTATTTCATGTGATGCAAATGGCCGTACGACATCATGAATTAAAACATTTTTTGGTTGATAATTATGTAGAAATTCTAATCCTAGTCTGATTGACTCCTGCCTTGTATTACCACCATATGTAAAAGGTGTTGTATTGTTTGAGAGAAACTTTTCATGCTGCTGATTGATAACTAAACATACCATATCAATTGACTTATGAGATGCAAATTGTTGTATTGTGAATTCTAAGATTGATTGTGCGTCCGATATTTTATGGTATTGCTTAGGTAGTTTATCATCAAACCTTGAGCCACTACCAGCTGCGGCCAGTAAAACAACGTTATTTAACAATTTCTGTTAGTGTGATTCCTATTTTATCACCAACTAATACTATTTCACCTTTTGCTATAACCTTCCCATTAATATAAATCTCTACAGGGTCATTTACTTGTTTTTCTAACTCTATAACTGTACCTTGCGTACACTTCAAAAGCTCTTCAACTGTCATTTGTGTCTTACCAAGCACAGCTGATAGATGTAATGGCACTCCATTTAAAGCTTTAAAAGATGTGTCTTGTTTCTCTTTCATATTAAGTTTTATTTATCTGATCAATTAAAATCTTTTCTATTTTCGTGGATATTTCTGCAGTACTATGTTCTAAAAATCCATTGCACCAAATTATTTTATAGTCTCCTATAAGCATATCATTATTAACAGAAACTTCAATGCTATTTTGTCTTAAAAGCAAGGCAATATCTTCATTACCGACTTCTAAAGAAAAGGTAGATTGAAACTCTAATGCTTCAATACGTTTTTTTATGTTTTCAACAAACATAAGATGCGGTATTTGAACTGACTGCAGGTTGAACATCTTGACTGCTATAGAGTGAATTAAGTTAACTATTTTATCTAGTAATCCATCAAGTTCCAGCTCAACCCTCTCCTTTATATCAGATATTATTTTTTGTGTTTTATTTGCATCATCTATGGATGGACCTTGCTCCTTAAGATTGGCAATATAATTGTTTACAGAATCAGATTTGGCATTTTCAATAAGGACATCTAACTCATCTTTTGTTATTTTAATTAAATTTATATTTTCTACATCCTTATTTGCCTGCATATTGTATCCAATTTCAGACATCATATTTTGCTCTGCAAAGTCATCTGATACAGCAACTTGGTCTTTCAAGTTCTCTTCTTCTATAAGAGTTTCATTCTGCTCCTCAACAACAATATGTTGCTCTTTATTTAGGAAGTCATGGAACTCAAATCTCATAATTGCTTTAGAATTCATATAACAATATCCTAGCCATTAAATTGTTTATCAAGCACAATTGTACCATCTCCAAGCATGGACTTGACTATCTTTAGGATCCTAGATTGCGCCTCAAATATTTCTTTTTTTGAATTCTTCACTCCACCACCTATTTCATCGCTAATCATGCGAGCAACTCTTTGTGACATACTGTTTAGGAACAAATCTTTAATTGCTTCTGATGCTCCTGAGAGTGCAACTATGAGGGTATTATTATCAATCTTTTGCATAATTGATTGGATACCAGTACCTTTAATGAATATTAAATCATCGATTACCAACATCATTTTAGAAACTTTTTCTGCTGCTATTGGGTCTCTTTCTTTTAATGAGTTCATAAACATTTGCTCATCATCTTTGCTAAAGCTATTAAAGATCTCGGCAATTACTTTGGTGTTATCTTCTAAATTAAATGCACTTGTTTTATCTTTGAGTTGAGTTTCTAAAACTTGCTCTAGGTCATGTAATGTTTCAACTTTAACACTGTCCAAATACATCATCCTTCTAAGGACTTCTATTGAGTATTCCTGACTCAGCATTTTAAGAATTTTTGCTGCTTTATAACTAGGGATTTTTGTTAGAATGACAGCAGCTGTTTGTGGATATTCATGCTTTATAAATTGAGCTACAGATCCATCATCAAGATTTGATATCATCTCCCATATTGTATTTGTATTAGCATTTTTGATTTTTTCAAGAACTGTATTGAACTTTTGCTCATCTAATACTTTGCTTAAAAATTTCTCAGCAGTCCTGGAGTTCCCTATGATGTTTAGTGATTGATTTAGATCATGTGCAAAAGATATCAAAACCTTTTCAACTGTTTCTGAATCAACGTCCCCCAGCTTTGCCATAGCTACAGATATGGTATTTAGCTCATCTTGGTCAAGAGAGTTAATTATTTGCCTTGCATTGTCTTCACTTAAAGACATTATAAATATTGCAGCTTTTTCTATTCCTGAAATCAACATAAATTATTTTATTTATTTTGTGTAATCCAATTGCGAAGAATTTTCACTGTATCTCCTATATTTTCTCCCGCTGACTCATTGAGATATTTTAATAATTGCTCATATTGCTTTTCAGCAAAAGGCTGATTTGCAATATCTATTTTTCTTTCATCATCAGAATCCCTATTGGTATTCATGAGTCTGCTCTCAAGGTTCTCAGGTATTCCATTTGAAGAAGCCATATTATTCTTATTGAAAATTTTTTTGAGGTTTGGTTTAAATAGCATCAGAGCTGCAACGACTATCACAACCAAAACAATTATTATCTGAGCGAGAGTTGCCATATCATACTTTTGTATCCCTGGCTCATTCATAACTTCAAACATATCATTTGATGCGAAAGGTAAATTCATAATTTCTATTTTATCCCCTCTACTGTCATCAAGACCTATTGCCGCAGAAACAAGCTGTTTAATCTTCGCTAATTCCTCAGGAGTCCTGTCTCGCAAGTAGATTTCTTTTTTAGTGTTCTTATCTTTATCATAAACTCCATCAACTAGTACTGCAACAGATAATTGCTTTATAGCACCCCATTGTAAAACTTTATTTGTGACTGTTTTTGATATTTCATAGTTAATAATCTCATCATTTTTTTGATAGTCTTTTAGACTGTGTGGCTGAGGCTTCTGTAAGAAGCTTGGTATATTTGTTGAGACACTAACATTTTTATCCATCTCAGTGTCATTACTCTTCTCATTTGAGTTTCTTTGAGATCTTACAACTTGAGAGTCAGGATTATATTCTTCTTGATTAATAATAATCTTATCAAAATCTATTTCAGCTATGACATTTGCTTGTACTTTGCCTAGTCCAACATATTTCCCGACTATTTCTTCAACTGCTTTTTTGAGCTTATTTTCAATATTTGATTTATATTCAGAAATTGTCTTTGTATTGCCAGATTGTTCCTCCTCACCTGGCGTTTTAAGTGCCTTTCCGTTCTGATCTATTATCGCCACATTATCAATGTTTAAACCAGCCACAGCAGCAGCTACAAGGTTTGCAACGCCGCTTATTTGTGAGTCATTTAACTTTTTCCCATTTCTAATCTTTAAAAATACAGATGCAGATGCACCACCTCCTGTTTTAGAGAAGTAATCAGATTTTGGAAGTACTAAGTGGACTCTAGACTGCTCTATTTCAGATAAACTATTGATTGTCCTAACAAGTTCACCTTCAAGCGCTCTAACTTCATTGATATTATTCACAAATTGTGAAGACCCTATCATATCACTTTTATCAAAAATCTCATATCCAAGGATTGGAGTATGGGTAGGGATTCCATCCTGCGCTAATTGCATTCTAAGAGGTAAAACATCTGATATCGGAACCATAATCATTTTCCCACTTTTATCAGTAGTATATGTTTTTCCTATAGCTTGTAATTTTGACACTACGAGACTTGCATCTTCCTGTGATAATTCCCCATAGAGAGGCACCATAGTTGGTTTAGACATACTAAAAACAATCATGCCTAGAACAATAAGAGTTATAAGAGATGATCCAATAATTAATGCAATTTTAGTCTTGCTAAGGTTTTTTAATAAATCCATTTGACTGTGTTATTTATCACAAGTGTTATATATTATTTCTACAAATATTAAAAAGTAACTTTCGAATTTAAATGTTTATAATGTTGTGCATTATACATTATAAAATAATTGATTCCTTATCAAGTACAAATATAACATTACTTTATTTCACAATTACCTATTGGCCATTTTGACTTTGGTGCAAAATCTAAATTTGTTTTGATACCAAAAATCATTTTTTCAACTCCGGCCCATGATATCATTGCTGCATTATCAGTGCATAAATTTATTGGTGGTACAATCAGTTTTTTTGCATATCTGTTGCACAAACTCAATAAAGTTTTATAAATGTGCTGATTTGCACCTACTCCACCACCTCTTACAACGCTAGAAAACTCTAAATTTTTTTGATTACAAATCTTTATCGCACTTTCTAATCTATCATATAGAGTTATACTGATTGTATCTTGAAATGATGCACAAATGTTTGCTTTTATTTCATCAGATAAAACATCTTCTTTAGCTATTTGTCTTGAAACTGCAGTTTTTAATCCAGAAAATGACATATCGCAGTGATTTTCTTTGAAGAAAGCCTTGGGAAACTTATATTGTCTAGGATCGCCTGATAATGCTAACTTCTCCACTATTGGCCCTCCTGGGTATTCTAATCCTAACATTTTACCTACTTTATCAAATGCCTCCCCAACTGCATCATCTTTTGTAGAACCTAAGAGGATATAATTACCTAGTGACTTTGCAAAGAGAATCTGACAATGCCCTCCAGAAACTAGTAATAGTAGATATGGGAAATCAAGTGATGGATCTGTCAGACGTGCAGTGAGGGCATGTCCTTCAAGATGATTAATTGGTATACATGGCTTATTTAAAGCACTCGCTAAACCTTTTGCAAACATTACCCCTACAATCACACCACCAATCAGTCCTGGGCCAGCTGTAACTGCTATTCCATCTATTGCTGCTAAATCCAAAGACTTCACATTTATTGCTGCTTCAATCATTTTAGGTAGGATTTCAAAGTGATTTCTTGCAGCTACTTCAGGTATAACACCACCATATTTTGCATGGATTTTTACTTGACTATAAATTTCATGCATTAAAATATTTCTATTTGAATCAACTACTGCTATAGCTGTCTCGTCGCAGCTTGTTTCTATCCCTAATATCTTCATATTTATATGTATTTTTTTTCTATATATAGACTTACTATGCTGAATAAAAAGAATCTTGTAATGACAATTGAAAGCATGATGCTATATGATTGATTCAATAAAATTGTTACTATTAAATCATTGATAAAGAACATACTAAAAGCACATATTCCTCCATATATAATATTTTTTTTATTAAAAAGTCTATTTACAAGATTAAAACTACTTGCAAAACCTATTAATGCCATCGTTAAAAAATTTAATATTATTGATATATTATTGTAAAAATATCTTTCATATTGTGATGTGCTAAATCCACAATCTGCTAATATTGTCATAAATGATGGTATTTTCAACAAATTGATTTGTTCTGGAGAGCCTAAGCTTTTTATAATGTTCTTTGGTGATATTTTAAAATCTAAAGATATGTCTTCAGATAGGTGTATTTCAGAATCTTTTTTTATTATTGATGGGCTATGTAGAATCAATTTATTTTTCTTGATTGCAGCATGCTGTGCAAATATTGTTCTTAGTAAAACAAAATTTTTGTCTAATACCCACACATTAACATTTAGCATCTCTTCTGCTGTTTTATTCATTTTATCTGCTTTAATAAAAAAATATTCATCTGAAAAGTTTTTAAAAAAAATACCATGTTCAGCCAGGTAAATATTTGTTTCTCCGTTATTACTAAGTTTTTTTTGTATATTCTGACTCACTATACTTAAGCCGCTGTTGATTGGTAATAATATAAAAATAAATAGTAGATATATAGTAAAAACCACCAGTAGTATATTTATTATTATGCGGTGGTTTGAAATACCTAAAGTAGTGAAAATAACCATTTCATTCCTCTTGCTCAATGTCATAAATGTTGATGCCGTACCAATGAATATAACTAGATGCATCAATTGAGTTATATTATTGAAATACTTAGAGAGTGTCATGATCATTATTTCTAATGCAGTCACATCATTATATTGTCCAGTGACTCTTAGAATTTCAGAAAAATCTAGTATTAAAATCAAAGCACTGAAAAGAATTAAAGACTTTAATACATACTTTGAGTATTGATTTATGAAATATAAGTTGATTTTTGAGAAGAACATTGACTTTGATCTATGATCATTTGTGTATGAGTATCAATTACAACATCTTCGATTTCTTTACAATTTTTTAATTGCTTTGATAAGTTAAATATAAAATTCATAAAAAAGTCATTTTTGATCTGATGCATCTGTTCTGGAGATATCTCAATCTTTTGACAATTAAAAAAGAAATCTAAATATAATTCATGTTTCTTAATTTCATAATGCTGACTTAAAACTCTTAATATTTTATCTTGCAACTGAAGATTGAGATATATCGCAGGGATGCTCATGGCAGATGTAATGTCAATGATTGCCTCAGAAGTTTGACTATAGTGAGGGTGGCTTTTCAATAAATCAATCGCATTGCTTAACTTGTGAGGCTCTATTCCAAACCTTTTCATTAATTTGAAAAACATTTCTTGAGGGATGAGTTCATGATGAATAAATGAATTAAAGAGACTCTTTATGAAGCTATATATTTTTTCATCTGAGATCTTTTGAATGGTATTTTCCACAGATTTGTTATCTAATTTTTGTAATTCTTCAGCTGTCCATTGATGTGGGGTAGAATTTTTCAAAGCAACATGATGTTGATAAAGCTTCTGTAGAATATAATATGAAATAGCAATAGATAATACTCTATAAAACACCCTTGAATTTGTATGTACAAAACTCATCATCGCAGTACAGATCATAAACATAGAGGTGTTATTCTGCTGATAACTTTCATTAAATAAAAAAGCACCTGCAGTGATCACACCTGCACCAATATTAGCGAGACTATTTGTAATGGTCGCACAAACATTATTCTGTTTACTGTTAACAACTATTGGGAGATTCGCTTTATATAGGCTCAATTTATATAGGAAAAAGTTGTTTTCTAAGCTTTTTGCAATGCTATAAATTTCTTTATTAGATGTATGGGTGGAGATTTCTTGTGATGTTATTGGCTGTGGGATTCTGACATTAAATGCATCCAGATACTGATTAAACTGAGATGGCACAGCTCTTGAGAGTGCCTGCGCACTAGACACCAAAGATTGCCTATCAAAACTATCTTTCTTGACATTTTTAAGAAATGTTATGTTTTCAAGCTTGTTGATGAAATCTTCTGCCTGTATTTCCTGTAATTTTGATGAAAATATATAACAAAATTTACTAATATCTATTTTGTTTTCTTGTGCAGTAGAGAGTCTTTCTTGAATTAAATCACGTGATTGTGCATAGATATTACTATAAAATTGCTGCCCAGCTTTTATCTTCAAAACATCAGATCCGCATTTAGCAATCACATTTACAAAAGGAATATGGTGTAAACTATTACTGATCCAACTAATTGCTGACATTTTTATTGAATAATTCACCTGCGCACTCAAAAGATCCTTCATAAAATCAGCAGTTTTTTGGTTACTTTGAACGCTCTCAACCAAGTCTATTGGATATCCATATTCTAACAGTTTAACAGCGACTGCATTGACAGAATTTCTATATGATTTGTCATCATTCATTAATTGAGATTGTGAATGCTCATATAGTACTGTGAAGAGGTTTTGTGCATACTCATTATGGTTGTCAATAATTGCTCTAGGGTAATTTTCTAGAAGCTTATTAATTGCATCTGTGTTTAATACACCTACAGCGATTGCTAGTGAGTGTTCAATAATGTCAGTGGTTGCCTCGCCATATTGAATCCAATTGATCATCCCATCCAAGTCATTCATTAATATACTGCTTTTTATGAATCTTGAGATGATGCATTTTTTCTGATAGTAGTCATCTTCTGTTAATTTTTTTGTTAAGAATGTTTGTAATGTTTCTTGCAATACAAATGTTTGTAATGTCTTGTTTTGACCGAAGAAGAACTGCTGAGGGGATTCCCTTGGTCCATTTGTAGGTAAAAAGTATTCTAAAAGTGACTTTGTTGATGTTTTTTCAGGTAAAAAGTATTGTAAAAGGGCCTTCCCTCTTTCATATCCTAAGTTGTAGATATCAGACCAAAGATCAGATGTAGCATTTGTTAAATCGTTGAAAAATGGATGCTTAGGATTTTTATTAAAAAGATCATTAAATGCTTGATGTAAATTTTCTTGCCTCCTATTTTTATCTTCAGAATGATTGTCAGGATGCCCTAGATTCAACAGTGAAAATTTTATATATAATGCTGGATCTACTATTTGTATTTTCCCTGAATACCATAAGAATTGGTTTCCAATTGTAAGGATTGTATTGTTGTATAAATCAATCAAATCATAATAATTATTTATTTTTTTCAAATTTTCTATTTGAATATTGCCATCGACAAAAGATAGCTCTAATGAACTTTTTGGGGTAATATTTTGATTAAATTCTAGATTTATATATTCTCTATCAACCTCATTCTTAATCTCCATTTTTACTACTGGTTTTTCAGTATACAATGTGATCATTTCATTTAAGAGAGCTGTGGCCTGTCGTAGTGTCTTTGCTGAAGCAGGATCAGACTTTTGATCATTGGAATACCATAAGCTGTTTATTGAAACTGCTATGAGTGACTTTAAAGAATCGCGAGATCTGTTATCTTGTAGTTGTAATTTATCTTTTAAAGAGCTAATTAAGCTAATTTCACCTAGCTCACAAATAAATTTGAATGCTGGTGATTGTGATATGAAAGTTGCACGCTCAAAGTCTCCATACATAATTTTATCATTAAAAAACTTCAAGGGATTGTTTGGCTCTTTAGATGATTGATATTCAATAAATGTTTGTATATATGGGTCGTTTTGGTTGTTGTAAGATCTATACAGCCCTTCTGACAAATACCGATCTATTGCAAGCTTTTGTAGATTTATAAGTGTATCATCCCCTTTAGATAGAAGGATTTTTGAAATGAGGGGGATATTATTTGCTATATCAGACATCATTAGAAGGGTAGGTGTTTTAGCTATCCACTCATCTATTTGCTTCCACTTTTTATTTTGAAACAGCTCTAGAATTGGGTGGGTGATTGCATTGTCATTATCAGAAGATATGTCCTTAAACATTATTACAGATGAGTATTGATCTGTGAGACTTTGCATATGCTCTATCAAATCTTTTTTCTGCACTTCAATAGTAACAATTGTATTCAGAAGCTTTGATATAGCATCTCTTAAAAGATTATCTTTGCCTATGTATGGATTATCTGAGAATGGCAATTGAAAATCATCTAAATTGAGAATTGCATTTTCTAGATGCTGATAAAATGGCCTATCTGCAATATATGAAATGGCTAAGAGATTTGTCAGCTGATCACTATTTAAACTAGAGGATAATTGGTTAAAAAGGGATATTTTATTTACTAATATTGGACACTTGTTTATTAACAATATATTTAGATCTGTTATCTCCATATCTCTCGATCCTATCTTTGATAGTAGTGGATCCTTTATTGCTGTATTTAAAGATATTTTCTTTTCAAAGTTACTACCCTTAAAGAAGAAATGTAAAATCCTTAGAATATTAGGATCTACATCTATTTTTTTATAAAATTTTGTAAGTTCTTGACAGTTATTTTTATCACATCTACTAAGTATATCTTGCAAATTTATAAGTAGATGAGTGGTTTTTTCTGACTCATAAATTGAAATTAAAGTTTCACATATATCTTGTAATAATGCTGTTTTTATATCTGAAGTTTCTAATTTGTCTATAATCTCTTTAAGGTTATCTTCAAGACAAAGTTTCACTAGTAAATGTCTAGAAAGCTTTACAGGATTGATTTGGTCAGCTGCACTAAAATCTCCCTTTATAATTATTTCAGGTAAAGTTTTAGCTTCAATGGAATTAATTGACTGATTTATTGTATCTATATCAGTTTTATGCCAAGCAAATGCGAATATCCCTTTGTTTGACTGTATTGGAATTCCATTCTTAATAACTTGTATTAATTTTGATATGGAGGTTTTTTGTATTGTTTGACCTGCAAGTAGTTCTATTTTTTCAATATAAAGCCTTTCTAGTGATGTCATATAATTTTTATAATTTTTAATACTGTATATATTAAGCAATAAATTACTTTTTTGATAAGATAATCAATATTATTGATTGATTGACATTTTATTGATTGATGTTGTATTAATAACAACAGATAAGGTTTAAATAGTGGAC
>CAMCJK010000026.1 GCA_945875075.1 Candidatus Fokinia solitaria | reverse complement strand
CTAACTCTTCTTATTATTTGTATCCATTTGTGCAAAAAACTCCTCATTACTCTTTGTATACTTTAGCTTATCTATTAAAAATTCTATTGCTTCAGATGTGTTCATTCCACTCAATATGCGACGCAATATCCATGTCTTAGATACTTGACTCTTACTAAGTAGTAAATCTTCTTTCCTCGTACCTGATTTGCTTATGTCTATCGCAGGAAATATCCTCCTCTCCGATAACTTCCTATCTAAAACTATCTCAGAGTTACCTGTGCCTTTGAACTCTTCAAAAATCACTTCATCCATCCGAGAGCCAGTATCAACTAATGCTGTGCCTATGATTGTGAGAGATCCACCTTCTTCAGTGTTTCTAGCTGCACCGAAGAATCTTTTAGGCTTTTGTAAAGCATTTGAGTCAACACCACCACTAAGGACTTTTCCTGAAGATGGAGAGATATCATTATATGCTCTTGCAAGTCTCGTAATAGAGTCTAGGAGTATCACAACATGTTTTTTTGCTTCAACAAGTCTTTTAGCTTTTTCTATAACCATTTCAGCAAGCTGCACATGACGCGATGATGGCTCATCAAATGTTGAGCTCACAACCTCTCCCTTGACTGATCTCACCATGTCGGTTACCTCCTCTGGTCTTTCACCAATCATCAAAACTATTAAAATAATATCTGGATGATTCACTGAAATTGAATGGGCAATCGTCTGCATCAGAACTGTTTTACCTGTTCGTGGAGGTGCTACAACTAATGCTCTCTGTCCTCTCCCCAAAGGAGCAAGCATATCAACAATACGTGCACTATTGTTAGCTTGTACACCGTTAGTTTGAGTTTCAAGAGTCAATAGAGAATTTGGGAAAAGAGCTGTAAGATCATCAAAATGCGCTCTATGTCTGTTTTTTGTATGCTCAACTCTGTTTATTGTATTAATAGATATTAGAGCAAAGTATCTCTCTCCTTTCTTTGGCTCTCTAACTGTACCACTAATTGTATCACCAGTACGTAATGCATTTTTTCTTATCTGATTTGGTGATACGTATATATCATCTGGACCGGGCATATAATTAGCTTGGTGTGATCTCAAAAAGCCAAATCCATCAGATAAAATTTCTAGGACCCCCTCACCAACCATTACACCTCCTTTTTCTGCAACTCTCTGTAGTATTGCAAATACTAAATCCTGCCGGTACATACTTTCAGCATCCTCAACACCAAGTGAATCTGCTATTTTTAAAAGTTCTTCTGGAGATTTTAATTTGATTTCAGAAAGGTAAATAGTTGAGTTATCTTTTTGATCATTGATTACTTCACAGATTTTTGCTGAATTTTCTTCTAAATTTATAATTTCTTCTTGTGGAGATGGCTGAGTTTCTTTGATTTCATTAGATACAGTTAAACATTTTCTTGATTGTTTAGTATTTATTGGCATGATTTGTTGATTAAAAAATTTTTTATTTGATTCAAAGCCCTCAGGAGATAGTCATTCATTTATATATACTAGCACAATCAAAGTTAGTATTGAAATTAGCTTTGTAGATGCAATGCTAGGCAATTGTTTGGACGATTTCTTCCTTATTACTTACTTAAAGATATGAAAGTTCGAAGTGCAGTTTTATATATGATAAGAGATAACAATAAACTAATACTGCTATCACCTCATATTGTTATCCAGCTTGTGTAGCTGCTTCTGGTTCTTCAGCTCTACCAGCAATTGATAATATAACAAAATTTGATTTATTTACCGGGCTCATACCTTGTGGTAATTTGATATCATTGATGTGTATAGACTGACCTATACGAAGTTCTGAGACGTCAACTTCTATTGAAGTTTGTAATTGACTTGGTAAACAATAGAATTTTACCTGTCTTAAGACGATATTCAGAATTCCACCTCTTTTTATACTCGCAGATTTGTGCTCATTTAGTACTTTAATTCTGACTGAAACTTTAATTGGTTTATTTGCATCTATCTCTTGAAAGTCTATATGAATCGGATTGTCTGTTACAGGATGAATTTGTACATCACGTGTAATGACATTGATTTTTTTCCCATCAAAATTAAGAGTTGCGAGTTTCGACATAATCCCACCTTTCAGATATTCTTTAAGGAATTCCTTAGATGATATTGCTATTGTGTATTGTGTACCAGAGCCATATATGATAGCAGGTATCATACCTGATCTTCGGGCAGATCTTGCAATTCCTGTACCAGATCCATGTTTGATTTCTGCGTTGAATTCTATAGATGTTTGCATTTTATAAGTGAATTTTATCTAAATCTTTTTATGAACTATATAAGTGTGAATTTATCTTGTTTTGGGGTGAATACAAGTTTGCTTTTGACTAAACTTGTGATGGCACTCTGATTACTTGAAGTTTTTCATCACTAAAGTTACACTTTGCTTTTCAAGTTGAAAACTCTCATCTAGTTTATAGCCTATATTTTCAGGGATTGCAACATTTTTTAATTGGGATTTGATATTATCTTGCATATGGTCAGATAACAATAGAATTCCGCCATTAGATAAATGTGTATTAATGATATTAGAAACAGCTTTAATGCTTTCTCTATCAAGATTAACAAAAGGTTCATCTAATAGCCATATTCTAGCTCTTTGCACCAGCAATCTTGATAAAACAACTCTTTTTTTCAATCCCTTAGATAAGAATTTTATTTGATAATCTAAATATTTTTCTAATTCCAATGTTTTCACAGCAGCTTCTAAAAGAATCGTAGAATTATATAGTGATCCCCAAAAAGAAATTGTTTCATAAACAGTTAGTTGATCATTTAACTGTACTTTATCAGAAATATATAATATTATTTGTTTATATTCATTTAAGAACTCATCGACTAAACATCCATTATAATGAATTGTACCTAGATTTGTATTATCAAGTCTTGCTATGCATCTCAATAATGAGGTTTTACCACTTCCATTTTCACCAACTAATCTCACATATGAACCTGGCATACATGAAAAGCTAATATTGTTTAAGATTAGATTATCTGACTTATAAATAGAAAGATTTTCACATATTAAAGTACTTTTTTTCATTCCTTATAGTGTTGATTTCTCTATTAAAAACATTACCAGCAGAATCTCTATATATACAGACTGTATTAGTAATAATCTTACCATCATTGACTTTTACTCCTTTAATAAAATCTCCTGATGTAACACCAGTACTAATAAATAATATTTCTCCAGAGTCTAATAAACCATTAAAGTTAGTCAGTGTATTTACATCGTATTTTTTATCTGGATCTTGCTGTAACATTGATGCTGCCCTCTCTTTTTGTGAGTGATTTTCAAATAGTAATCTACTTTCCATATACCCTCCAAGCATTGAAATGGCCGCAGCTGCAATAACTCCTTCTGGAGCTCCACCTATACCAATATACATATCACTACCTTCAGGGAAGCATGTCATAATAGCACCAGCTATATCACCATCAGATATCAATTTAATCTTAGCACCAGATTGCAAAATCCTATTGATCATATCTTTATGTCTTTGCCTATCAAGAATTGCCACTTCTAGCTCAGAAACATCACATTGCTTAGCCTGACTTAAAGCTTTCAAATTCTCTTCTACTGATATATCTAAATTAATTACATCATATAAAGAAGCAATCTTTGACATATAAACATCAGGTGCAGGTAATAACATACCAGCCTCGGCAACTACCATCGATGACATTGCACCACCAATATTCTGTGCACATTTTGTAGTACATTCAAGAGGGTCCACCGCTATGTCAAACTGTACTTGTGATACCTCATCACTTCCAACAATTTCACCTATATGTAACATTGGTGCTTTATCTCTTTCTCCTTCTCCTATAACTATTTGAGCTTTAAAATTAATCTGATTAAAAGATGCCCTCATAGATTCTACTGCAGCATTGTCAGCAGCTTTTTCATCATTCCTACCAATCCATTTAGATGATGCTAATGCTGCGTCTTCAGATGTGCCTATAAGATCATTTATAATGTATTTTAATTTCATAGTATTAAAAGCTTTTTCCTAGATCTTAACATAATTTTTTCCAATAAAAATCATTGCTTTTTGTAGCATTTTCGATGTAGACTTTGATTACATGACAAATTCATGTTTTAAAATAACAAAAATAATCAAGTTTTATAATGAATATTGTAATATCTGGAAAACACCTAGATATAGGTGAAGCTCTGAGAACTCATGTAACTGAGTCTGTTCAAAAAAATATCAAAAAATATTTTGCAAATATAGTAAATATCCATATCACTATAGGCAAAGATAAAGATTCATTCCATACCAATATTAGTGTTAATGATGGTGCGGGAATACATATGATAAATGGTGATGCTAATGACAGTGATGCATATAAAAGCGTTGATAAAGCTATAAAAAAAATAGAAAAACAACTTGAGAGATACAAAGCTAGAATTAAGAATCATAAGAAAATAAAATACCACGACCTTCCACTAGAAGCTAAAAAATATATTATCAGTGATTTAGAAGATGAAGAAAATAATAGTGTTGAAGAAGCCAGTCCAACAATCATAGCTGAAAGACCAATACAGGTTAAAGTACTATCTGTAAGAGATGCTGTGATGCATATAAATCTCCAAAATGTTCCTGCAATGGTTTTCGTAAATGCATCAAACTATAAATTGAGTTTAGTCTATCAAAGAACAGATGGAAATATAGCTTGGGTTGATACGAGCATAGATATGTCACAGCAAGTCAGCAAAATTGACTAAAATACTAATTAAGGTTTATTACTGTACTTAGAAATAAACCTGCTGATATCATCTAGAGTAATATTTGCACCTAATAGATCAGAAATATTATCGACAATAAAGTCAATCATTTGATTCACAACAATACTATCTGCCATACTAAAATTATTCAAAACATAGTCAGCAACATTTATATCATTTTGTGGCTTTCCAACTCCAAGTCTAATTCTTAAATAATTTGCTCCTATGTGCTGGTCAACTGATTTCAAACCGTTATGCCCACCATGTCCACCACCGATTTTCACTTTAATTTTGCCTAATTCTAAGTCTATATCATCATGAATTACTATAACATCACTAGCTGGAATTTTAAAGAATCTACAAAATCCTTGCACTGCCACACCACTATTATTCATATATGTTTGTGGCATTATTAAAATAATTTTTGTATCTTTAGAAAGATTTATTTCATAATATATTGCATCATATCTCTTATTAAATGTTTTTAGATCAAAATATTCAACAAGTTGATTAATTGCCATAAAACCTATGTTATGCCTTGTTTTTACGTATTTTGGACCATAGTTACCAAGTCCAACTATTAATTTAATCATAGATTTTTGATAAAAATTTCCTAAATTTTAATATATTTGTAACAACATTATTATAAAACTATATTTAGTAATATATTTGAAAAAGAAATAAAAATGTTAAACCTACTTCAATTGCAAGTTTATAATAGTTTTATCAACCCATGTGTAAGTCATATGTTTGGTGATAATCAGATTTATAAATCTATAGCATGTTTTTCAATCGCAGCTGTGACATATAGCATAGGGACATGTGCTACTGGAGGCACTGCTTTAGCACTCTGTATACCACAATGCTTCACAGGTCTTGCAAGTTTAGCATTATCAAGCGGTATTATGGACATACTAAGTGTGATAAGTAATAATGCAAAAACAACAGTTGAATCAATAGTTGAAGATTCTATATTTGAAGAGTATTTAGACTGTATCTATCCATTGATAAATATTACTACAGCTTTGGTTGTGAGACAAGCGACAGCAGCAGCAATAAATTATGCACCATCAATAACTGTTAAAGAATCAACTGATATACCTGCAGCGTTCCAAACTTCCACTAATTACTTCCAGCTAGAGAAATATGTAGAAGGTCCACTAAGCAGTATGCTTAATGGCGTTTGCAGTTTAGTTCACAGAATTTTATATTTTGGCGATATTACTAATAATAATCAAAGTAATATTGTCTCTACAGCACTTGACTCAGCTGCTTTCTATACAATGTTAAATGGAGTATTAGAACTAGGTAAATCAGTCTTTAATATGTCTCCAAATAATAGTTTATCTGTTTATGATATTAAAAAAATTATGTCTACTCAGGTGGGATATAAAATCACACGAGAAGATGCAACTAATTCATACAATAAGTTTCAAGCATGTGCAAAATATTATGATGATAAAAATGATACTACAAAAGTAAGAATAGATATTATTACAGGAATTTACTCAAGAGCATATGGCGACAAACAAAAAGAGTTAATAAAAAAATCAATTTCTAATGAGCTTTTAGATAAAAGTTTTAAGCTAATTGATATGCAAATCCAGTGTAATGTTTTACAAAGATTGATGAATGTAGAAACAAATTTATTAACAATCAAAGGGTGTAATGAAATTGGATTAGCTCTCAGTGCTGCACAGAAGGATTCAATAAAAAATGCAGCTTTAACAAATTTAAATACTGAAGTACATGAGCTTAAACAACTATGTGATATATCTCAAAATGAAGAACTGACATACAAATTGTTGTATCTAAGACCTGCCAATATTGAAGTTGAGCTTGATACATTGGAGCTAATGTGGAATGATTCTGATGCAAATCATGACTACTGATAGTATAGATGAGTGAGTATATTTCAGCTCATCTAAGTACAAATAGTTCAAGTAAGCCAATACAAACTTCTAAGAATATTAATAAAATAACAACTATCTCTAATCTAGATGAGTGTGCATGTTTCAACTCATCTGATAAAATACTATATAGGTCTCTTATTATATCTAATTTACTATTTAAAACATGTATCCTCTGTGTAAGATCTAAAAATTTTATAGACATTGCATAATACTGTTCATACTTAGGCTTTTTCCAAAAAAACTCAGGGGTATCAAGAATATTATTATTAAGGTTAATATAGTTCCTTTCTGCAAAAAGAGATCCAATTTTCTTAGCAAGTGATTGTTTGGAAAGAGATATTTTGCCTGTTTGAATTAAGTCTACCGGTATCGACTTATTTTCTTCTATTGTCTTATCAACTGAGTCTTCAAAAACACTTAATTTAACTGACTGTGATAGTCCATAAGAAAATGCTAATTTACTAAGGTAGATTGTATCATCTTTATGCAAAACTATGATATCATTCTCCATATCAATGAGTGATTGATCTCCTTCAGGCATAACTTTATATCTACACCTATCTGATATCAAACTTTTTAATGGTTCAGATGAAAAAGGACTTAATTCTTGGATAATTTCTTTAATTAAATCATCTGACATACCCCAAAACACTATGCAGCCATAGCTATAAATGAAAATTTCATAAAATTTGTGCTGCTTTTTAGTTTTGAAATATAAAACATCTTTACTATAGATTTTGCTTTTTACCTCTCGATCTTTTAAATAATCTGATATGGCGGGTAAATTATAACTACCACACACGCAGTAGAATGAACATTCTGAACTCATAGAATTAATTAAATTATGATAATAGCGGTAGCTCTTTAAATACTTGAAAAATCTTGCTTGAACATATAAAAGAAAATGTTAGCATTTTTTTCAATTTTTTGATGTAATTATGCTAGCTATAACATTTTTAAAATTATATACTAACACTTAGATAATTCAAATAAATATTTTGATAAAAAAAATATATAGTTAAAAATATAAAAATAATGATGAAAATGAGTCAGAATCTTATAAGAAAATTTTTTTTACATAGCCTGATTGCAATAGTAATATCTCTTAGTATAGTACATACAACATTCGCAAATGGCGTTGCTGATTTCTCTGGAGTTGTTGAAAAAATATCACCAGCCGTCGTTAATATTTCCACTACTCAAAAGGCTAAAAAAAAGAGACAACTTGCAGGCAATAATATGCCTGATAATCCCTATGAACTGTTTAGAGATTTATTAGAAAAAGAGTTTGGATTGCCTGAGCAAATGAGAAAAATGACATCCCTAGGTTCTGGTTTTATAATCGCATCTGATGGATATATAGTTACAAATTATCATGTGATAGATGGTGCAGAAGAAATTACAGTAATGATTGGTCAAGACACCAATGCGAATTATAAAGCTAAAATTGTCGGAATTGATCAGAGGACAGATTTGGCTCTATTGAAAATAGATGTCAATCATGATTTGCCATACCTGGAGTTTGGTGACTCTGATGCTGCAAAAGTTGGCAATGCTGTAATTGCTGTCGGTAATCCATTTGGTCTTGGTGGGACAGTAACGTCAGGTATAATATCAGCAAAGGCTCGTGACATGAGTAGAGATACTTTTGATGACTACTTACAAACTGATGCAGCTATCAATAGTGGTAACTCAGGCGGCCCTTTGTGTGATGGCATCACAGGGAAAGTATTAGGAGTAAATTCTATAATAGTAAGCCCATCTGGTGGGAATGTCGGCATAGGATTTGCTATACCTGCATCACTTGTAAAGCCAGTAGTTCTACAATTGAAAGAAAAAGGATTAGTAATACGTGGTTGGCTCGGCGTAATGGTCCAACCTGTCGATGAGAATATTGCTAATGCAATCGGGTTAGAAAAGCCTACTGGTGCTTTGATTGCTAGTATTATAAATAACAGCCCTGCAAGCAAAGCTGGCTTCAAAATAGGTGATGTAATATTAGAATTTGATGGAAAACTGATAGATACTACAAACAAATTACCTAGAATAGTTTGTGAAACACCAATAAATAAAAAAGTTAATATAGTTGTTTTCAGAAATGGTAAAAAAGAAAATTTATCTGTTACTGTTTTAAAACCTAATGAGGATGAACAATGTTATAATGAAATTGAAGTTAATAGCAATCAGCAATCTGCTGATAAAAATACAAAAACAGTTCTTGGTGTCAAAGTATCTAATCTGAATGATGAAGTAAGGAGAATGTATGGTATAGACAGCAGCTCTAAAGGTATTGTTGTAACTGACATAGAGAAAACCTCTGTAGTTGCGTTTACAGGTATAAGAGCTGGAGATGTTATACTGACTGTCAACTATAAGCCTATAAATAGTGTAGATGATTTTGAAAAAGCATTTGATGACATAAAACGTAAAGGTAAAGGATCAGCTGCAATTTTAGTCTCACGCAAGGGGATCAACACATTTATTGGGATAGAATTAAAATGACATCTGAGAAAGCTTGATACAAAAGAGAATATATAGTATTATCCGAAGCAGAAGTTTAAAATTTTTTTATTAAAAATACAAAATGAGTAAAGAAGAAATACTTTTAAAAGTACGAAACTCTCCAAATGATAAGGGGTCTATACCAGTTCAATGTGCAATGTTGACTCAAAAAATCAATGAGTTAACATTACATCTTAAAAACAATAAAAAAGACTTTCAAACAAGAAGGGGCCTGATTGGTATGGTCGTACAGAGAAAGAAATTACTGAAATATTATCAAAAAAAATGCAGTATAAAATACTATGAATTATTAAAACTATTAAATCTTTCTAAATAGTCGCCCCTTCACTATTATTAAATTTATACAAAATAATCCTGTATAGCATGCCTTACAACAAGTAGGATATGCTTTATGCTCAATTCATAAAATATATCCGCTCTACAAGACTTTCATATAGTGAGTCATCTCCATGATCATTTTAAGACTCTTATCAACCTCAATTCATCACATTTCAAATAAAGGTTTAATTGTAGAGAATAAGCTTTAATAAATGCTAATACTTGTCTTGATTCATATGAAAAATCAATTAAAGTGAAAGAATATCACAAAGTTTTTTATATGAGAATGTTTCTAGTTATTTTTATATTACTTTTTAAAAGTATTGATGCATATGGTTATGAAACAGCTGCTAAACAAGCAATCTTAGTCGATGCTAAAAATGGTCAAATCCTTTTTGAGAAAAATGCAAATAATTTAATGCATCCCTCGTCCATGACAAAAATCATGACAACATATATTGCATTTCAAAATCTTAAAAGTGGAAAGATGTCACTTACTGATAAATATATCACTAGTGAAAAGGCCTGGAAGATGGAGGGCTCAAGAATGTTTTTAAATTATGGCGATGTTGTGACTGTAGATCAGGTTTTGAAAGGTATAGTCGTGCAGTCAGGCAATGATGCATGTGTAGTATTAGCTGAAGGATTAAATGGTGATGAGAGCTCATTCGTCAAACATATGAATGAAGTCGCAAAGAAACTTGGTATGACAAAAACACATTTTTCAAATTCAAGTGGGCTACCCGATCCAACAAACCTCAGTACTGCAAAAGATCTGAGCAAACTTGCAATAGCAATAATAGATACTTTTCCTGAATACTATTATTACCATCAAATAAAAAATTTCGAGTACGGGAACATTATGCAATTCAATAGGAATGTTTTGCTTGGGAAAATGGGCATCGATGGTATTAAAACAGGTCATACAGAAGCTGGTGGGTTCGGAATAGTATTAAGTGCAATGATGAATAATAAGCGCCTTATAGGTGTCATTAATGGATTGTCAAATGATAAAATAAGAGCACAGGAAGGGGAGAAAATTCTAAATTATGGGTTTAATAATTTTCAAGAAATTGATCTTTTTAAGGTCAAACAAGTCATTGGTACAACTAAAGTGCAGTATGGCATACAGCGTATGTTAAAATTTGGTGTAGAGAATGATTTTACAATCCTTGTTGGGAGTATAAAAGAAAATATCGAATGTCATATAAAATACAAAGAATTTATTAGGGCGCCAATCATGGTAGGAGATGATGTTGGTGTCATTACTTGCAATATCCCGAGCATATATTCTGATGGCATTTCAATGAAACTCATTGCAACAGAAAATGTTAGGGGGGCTAATTTTATACAAAAACTTTGGCAAAATCTTGAATATGTTTTTTCATTAAGATAAATTTTTGTACTTCTAGATCTCCAATAATTCTCTTTGATATATTATGTTATAATGAGAAAAAAATTTATTAAATATGTTAGGATTTCTGAAAGGCGGCTTAATCTTTTTTATTTGCATAATAGTAGCTGCATGCAATCAATTATCTGAATGTAATAAATTATCTGGTATGAACGCACAGTCTTACAAAGATAATCAAGATGGCAGCACTGTAACAGAGACATCACAAGAGATTGAAACAGTAAAGCCTATTGATGTAATAAATTGTCCATTGACTCCTGTAGTCTATGATGATGTAAAAGTCCCACAAATATATAAAACCAATAATTTAAGAAGAAGAACTGGTTATGCAACATATGCAAATGGGCAATTCATAAGGCTCAAAGGTGTAGTGACTGATAATCAGTGCGTCCCAGTAGGTAATGCAACTGTCCAAATATGGCATGCTGACTCTAACGGCATCTATAAAAACATTATAAGTGATAGGTATTTAAATGATGATATGATGTACAGCACTCAAAAAGAAAGATTCAACAAAAGTTATGATGAAAATAAAAGTGCTGACGTGAATTTTACAGGTAGTGGTGCAACTGTAACAGATAATCTTGGAAGATTTACTTTTTTATCAGTTATGCCTGGTAGTGTGAATGGCAAAAAACCAGTTGTAATGTTTAGAGTCTTACATAAAGGTTTTAATGAGTTAAATACTATGATGTATTTCCCTGAGGGCAATAATATTTCAAATCTTTTGAATGCTTCAAAAGAAGGTGAATTAATGAATAATGGAGCTAGTGAAAAAGTTTATTATCATATATTAACACTAGATGGCCAAAATAAATATCTAAAATATTAATATAAGATTGCATTTTTGATAAGAGTTTTATATTCTTATATATGAAGTAACATCTTTAAAGTAAAATTGTATGCAGATACTATTAAAAATGAGATTATTTATCATAATAGCCCTTATAATCACACAAATATCAACAACAGAGGCTTATGGTCAGATTGCTCATCTTGAGCCTAAAGTCGTTAGTGATACTTCAATAAATGACTTTTTACGCGTCTTTATAACAAATAGTATTGCAAATGTTGAAATGCTTGTGAAGTTTGTTGTACAAATGCTTAGAGATGCAATAGGAAGTAATCAAAAATTCTTACCACAAGAGCCTGCTAGTATTAACAAAATAATTATAAATACACAATGCCACCACTTGAAACACCAGATATAGAGCCAAACTTTCATGCAAAAGATTTCCATCTTTTATCTACTGATGGGAAGAAATACTCTCTTGCTGATTTACAGAAGAAAAATGGTCTAGTAGTAGCATTTATATGCAACCATTGCCCCTATGTACAAGCTATTGCAGATAAAATTACGAGAGAAGCAAATGACTTAGCAAAGATTGGAATAGGGTTTGTTGGCATAAACTCAAATGATGTTGAGGGTTATCCAGAGGATTCATATGATAATATGAAATTATTTTCTGAGCAACATAAATTTAACTTTCCATATCTATTTGATGGATCTCAAGAAATAGCTAGAAAATATGGGGCAGTTTGTACACCTGATTTTTTCTGTTTTGATAGAAATTTATTATTGCAATATAGAGGAAGGCTTGATTCTGCTGGTAAAAATGATGTACCTAATGCAACCAGAGAACTATTTATAGCTATGGAACTACTTGCTAATGATAAGGAAATAACATTCAAGCAATATCCAAGTATAGGCTGTTCAATTAAATGGAAAAAATCCTAGCACCTATTTTTATAATTATTATATATCTGATATAATGAGTTTCATCTGATAAGTAAAAAATAATAGATAATGCTTATGATATACTTGTCTCTATAAAAGTTTCATAATAAAGAACATTTTTTACTGACAAGAAATATCACCATAAATTAATTTTTTGGTACGCTTGTTAATATATCTGAAAACATTTTTAGTATTTGAAAAAATAATATGACTAGATTGGTATCTGGTACGGAGTCAGAAGATGAAATACTTGTTGAGAATAATTTAATAAATCTAAGACCATCAACACTTAATAATTTTATAGGCCAGTCTAACATAAAAGATAATTTGAAAGTTTTTCTTGAGGCTGCTAAAAAAAGGAAGGAAGTATTAGACCATGTTTTAATATATGGGCCTCCTGGCTTAGGTAAAACAACTTTATCAGTCATCATAGCTAATGAAATGTCTGCAAATATTAAAACAACAGCTGGTCCTATTCTCAATAAAGTCAGTGATTTAGCTGCAATCTTAACTAATCTGCAGGAGAATGATGTACTGTTTATAGATGAGATACATAGATTGAATAGGGCAGTTGAGGAATCATTATATGCTGCAATGGAAGATTTTGCTCTTGATTTAGTAATAGGAGATGGCCCAACTGCTAGAATGCTTAGAATCAATCTACCACAATTTACATTAATTGGTGCTACAACAAGACTAGGATTATTAACTAATCCTTTAAAAGATAGATTTGGTATTCCAATAAGTCTTGACTTTTACACATCTGAAGAGTTACAAGGAATAATTCTAAAACATTCTAATAAAGTCTGTTTTAAAATAAATGATGATGCAGCGCTAGAAATAGCAAGGCGTTCTAGAGGCACACCAAGAATAGCTTTGAGACTTTTGAGACGGGTAAGAGACTTTGCTGATAATGCAATAGATATTCAAGTAACAAAAGCTGCTCTTGCTAGACTAAACATAGATAATATTGGTCTTGACATATTAGATCACAAGTATTTAATTTACATTTTCAAAACATGTAATGGTGGTCCAATTGGCATAGAAACAATAGTCGCTGGAATTGCTGAAGATCAAAATACTGTTGAAGATGTTATAGAGCCATACTTATTACAAATTGGCTTTATAAACAGATCTGCAAAAGGCAGAATTTTAACTACAGCCTGTACTGATCATATTAAAAAATATATAGTGTAAAAGTTAAAAAATGATAACTAAAATATTGATAGCAAACAGAGGTGAAATAGCCTGTCGTATAGCTAGAACAGCTAAAAAAATGGGTATCCAAGTAGTAGCTGTTTATTCTGATGCTGATACAAATTCTCTACATTTGCGCATGGCAGATGAGGTTGTATATATAGGCCCTTCCCCTGCACCTTCAAGTTACTTAAATATCAAAAATATTTTAAATGCTATTAAGATATCTGGTGCTGATGCAGTCCATCCTGGATATGGGTTTCTCTCAGAAAATGCAAAGTTTGCTGATACTCTCATGAAAAACAACATTACATTTATAGGGCCATCTGCTGATTCCATAAGTAAAATGGGGGATAAAATACAGGCTAAAAAAATTGCAAAAGATGCAGGTGTGAATGTTGTTCCAGGGTATATTGGAGCTATCAAGACTGAAAAAGATGCACTGAAAATAGCTGCAAAGCTAGGATATCCAATCATGTTAAAAGCTGTAGCTGGTGGTGGTGGTAAAGGCATTAGGATTGTACGAAATGAGACAGAGATGCAACAAGCTTTCAGTTCAACAAAAAATGAAGCTAGAAATAGTTTTGCCGATGAAAGAACATTTATCGAAAAATATATAGAGAGACCTAGACATATAGAAATACAAATTTTAGGTGACAAACATGGAAACTATATATGCTTAGGCGAAAGAGAATGCTCTATACAAAGACATCATCAGAAAGTTATAGAAGAAGCACCAAGCGCTTTTATTGATGAAAAAACTAGAAAGCGGATGTACGCCCAAGCAATATCACTAGCTAAAAAAGTTGAATATTTTTCAGCTGGCACTGTCGAATATATAGTGGATTCAAAGAAGAAATTCTACTTTATGGAGATGAATACAAGGCTCCAAGTTGAACACCCTGTCACTGAGCTTATAACTGGAGTTGATATAGTGGAGCAAATGATAAGAATAGCTCGTGGAGAAAAACTTTCAATAAAACAAACAGATGTAAAGATTGATGGGTGGGCTACAGAGTGCAGAATTTATGCAGAAGATCCTTCATGTGGCTTCCTACCATCAATCGGCCGTATCACAACATATAATGCTCCTAAATCAGAAGCAGGTGTGAGAATAGAAAGCGGTGTTTTTGAAGGTGGTGAGGTTAGTATGTTCTATGACGCCATGATTGCAAAAGCATGTATTCATGCCCCTACAAGGTTAGAATGTATAGATAAAATGCAAAAGGCATTGGGTGAATATATCATCAGAGGAATATCTCATAACATACCATTTTTACAAACCATTCTATCTTCACCAAAGTATATTGCTGCAAATATTTCGACAAACTTCTTAGATGAAGAACATAAAAGTGGCTTCACTGGTCCAGTTATCAATGATGAAGCAACTGCCGTTATTTTGAGTGCTACATTATTTATAGCTCTCACAGAGCAAAAACGGGCAATGACTATCAATAAACAGCTTAGAACCTATCAAAAAAGTCATGGTACGAGATTAGTTGTAATGCTAGATGAGAGAAAGTATCCTGTAACAGTCAGGCAAATTGAAGATGGCTATAAAATATCATTTGAAAACCGTCGTTTATATATTACTAGTAAATGGATTTTAGGAAATAAATTATTCCAATGTAATATCAATGGTCAGTCATATAGTCTGCAGATTGAAAAACAGAAACTATCAATGAAAATCACATATATGGGGCATAGCATAATGACTAGAGTTATGACTCCTGCTGCAGGTGAGCTAACTAAATATATGAAGAAATTTGAAACTAAAAACAGTAAAGGCGATGTAATGGCAAACATGCCAGGTATGGTTAGAGATATCAAAGTAGAAATTGGTGATTCCATATCTAAAGATCAGCCAATAGTCATCCTTGAAGCTATGAAAATGGAAAACATCATCTTATCCCCCATTGATGGCATTGTGAACATCATACCTATCACCGTTGGGCAGTCAGTTATAGTTGGAGATCTTTTAATTGCTATAAAAGGCACTGAACAGGAAAAAAAATAATTGTAGGTTTGAATACATTTTTGATTTAGTCCTGCATGATAGAAGGCTTCTGTGAGAGATTTATAAGCATCTTCTAATATGTTATATTTACCTATAATATCTATTATAATACTTTGCTCAGGATGATCTGAGATATACATAAGATTCTCCCATACTGATAGATCTATGATAGGCTTATCTTCTATATTAAAGATATTCAGCAATTCTACATCTAATCCATCTTTATAATATTCAAGTGGTACTTTATATATAGAATCTTGATCAAC